>JAAUPI010000071.1 GCA_012035135.1 Microcoleus sp. CSU_2_2
GGCTGCGTCGCCCGTCTACAATCTGCAAGTTCAATCAAAAATCTGACAGCTGACGCACCACTACAAAATAACGTAGGGTGCGTCGCCCTCTACAATCTGCAAGTTAAATCAAAAATCTGACAGCGACGCACCATACAAAATAACGTAGGGTGCGTCGCCCTCTACAATCTGCAAGTTAAATCAAAAATTTGACAGCGACGCACCTTACACAGCAGGCACTACTCTATTTCACCGAAGGGAATTGCTCCTGGGTTCGCACGTGCACCTCACTTCCCTCGCGAAGCAGGTTGGGGCAAACTTTGGCAAGAAAACACGCCTCATTACTGGGAACCGATGTCCAGAGGCTCTGCCTCGCAAGCTTCCAAGCTTCCAAGCTTCTATGAAAATTGGAGGCAGAGCCTCCGGATCTGCGTTACCAGGCAGAGCCTGGTAACGAGTAGATCGCAGGCCAGACACAGTAGTTTTAAACAATAATTCCTGTCCTAAAAACAACATTTGTAAACAAGGAAAACCGCGCAGACACCTCATCTATCTGAGAAACCCTATATATACAGTTGTGTAATTCCTGGAACAGTTAAATGGCAACGAGAGTAGGCTCCAAAGTTGCTATTAATTTGAGATTATACTCGGCCTCAAAAGCAGGCTTTTTATAATCCAAACTCCAAAGTTCCAGAGCGCAATCGTCGCCCGGATGCAGCGGTTCTAGCTGTAAGCGAAACTCTCTTATTTCCTGGTTGTACTCGCATTTCAAGCGGGCGATCGCCCCAATTTGTCGCCTGTCCAAAGCCACAGCCAATCGCAGCAACGGATGCAATTTACTAACTACTTCCCGGTATTTCTTGGGAAGAATTAGAAAATTTTCGTGTTTCTTTTTCGGAGGATTTTTGCGGTGGTAGCGAGCCAAATTTGCAATGACTTCAATCTCTGTTTCAGTGTAACCCAGTAACTCTCCATTGCGAATTAAATAATAAGAATGCTTGTGGTGTGCCGAATGACTGACGTACAAACCGCAGTTGTGCAGGATCGCCGCCGCCCACAATAATTCCCGTTCTTCGGTTCCCCAATTGTGCAGAATTCCTTGAGTTCGATCGAATAAACTGAGTGCAAAGGCTGCTATTCTTTCGCTGTGTTCTAAATTGACTTGATATTTCTGAGCCATGTGCAGGATGCTGCGCTGGCGGATTGAACCTTGATAGCGCAAGCGGTTTTCAATCAAACCATGGGCCAGCATCCAATCCACAATTACGCCTTCTCGCAAAGAGCGATCGCACACAGTTAGCGATTCAATTCCTAATAATATCATGGCTTCCTGTAAAATCAAAGCACCTGCTAAAATAATTTCCGATCGCTTGTCCGACATTCCAGGAATTGCCAGTCTTTCCGAATAAGAAAGTTTGCGAAAGCGATTGACCAAATCCCGCAAATCTTTCAAACTTAATGAATATCCGGCTAGGGGACTCGGCACAGTTCCCAACTTTTCGCGAGCGTTGATTGCAGCCAAAGTTTCGATGGTGCCCGCAGTGCCAATTAAACGCAGAGATTCGCCCGCCTTGAACTGCGATCGCAATTCCTCGATCGGCCTTTCCAGCGCAATCCGAATATAAGCTTGCAAATAAGCAAATTCATCTCTGCTAATCGGATCGGTTTTGACAAATTCTCCGGTTAAACGAACAGCACCAATTTTGGTACTGGTGAGACAGCGAGGTTCCAGGCCATCTCCTAAAATCAACTCCGTAGAACCGCCCCCAATATCAATAATCACGTGTGGCTGACTGTTAAATTCCATTCCCGAAAGGACGCCGAGATAAATTCTCCGCGCTTCTTCCTGACCGGAAATTAAGCTAACATTTAAGTCTAACTCGTCAGCAACTTGTTTGAGAAAATCCCGACCGTTGGGAGCTTCTCGAACCGCACTCGTAGCCACAGCGATAATTTGTTCGGCATTGAAAGTTTTAGCAATACCTTGAAAGCGACGCAAAGTTGCGATCGCCCTTTCCATAACCTCTGATTTCAAGCACCCTGTCTTTGTTTCGCAATCGCCCAAGCGAACCGTATCTTTTTCTCTAGCAATAATCGCAAATGCAGGCAATTTCGGATCGATCCGTGCCACCACCATGTGAAACGAGTTCGTACCCATATCAATGGCAGCAATAATGCGATTTGACTCCGCAGAAGCAAGTGAATTAACCATTGGAGTAGATCGGGGTTAATAGATATTGTTTATTATTTCACGAATTTACTTAGGCATCTGATTAAATTAGGTGAAATAAATTCGCGATCGCGTATTAGGTCAGGATTTACGCAAGTGTGACACGCTCGATCGACTTGTAGGGTGCGTCAGGTGAAGTTCTAAAGCGACGATCGAGGTTTCTCGATCTGACGCACCTTACTAATTAGGCCAGTTGCGTAAGTTCTGTAAGTGATTTTGCCTAAAATTTGATAAAATTTAGGATTAAAATTCTAAAATCTCAAATTAAAATGCTTACCCAGCCCGATCGCCCTATTGAATCCAAATTGCTAGCCGTTTTCAGGCTTTTGAGATGGGACAAGCCAGCAGGGCGACTCATTTTAATGCTTCCAGCCCTCTGGGCCGTCGTTTTAGCGGCTCACGGAAAGCCACCCGCACCGCTGGTGGGTGTCATTGTATTGGGAACCTTAGCCACGAGTGCGGCTGGATGCGTCATCAACGACTTATGGGATCGCGATATCGATCCCGAAGTAGAAAGGACTCGATCGCGCCCCCTGGCATCCCGCGCCCTTACCGTGCAAACTGGCATAGGAGTTGCTTTAATTTCCTTTGCTTGTGCTGCCTTTCTTGCTTTTTATCTCAATCCTTTAAGTTTCTGGCTGTGTGTGGCCGCCGTACCAGTAATTATCTGCTATCCCCTAGCAAAAAGATTCTTTCCAGTGCCGCAATTAGTATTATCAATTGCCTGGGGATTTGCAGTTTTAATTAGTTGGAGTGCCGCCGCTGATGAATTACAAATTGCTACTTGGCTGCTGTGGGGCGCAGTTGTGATGTGGACGATGGGGTTTGATACAGTTTATGCGATGAGCGATCGAGAAGATGATTTGCGTTTAAGCGTAAATTCGAGCGCTATCTTTTTCGGGGATAATGCGGCTGATGCTGTTGGTTTTTTCTTTGTAGGTACGGTTGGTTTGTTAGTTCTAACTGGAATTAATCTGCACTTGCACATCGGTTTTTGGATTGCAATTTTTGCGGCTGCGGTTATGTGGTCATATCAGTACAGTCAACTGCGCAAGGCGGATATTCCCAAGCCAGTTTACGGTCAAATCTTTCGCCAAAATGTTTGGGTTGGGTTTGTCGTATTGGCGGGAATGATTCTTGGAGAGATTGTTTGATAATTTCTCCCCGATTGAGTGTAAATTATGTCGAGCGATCGTTAAACAAAACGGCTCTCCTGGGATTGTGGTGCAAACTGTATCTTAAGCTACAAAATTCTCCCGGTGCAAGTATTGAAACTCATACCAGGAGTCATATAGGCTTCACTTATCACCGAATACCCAGGAGAGCCAACAATATTATAGAGGCGATCGCTCAAACTGATAAAATTCTAGCAAATCAAACATGACATCCAAGATGAGACTCAGCAAATTTAACTTATGTTCGATCGGCATTATCCTAACCTTCGGGATTTTCCTTAGCGCCAAAGCCAATGGAGGAATTGTCAAGTTCAGTCTCAGCGACAAATCCCATCAAAATTTAGCACAAACCATCCCTCCCCCTCCCCCTTCGGCATTACCCATTACCGAAAAGGAAGGCCCACCTATTAGTAGCGAATCCGGGCTAGATCAAATAGCTTTAGCAACTCATTTGCAACAAATCAAGGCTAGACTGTACGGTACTTACTGGTGTCCTCACTGTCACTCGCAACAAGAACTTTTTGGCAAGGAAGCATTTACCGTAATTAATTACATTGAGTGCGATCCAAGAGGCAAAGATGCTCAGCCCGATTTGTGCAAAGCCGCAAAGATTAAAGCTTATCCCAGTTGGGAAATTAGGGGCAAATATTATACTGGCACGCAATCTTTGGAAAAACTTGCTATTTTATCCGGTTATAAAGGCCCTCGCAATTTTCAGCCACAAGTTCCTTCTCCTTAAAATATCTAAATGTAGGGTGCGCCAGCGCTGCACCAGCACCAAAAGAATTGTAGGGAGTTGGTAAGTAGTAAATCTTGTAAGGTTCCAAAGGAAAAATATCCTCACTGATATCTTCTTCTATGAGAAGAATGCCGTTTCCCTACAGATTTTTCACGATTGCGCCGCTCTGTTCAAACAGAACTACGTCGTTTTTGCGTAAGTCCTATAAAATACTCTTCAACAATTTTCAAAATCCGCGAGGCCGCCAAACCGTCTCCAAAGGGATTAATTGCCATTGCCATTGCGTTGTAAGCCTCGGAATTGCTCAGCAACTCTGTCGCTGCTGTCGCAATTATATCGGAATTAGTGCCGACAAGTTTAGCAGTGCCACCAGAAATTGCCTCTGGCCTTTCAGTCGTTTCTCGTAATACTAAAACTGGCTTACCTAAACTAGGTGCTTCTTCTTGCAAGCCGCCGGAATCTGTGAGGATTAAATGACATCTTTGAATCGCTCCTACCAATTCTGCGTAATCTAAAGGTTCTGTTAAAAAGACTCTCGGATGGTCGCCCAAAAGAGCTTGCAATGGTTCTCGAACAGTGGGATTTCGGTGCAGGGGTAGCAGCAAAGCTGTATCTGGAAATTTATCTAAAATTTGGAGAAATGCCTGGGCAATTCCTGCTAATGGTTCTCCCCAATTTTCCCGGCGGTGAACAGTTGCTAAAATAGTGCGATATTTGCTCCAATCTAAATTGGGAATATTGCATTCTGGTTGGCGTTTGGCTACGGCAAGCAAAGCATCAATTACTGTGTTGCCTGTGTGGTGAATTTCTCCCAAAATTCCCGATCGCACCAAATTCTCCGCAGCTAGGGTTGTCGGGGCAAAATGCAGCCGTGTGAGCTGAGATATCAACCGCCGGTTCGCCTCTTCGGGATAAGGATTGAACACGTCGTCAGTCCGCAATCCAGCTTCTACGTGACCTACGGGTATTTTCTGGTAAAATGCAGCTAAAGCAGCAGCAAAAGCTGTCGTTGTGTCGCCTTGTACTATGACAATTTTTGGCTGCAATTCTTTAAACAAATCTTCTAAACCTTGCAAACTTCGGCAAGTAATATCTGTTAAGGTTTGCTGGTGCTGCATAATTGCTAAATCTCGATCGGCTTTTAGATCGAACATTCGCATGACTTGCTCGACCATTTCTCGGTGTTGGCCGGTTAAAATTACTTGGGTGTCAAAAGATGGCGAATTTTTGAACTGTTGAATT
This sequence comes from Microcoleus sp. CSU_2_2, assembly GCA_012035135.1. GTDB lineage: Bacteria > Cyanobacteriota > Cyanobacteriia > Cyanobacteriales > Microcoleaceae > Microcoleus. The sequence continues at coordinate 5,366 of JAAUPI010000071.1, forward strand.
ACGGGGGCTAGTTTAATCGCTTCTGGGCGTGTTCCTAAGACGATGCAAATGCGGTGTGTGGCTTCGGGCATGGTAAAATTGGGTAGTTGAGATTTGTGAGGGTCTGAAAGGCTGAAAATTTTATTGACATTAGTAGATTTTTATTTTTTAATTTGTCATGCCCTATCGTTACATTTTATTTTACAAACCTTACGATGTTTTAACTCAATTTACTGACAACTCAGGGGAAACTAAACGCAGAACCCTGAAAGATTATATTCCGATTCCTGACGTTTATGCAGTGGGAAGGCTCGATCGAGATAGCGAAGGTTTGTTGCTGCTAACCGATGATGGGCCGCTTCAGCACCGACTCAGCGAGCCGAAATTTGCTCATCCGCGCACTTACTGGGTGCAAGTAGAACGGATTCCGGATGCGAGTGCGATCGCCCGCTTGCAGACAGGTGTTACAATTCAAGATTATCGGACTCGATCGGCTAAAGTGCAGTTATTGTTATCAGAACCGTTATTGCCACCCCGCGAACCGCCAATTCGATTTCGCAAAAACATACCGACAGCTTGGTTAGAAATGACGCTGACGGAAGGCCGCAACCGCCAAGTACGCCGGATGACAGCAGCAGTAGGATTTCCAACTTTACGGTTAGTCAGAAGTGCGATCGGGCATTTACAATTAGAAGGACTCAAACCCGGTGAGTGGCGCGAACTTGCGATCGAAGAAATTAAGCCATTTAAAGACTTTCGCAGAACCTGATGTCAGGTGGGCATTACAAACTAAAATTAAATAAATCTACATCGGGACGCAGAATATTCGGTATGATGGGGCGATTCAACCAATGTCCTTCCGCGTTTTTGATAGCTGTCAAAAAGCTAGCGCGCACGTATTTGTAACGCGCTTTAACTATCCCATCTTCTTCAACTTTAATATACAGACCTTCCATGCGATCGCTCTTATCAGTTTCTTTGAAACACCGCTCTGCATCTAATCCCAATTCTTGGCAACACAAACGCAACCGCTCCAAGTGTCCGGGCTGAATAAAATTAGAATTTCCCATGAATTGCATCATTTGCTTTTGGGATTTCAGCACTCCCGAAAACAGCACGGGAACCGACACTAACGGCAATCCTGCTAACAACTGATTGCGGGCTTCTGTACTCAAAAATTGGCTAGTTTCTAAGTCCAGCACGTCGTATTCCATAAAGTAGTGTGGCAGAAAGTCGTAAAAAACGGTATGTTTGGCATAGAGCCATTCGCCGTAAAGAATATAACGATTTTTCAGCACTTCTCGCAGCGTTCCGCTGAGACTGTAAGCCCACTGTTTGAATAAGTTAAAATGTTTTTCTCTCGGCCCGCCTGTGAGATAGTGGCCACGACTTTGCAGCAGCATTTGTCCGTCGGGGGCGAAGCTAATGCCACTATTTGCACCATCTACTTTTTCTTCGATGACTGTAGGGCGATCGTAAATAGCGCTAAATGGCACGCTGTCGAGGTCTTCGTCTCCTGGTTGGAAACGCGAACCTTCGATGTGATAAGTTCTAGGATATTTAACAATCTCGATCATCGCCCTGTCAACTCATGTCTTTAAGTTATTATAGCAACCTTATTTAAAATGGGTAATGGGTAATGGGTAATGGGTAATGGGTAAGGGAATATATCGGGATGTACCTCACGCTGCTTGAGAATCGTTATAATTGATTTATCACAAAGGAGCGTGTATTTTGAAAACTCAAGGTTTGCAAAACGTATCATCAGCAATTGCTGGAATTATATTGGCGATCGTGTTGTTGCTCGGCTTCAATTCCTTTGTCATCATCAATCCCGGTGAAGCCGGAGTTATGAGCATTTTAGGAAAAGCCACGGATGGAGCATTGTTGGAGGGATTTCACATCAAACCCCCGCTGATTTCTAAGGTGGATGTCTACGATGTAACCGTGCAAAAATTTGAAGTTCCTGCCCAAAGTGCTACGAAAGATCTTCAGGATTTAAATGCGAGTTTTGCGATCAACTTTCGCCTCGATCCTGCGAAAATAGTTGATGTCAGAAGGACTCAAGGAACTTTGGAGAATATTGTCGCCAAAATTATTGCTCCTCAGACACAAGAGGCATTTAAAACAGCGGCGGCACTGAGAACTGCCGAACAATCTATTACCCAAAGAAGTGAACTCAAGCAAGACTTTGATGCAGCTCTTAAGGAAAGGTTAGCAAAGTATGATGTGATCGTACTCGATACTAGCGTTGTCAACATTCGATTCTCCGAAGATTTTGCGAAAGCGGTTGAGGAAAAACAGGTTGCAGAACAGCGAGCACAAAGAGCTGTTTATGTTGCTCAAGAAGCAGAACAACAGGCTCAAGCTGACATTAACCGCGCTCAAGGTAGAGCCGAAGCTCAAAGACTTTTGGCGGAAACTTTAAAGGCTCAAGGCGGCGATTTAGTGCTGCAAAAAGAAACAATTGAAGCTTGGAGAAGTGGAGGCGCTCAGATGCCAAAAGTGCTGGTTTTAGGTAGCGGTTCGAGTCGAGTTCCTTTCCTTTTCAATATGAACGACTTTCAGGAAGAGTCCGATCGCCACAAAAGTTAGGCACAATTTAGAGTTACCGGATTATGTTAAACTCCTAAAAACCCAAACACTCTTTTTAGGAAGCAAGGAGAAATCATGACCCGCGCTATTATGGAAACCAGCAAAGGCACAATTAATTTGGAATTGTTCGATGCCGATGCACCCAACACAGTGAAAAATTTTGTTGACTTGGCAGAAAAAGGTTTTTACGACGACTTGTCCTTTCACCGAGTCATTCCTAACTTTATGATCCAAGGTGGTTGTCCGAAAGGGACTGGAACAGGTGGGCCAGGTTACAAAATCAAGTGCGAAATCAACTCAAACAAACATTTGGCAGGGACTTTATCGATGGCTCATGCTGGCCGCGATACGGGCGGCAGCCAATTCTTTATTTGCCACTCTCCTCAATCTCATTTAGATGGAGTTCACACGACTTTTGGTAAAACCGAAGATATGTCTGTGGTCAATGCTATCCGCCAAGGCGACAAGATTATTTCGGTAAAAATTGAGCATTAGTTGTTAGCAAGTTAGTTAAGTTTGTAGTAAGGATTTCCGTCCTTATTACAAACCAAATACTAACTATATTTAACTATACATCTAATAATTGATAACCGTTCAAGAGGCTTTGGCGATCGATTTGCGATCGACCTTACTAGCACAGGTCGTGTTTGTAAATTTTTGTAAAAAATATACTGCACCTGACACAAATAATGATATAAAAAACATAGATTTCAGCAAGCTAAGCATTAAAAACTATCATTAATATGATGATTAACAGAGGTTTAAGAAAAGTAGCAAGAGAAACTTCGCTCCTCAAATCTAGTTTATCTTACAAATGGAGAGTTTCCCAACATATTAAAAAATTACCTGCACTTAGTCAGATTAATCAATATATTGTCGATGCTCTCAGGCAGGAAGGGGCTTTTATTACTTCTCTCGAAGCTTTGTCATTGCCAATGAATGAAAAACTTTGGGATGCAGCCAAGGCTATCTTACCTAATAATCCAAAAGCTCCGGCTTTTGAAGAGCAATACGTTTACCATGTTAATTCAGCAAAACTTATTGAAAATTCAGAAATTTTTTTGTGGGGTCTGCAAGAGCAGTTGCTCGACATTGCTGAAAATTATCTTAGCGTTCCCGTTGCTTACCGCGGTTTATTTTTTCAGAAAGATTTCGCGAACAAACAACAGGTATATACAAGATTGTGGCATAAAGACCCGGAAGATCACCGACTTCTCAAAATAGCTATTTACTTGAATGATGTGAATGCTGAAGGTGGCCCATTTGAATATATTCCAAAACATTTCAATTCTAAGTTAAGCTCTATAAAACGCAAACTTTTATATTCTGATGCAGAAATAGCGGAAGTTGTAGAACCATCAAATTGGGCTTCATGTACGGGGCTAGCGGGAACTGTTATTTTCTTCGATCCTCACCATGTTTTCCATCGCGGCAAGGTACCGATAAAGTCACACCGCGACGCCATATTTTTTAATTATCACTCCCGGCAGCCGATTAAAGTGTTTTCAGATCACTGGAACGCTCCTTTTTCAACCGATGAGTTACTCGTGCTGTCAAAAACTCTTTCTCCACGCCAAAAAGAATGCGTTTTCTGGTGGGAAAATGGTTCGGAGTCATTTCAGCCAAAGTTGATGTTGGAGACAAAAAATTAATCAAGGGAAAGGGGAAGGGAATGTTATACTAAATCCGGGTTACTTACCCCCTTTATAATCAGCAGTCTCGTAGGGTGCGTCGCCACGAATGATTTTCGCTATAAACCAATATTAAACGAGCGACGCACCATACAGTTTATAACGGGGATGAACAACCCGGATTTGGTATTATCCGCCAAGGCGACAAGATTCTTTTATCAGTAATAAGTGGCGTTTGTAGTAAGGATGAAGAGTCCTTATTACAAAATTAACTGGTTTAAGTTGAATCATTCATCTTCGAGGGAAGTGTCTAACAGTTCAATTTCCAGACTTTCTTCTTCATTTTCATAATTAAATTCCAATCGGCTCTGCTTAATAATTTCGTTTAATATATTATTTAAATAGCCTTGAGCAACAGCTTCTTCAAATCTTTCTATAAGAATAGCAACATTGATTATTTCTTCTATACATTCCATGTAACGCGACACAATCGCATTTATTGAATACTGTTTTCGAGCTTGCGCTTCAATTTTACCTTTAATTTCAATATCGGAATCTGAAGATTTAACTACAAATGTTATCGGATATCTCTCAATTTTATCAATATCTAGGAAATATTTATTCATATCTACAGTTTCTGTCACCTGAAAAAAACGTCCCAGAGGCTTCATGACAAAATCAATTCCGCCATCATTTGCATTTGTTCGACCTGTTTTAAATAGCTTTAAATTTTCTTGCTGTAGCCGATCAACATCATAACCCCAATAGATCGATCGGTCACTATAGTAGTATTTTAATATACTGTAGCTGACTATCTCGAATATTCTAGCATCTACAGTTGGCGCGACTACTTGTTTTATAAATTCTATTACTTGAACCTCTGTCAATGCTTGAGCCTTTTTACAAAGTTGAATAAACTTTTCAAAACTATCTCTCTTAGCTTCAACGTAAGCATCAATTATTTGAATTATTGTTTCTGCTATATTATGTACATTTTCCTGACGTTTAACTTTTAATAAATTTTCGTTAAACCAATACCTGTTAGTTTTCGGATTTCTCAGAATTGGGATGAAGTCACAAGTAAGAAAATATCTTTTAAATTCTTCATTAAGTCTGTGGTTCAAAGCATGGTTTTGCAGCTTTTTTCCAAACGGTAATTCGCGCTGTCTTTTAAGAATATTTGTATAAACAGCACCTTCATAATCTGAATACATCTCGCTTTGATGAAAATCTCTTAAAAAATAGTCTTCAACTAAAACATATATAGCGTATAAATTGGCAAAACTACCTCTTGATTTTGAGCCTTTATTTGCAGATTTAGTTTTGATATTCAAATATTGAAGTAACTCGCTTCCAGCAAATATTTGCTCACCCGCTGCACCAAATTTTTCTTCTAAAATTTGCTTAATTGTTTTTGTAAATTCGTGTTCCATTTTATCAAAATTGTAAGTTGAGTGTTAGCTGTTTTGGTGAATTTATACCTGAATTGATTTCTGACCTTTGCTCCTCTTTGTTATCATCAGAAGTAATTTGTAATCTATTTAATCCTATTTCTACATACTTTTCTTGTAATTCTATTCCGATTGACCTTCTATTAAGCTGCTTGGCAACAAATGATGTGGTAAAAGTTCCCGAAAATACATCTAAGACAACGTCTCCCTCATTACTACTTGCTTTGATAATTCTTTCTAACAAAGCTATTGGTTTTTGGGTAGGATGATCTTCATATTCTGGCATACGATATCTTACTCTCGGAAACTCCCATACATTACCTGGAACTTTTTCCGAATTATATACTGATGGTGTAGACTTGCGGTAATCAATTAGTTTTCTAATAGATCCGGTTTTTGCCTCTACAAGAATATCTGACGAATTAAATGTATAATTTCGTTTGTCTTTGACGCAATATAAAATTGGTTCGTACAGAGAACCATAATATTTTTTTGCTTGTACGCCTGAACTGTCATAATACCACACTATTCGAGAAAGAATTGTTAAACGATCGCGCAAATATATATCAAAGTAAGGCATACTTTGAGTTGAAGCCATCAGATATAAGCTGCCGTTATATTTGAGTTTATTAATACATAAATTCAACCAAGTATAACTCCATTCTAAATAATCGCTTTCAACTTCCCACTTGTCTTTAAAACCATTGAAGTCTTTGCCAATATTATAGGGAGGATCGGCAAAAATTAAATCAATTGAGTTGTCTTGAATTTCACTGGAAAGGACTTTTAACACATCTCCCCAGATGAGCTTGTGTTGATCTAATTCAAAGATTTTCATTTTGCCTCACCTTTTCCAATCAATACGTCTGCTTGTCAGCTATAGTTGGATATTTACTAGAGATGCTCAATACAGTTCATATTTGAGCAAAGTACATGGAATCGAGCCGTTGAAAACTGGAATTCGGCGCGATGTTCTCAGCCCAACCTTTTTCGCCAACTCTTTATTTCCTGTCAAAATAAACGCATTCCAACCTTTAAAACGCTGTTTGAAAATATCGCCAAGCATCTTGTACAAATCTCCCAATTCACTAGCATCTCCGAGCCTTTCTCCGTAGGGAGGATTGCAAATTAGAACGCCGCTGTCTGTCGGTGGTTCTAACTCCGATAACTCGGTTTGAGCAAATTTTATTTTACCTGAAAGACCGGCTTGCTGGGCATTTGTCCGAGCTTGCTCTAACATATCAGAAGAGCGATCGCACCCTACAATTACTTGCTTAAGTTCCGGTAACTCGCTATTTTCTGCTTCCGCCCACAATTTATCCCATAAAGGTTCGTCAAAATCTCGCCAACTCATAAACCCAAACTTGTCTCGAAACAATCCCGGTGCAATATTCAAAGCCTTTAAGCTCGCTTCCAACGGTAAAGTTCCCGAACCGCACATCGGGTCTAAAAAAGGTAAATCTGGTGTCCATTCTGCCATCTCCAACAAAGCAGCAGCTAAGGTTTCTTTTAAGGGCGCCATCCCGACTGCGGGCCGATATCCCCGCCGATGCAAACTGCCACCAGAACTGTCTAAACTTAAAATACCTCGATCTTGATGAATGTGAATGTTAATGAGCAAATCGGGATGTTCGACATCAACATTAGAACGTTTGTTAAATTGATGACGTTGTTGGTCGGCGATCGCATTTTTTACCTGCAACGCTGTATAGTGAGTATGATTGAGTTTTTCATTGCCACCAGTACAGTTGACTGCTAAAGTATTGTCTGGATCTAAGTATTCGTCCCAAGGAATTTTTTGCACTTCGCGGTAGAGCATATCTGAGTTGTAGCACCGGAATTCGGCGATCGGCATCAGCACTCGAAAAATTGTTCTCGACCACAGATTTACACGATACAATAAAGCGCGATCGCCCGCAAAATACACACCAGTAAAATCTGGTTGCACATCCTGTGCTCCCAATCTTTCTAATTCTTGGGCTGCAATAGTTTCTAATCCGCGCGCAACTGTAGCAAAGTATTGATTCATTAGATAATTGAGAACTGGGCAATTGATCAATTTTAGATTTTAGATTGAAGAATTGATTGGCAAATTTAATCTAATAATCGGCTGACCAATGACAACTGTCAACAGTCAACAGTCAACTGCCAACGGGCGGGCGGGCACTCACAGGCACCGCCCCTACCAACTGCTTTCCTGCCAACTGTCAACTGACTGATGACCATAGTAACTGCTTTTAATCCTAACTATCCAATAAAAAATTCTATCTTAAGGTAGATGCCTCAGTTAAAAAGATTGCTATAAGATTCATAATTGCTTTGTCAACAAGCGATCGCACTCGTCTCCCCTGTACTTGCCAGGTCGATCGCCCTCACCCGTACCCGATCGACCTCCAAAATCAGACTACACAAGGAATTCACCCCTACTCCCCAACAGGGTATGCCACTGCTGCGAAGTAGGTTTGCCGGAAGCTTCTTGAAAAGTATTCTTAATTACTTGCACTATTTATTGACTTCGTGTTACGCTTTGATTCAAAGCTGAAGTCTTTCTAAACATCACTGTCAAGCAAGATTTCAGCTAAATGGGTGTACTACAATAATCGGAGACAATTATGTCACAGCAAATCAACGGATCGGCTCTCAAACTGTCCCGCGCTAGCAAAATCCAGGTAGAAGTCAAGGAAATTGCCAAGCACGCTACAGATAAAAACATTTCTGCTCATCTCAATGTTGATGCCGATGGTAGCGATGTTAGCAACGAGTAATTGCAGGTTTTTCGGTTAAATTTCGCATCCCCAAGCAAGAAGTAATAAATTTTACGCTTGCTTGTGGGATAAGTACAGGCTAATGGAGGGCAAATACAAAGCATTGCCCAAATTATTAAAATGCTCAAAATTTATTGATAAAGATTGTCAAATAAAGTCATGAGATCGCTCGCCAACCTATTGCAACCATACAATGTTAAAGATTTTCTAGCTCGCAACTGGACAAACAAAGCAGTTGCGATCCCCAGCGAAGGTAAGAAAAATTTTGCACACCTATTTTCCTGGGAAAAGCTCAACTATATCCTGAACTTTCACGAACTAAAATATCCCGACATTCGCTTAGCAGTAGCAGGAAAAGTTCTCGATGAAAGCGCGAATGAAAATATTATCAAATCCTGCCGATCGGGAGCAACTTTAATTATCAATGAAGTACACAAACTAATTCCAGAGATTGCGCAGTTTGCTGCGGAATTAAAATCAGAATTCGGCTATGCAAACCAAGTAAATGCTTACTGTTCCTGGCCGGAAAAACAAGGATTTTCTTCTCACTATGACACCCACGAAGTTTTTATCTTGCAAGTGGACGGAATCAAGCAGTGGTATGTATTTGAAGACACAATTAAGTATCCACTGAAAGAGCAAAAGTCCTCATCTTTTCCACCACCGGAAACCGCAGCATATTTAAGCTGCACTTTACATCCAGGGGATGTGCTTTATATACCGCGCGGACATTGGCATTATGCAGTTGCTGCCGAGGAACCTTCGCTGCATTTAACATTAGGAATTCACTGCAAAACTGGAATTGACTTTTTAGAATGGTTGGTGAGTGAATTGCGCGAACAATCAGAGTGGCGTCAAAGTTTACCACTGCGAACCAAAGAAGATTCTATAAATGTAAGTGTAAATAATTTAATTTCTGAATTGCACCGCTACGCAAACAGTAAAAATCTCGCAGATGAGTATAGCAATTACCTCGACAGCTTAGGAAAGCCAGTTGCCAAATATTCTCTACCTCAGCAAGCAGGGTTTAACATTTTTCCCTGCGGTATGCAAACCAAGTTTAGAATTCCCAAGTTTCAGCGGGTGAGAATTCACGAATTATCTGACAGTGGCGAATACAAAATAGTTGTTGCAGGTAAAGAAGTATCTCTGAGAGGAGTCACAGCTAAATTTATGGACAATTTATTCAGTACAGAGTTTTTTACTGGGGAGGATGTGATGGATTGGTTGCCCAATAATTATGATTGGGAAATAGATGTAGTTCCGCTTTTGTCGCAACTGGTAGTTGACGGAATTATTTTTGTTGGTTAAAACGGAATAAGAACATGAGTTCTTATAAATGGGTTGTTAAAAAAGAAAGTTATGACACATTACAATCAGGTAAAGAATGATGGATAAGTTTTTTTGTGCTGATGCTTCTAAATGCGCTCAAGAGGATATTATTGGGACAGGTAGCAATTACCAAACCTATGTATTGATTGAATGTTGCGTGCCTTGGGAGTCGGAAGCGTTTAATTCTAAACAAATTCCCGAAAATCTCAAGGATTTGGTCGAGGAAGTAGAGCTTTCCAAACAAAAAATTAGATTTTTGTTAATAAATAACGATCGCACAAAATGTGCAAGTAAGCGCAAGGTTTTGATTTATGACAACAAACATCAAGAACTTTTTGGGGGTTACGAAAAGCAGGAGTTTAATGTAGATAGTATAGATCGAGTAGCGGGAATTGTCAAAAGCTATTTAGCTGGAGAAGTCCCGGATTGTGAAATTGAAAACAAGCCAGCTAGAGATATTTTGGTTTGCACTCACGGTAGTCACGATATGTGTTGTGCGAGATATGGCAATCCTTTTTATGCCCAAGCAACGGCTTTAGCTTGCGAGTTAGAATTGAATGATGTTCGTGTTTGGAGATCCAGTCACTTTGGGGGACACCGCATGGCACCGACTGCGATCGATTTGCCTGATGGCAGATATTATGGAAATCTCGATCGCACTTCGTTCCAGTCAATTCTAACACGGACTGGCGATATCGAATGCTTGAATAAAGTTTATCGAGGTTGGGGAATTTTGCCAAATCCCATCCAAGTTTTGGAAAGAAAGTTAATCATGCTTTATGGGTGGGATTGGTTTACCTACAAAGTCGCTGGCAAAATTGTTGATGCAGATCCAAAAAATGATGCTTACTTAGCTGAAATCACCTTGGAAAAAGCTGATGGCACTTACACCTATCGCGCCGATTTGGTAAAAGATGAAACAAAAACTGTTCGGCTTAAAGGTTCTTGTGGTGCTAAAAAAGAGTCTGAATTTGTCAAATATTCTGTGGAAAATCTCCATTTTTACTCAAAAAAAGAGGAGTTAAAGTTTGTCATTTCTCCTTCAGTTTCGATGCCAACATTGGTCGAGACTATGTGATATAACCATGATGTGTTCGTAGTGAGGACTTTAGTCCTTGCTTACTCGTTTAAGCGGTGGAGGACTTTAGTCCTCACTACGAACCTGTTTTAAATGTGTTGGCGATGGAATTTCTAACTGCATAAATATGTGCGGGATTCCCAGGAAGTCAAAGGGATTTTCTTGTTCAGTAAATCCGAGTTTGTGGTAAAATTTAATAGCATTAATGCGAGACATGAGTCTTACCGCTTTGAGATTTTTTTCCTGCGCTTTTGTTATTAAATTTTGAATCAATTTAGTACCAATTCCCTGATTTTGAAATTCAGGAAGCACGGCAACGTAGCTGATACTTCCTAATTCTGGAGATAATTCTCGCAGTCGGGCAGAAGCAATAATTGTACGATCGCATATTGCTATTATATGTAAAGCAGTATCTTCGTGACTATCTCTTTCGCTGCCCTGCTCCATTCCTAGAGGCGATCGTAAAACCAGCCACCGCTGGTAAAACATCTCTGCTAATTCTTGTTTGTTTCTAACTGGGCGTATATCTAGTTGAGGCATTTTTTGATGAAATTGATGCACCCTACGTTATTTAGTATGGTGCGTCGCTGCCAGATTTTCGATTTAATTTGTAGATTATAGAAGGCGACGCACCCTACGTTATTTAGTATGGTGCGTCGCTGCTAGATTTTCGATTTAATTTGTAGATTGTAGAAGGCGACGCACCCTACGGTATTCATCATATTTTGTATGGTGCGTCGCTGCCAGATTTTCGATTTAATTTGTAGATTGTAGAAGGCGACGCACCCTACGTTATTTTGTATGGTGCGTCGCTGCCAGATTTTCGATTTAATTTGCAGATTATAGGAGGCGACGCACCCTACGGTATTTTGTATGGTGCGTCGCTGCTAGATTTTCGATTTAATTTGTAGATTGTAGGAGGCGACGCACCCTACGGTATAATGCCAAAATCACAAACTGTCAGTAATACTGGTGAAATTAAACGCCTTAACTCGCACTCCAGGTACTACACTGTTGCCGTAACGTTTCACCTCGCTAAGGGCATCCACATCTCGCAACATATCCGGCAAACTCTGATTGAAACGCAGATTTTTAATCGGGTAAGCAATCTTGCCATCCTCAATCCAAAAAGTACCATCGCGAGTCATTCCCGTTACTTCCGATGTTTTGGGATTGACATAATTGACATACCAAGCGCGACTGACTAAAATTGCTCGATCGCTCTGAGCAATCAAATCTGCTAAACTTTGATCTGAACCTGTCATCACGATCGGGTAAAAATCACCCTTTGATTCTGTACCTTTTTGTACTGCCCAATAGCGGGAATAAGACAAACTTTGAGGCACGCCATTTTTGATGATTTCCAAATAGTTATTGCTTAATCCATCGCCGAAGAAATTACCCGATCGCAATAAAGGATGTGCCGGATCGCGCTGTACCTGTACCAGCGGGCTAAAAAGTTGTTCGCCAGCGCGGTTTCCAGCGGGTTTACCCTCTGCATCTGCGATCGACATAAACGATCGCCCTTCATCCGCCGCCCGCGCATCCATTCCCCAAGTTATCCAGGGTAGCAGATTCGCAAAGGCAGCACCATCAAAGATTACAGGATAAATGCCGGGAGTAATGTCGCGGGGGTTGCGAGATGCGATCGCGCGATCGACTACTTGTTGGGCCAATTGGGCGATCGGCAGTTGACGAATACTCCAAGCCGTGCTTTCACTCCAACTAGAACCGTTGTCAATCCGGGCGGTAAAGCTGAACTCCGCCTCTGTAGCATGGTTGCAGGCGCGGAGTCCGGTTGAGGAGGCGATCGCATATAGTGAGGCTTCCGCGCTCAAAGTACCGGAAGCGTTAGCACCTCCCTGGGAGGCGATCTCGCAAGCTTGTCGCACCATTTCCGCCCGCGCTAGAGGCGATGCAGCGGCTGTTGCTTCGTCAAATGCGGCCGGGGGCAAATCGTAGGTTTGAGGGGGTAGCAGGGGCATCCATTCGGGGTCTGCGGGGGCGATTTTGGCTAGTTCTTGCGATCGTTTGATGGTGGAGGCGATCGCCTCTTCATCAAAATCTGTAACAGCAGCGGAGGCGCTTTTGTTGCCAAAATAGCTAGTAATGTTCAGGCTAAATACAGTTTTGCTGATGTTTTGGCTGATTTGATTTTCCGAGAATCGGGAAAGAGATTCTTCGCCAGTAGAAAGACTGACAAATACTTCCTCTGCTTCGGATTGTTTAACTACCTTTTCTACCAAAGATAAGGCTTGGTCTTCACTTAAAATTGCGGGCGATGTTGTTACGGTCATAAGCTAGAATGCTAGGAGGATTTGTGGGTATTTGAAAATACATTGAGCCGCGATACAGCGGTTAACTAGCCTGTACTAAAGAGCGAACTGCTAACACTTCATCAGCTCGCAGAAGTTCGACATCTGAACGGGAGACAGCCACAACTAAAATTGATTCTCCTAAAGCATTAAATATTTCTAGAACGCAGCCATCTTCGCCTTCGTTGGGGTGAGGTACGCGATCGACTAGCATCGCTACATCACCTTTTTTTAGCTGATATAGCGGCATATCCCGACACAATGCTACACGCTGGTAAAGTTCAAGTTTCACGTCGAGGCTCCTTTTTAGGTTTGAGAGTAATAAAATGAAAACTTCCGTCAATTTGCCACTGCAACCAAATTGTAACAACTGCTAAATTACGTCCATTAATTCCTGGCAACTCACCTTCGGCGCGAAAGAACTTTCCGAATTCATTAGCACCATCTTCTACTGCATCAGCAGAGGATATCAAAAACTGGATTGCTGCTAACAAAGCTTCTGGGTTATCTTGACTAAAACCACCCTGAGCCAGAAATTTCGACTTGTCATCTTGCACTTTAAAAATAAGTAGATAGCGCGTTAATTTGGCTTCGGGTATGATAGCATTAGGTGGAATTTTCACGTTAGCAACCTACAATCTAATTAAGAATTTCCCCCAATTTGAATATCTCTCACGCGCACCGGCACGCAAGCATGAGTCATTTGAGCTATCTGTATCGGTTCACCTTTACCACACATATTCGTACCGCACTGTACCCGTTCCGAAGCGGGTCCGATCGCATCTATTTTATTCCAGAAATCCGTGCTCATCGAATGATAAGTGACATCCTTCAACATACCGACAACTTTACCTTTTTCCACCTTCCAAAAAGCATCGCCACCGAATTGAAAATTGCGTCGCTGTTGGTCGATCGAAAAACTACCTCTACCGTCAATTAAAATCCCATCTTCCGTATCAGCAATCATCTCATCCAAAGTAGCAGTATGACTACCGCCATCCGGGCCCGGTTCCAATCCCAAATTAGGAATTCTGACCATCGGCACACTCGACCAACTATCAGCGCAGGCAGAACCGTTGCTGGTGGCACGTCCGAGGCGATAAGCTGTTTCGCGATCGGTCAAATAATCAACTAAAATTCCATCCTTGACAACATACCAATCTTGTGATTTTACGCCCTCATCGTCGTAACCCATTGTACCGCGGCCACCCGGTTGAGTGCGATCGCACTTAAAGTTCACCCAAGCTGCAGCGTATTGCAATTTATTTAAATTATCTGTAGTAGCAAAACTCGTGCCGGCAAAATTAGATTCATAGCCGTAAACCCGATCTAATTCTGTTGGATGTCCGACGGATTCGTGGATAGTTAAAAACAAATTAGTCGGCTTGAGAATCAGCGCTTTACAAATGCCAGTCTGAGCTTTGGGAGCGGCGACTTTTTCAATTGCTTCGGCAGCTACTCTATCTATTTGACTCAACAAATCGGCGGGGTTAATATGTTCGTAACCCAGATTTAATGGCGGGCGTTCGTAACTGCGACTTTTGGCATCGCCACCCGCAATTGCCGTACAGCCAAAACCAGGATAGCTGCGGTAAATTGTTTGTTCAATTAGCGAGCCTTCAGTGGAAGCAAAAACCTTATCTTCGCGGTTGAATTGCAAAAAAGAAAAAGCTTTTTTGATCCCTTGTTCGCCGTGGGCTAACAATTGTGTGTTAATATTTAGTAGTAATTCAGCCTTGTCAGCGACTGGTACAGAAAACGGGTCAATCTCGATCGGCGTCACGTAGCGATCGACATATTTTTCCACAGGTACTAAACGCACAGGTTCCTGTTGAGTCAAGCGACTACCTTTAGCAATTTCTACAGCCAAAGCGACAATTCTGGCAACCTCTGCCGCCGTGCGATTATGACTGGCGGCAAAACCCCAAGCACCATCGAGAAGTACCCGCACGCCAAAACCCGAACTTACATTATCGGAGATATTGCTTAAAGAGCGATCGCGCGCGTAGAGACTCTGCCTTCGGTAAGCACAAAAACGCACATCACCGTATTCGCAACCAGCTTTCCGAATCAAATCTACGCCTAAATTTGCTAACTCGTTAGCAGAAATTTTTGCAGTTAACAGTACCATATTTATGCGTCATTCGTCATTAGTTACAGCAGATTGCAGATTTATGAGGTACATTCAACAACCCCGTAGGGACACGGCACTGCCGTGTCCTTACCTTACCTTTTTTGTGTACCTCACATACTTGAAAAAAGCTGTATCAATCATTGTAGCGCTTTTAAATTATTTGAACTGAGATGTTGCACCATTGTCAATAAGCTTTTTATCAAGCCCTATGCCTTCAGGCTGGGGTTAGTGACAACTGAGTCAATCTTGTATCTCCGCTGTCGGCTATTATATCGCTAATGTCAGGATATGTCTAGTATGTCTTGCTATTTAGCGTCATATGAATTACTGTTACAGTTGAGAAACCGCGATCGACCTGAAATTTTTCTAATTTCCGGTAGTCAGAAGCAGCAGCAAAATATCCTGGTAAAATTACAGTCGGTAATGGCATAATCAATTTTAGATTTGAGATTTGAGATTTGAGATTTTAGGATTTGTGGCAGAGAGTGCTAAGATCTGTTTTTCAAGTTCTAAACTCCAGTTGAAAAAGAACCCTTTGGATTGCTAACAGCGCCTCATCTCGCTGCCACTTGTTAAACTTCTTGGTCGGGGAATATCTACTTCTATGGCTCGCGAGCCCATTCAAACATGGTATTTTACCCTAGTTGTCGTTCACTTAGAAGACCGTTTTCTATTGGTACAAGAGCGTAAGTACGATCAGCAGTGGTATCTCCCAGCAGGAAGGGTCGAAAAAGGGGAGACTTTGGTCGAAGCTGCTCAACGGAATACGGTCGAGGAAGGGGGCATTTCCGTCATCATTGAGGGAATTCTCAGGGTAGAGCATACGGTGATGCCCAGGGGCAATGTGCGCCTCAGGGTGATATTTGTCGCTCGTCCCGCAGATAAAACGCCACCGAAGAGTAAGCCGGACGATTATACTTTGTGCGCTGGCTGGTATTCTCTCAAAGAGTTGGACCAGTTGTCCCTCCGGGGCGAAGAAGTTCGCGAAATTTTTCAATATATGGCAAGTGGTGCTCCAATTTATCCGATCGACTTGCTTAGCATTGAAGGAGCACCATTTAAACCTACCGCTATCGGTGGTAATTGGAGTTTAGACTAAGCAGGTCAAAAAGTGCGATCGCTTAGCTTATCAATTCTTAGGTCAAGCTCAAGATGCCACCTTTAAGCAGACGCGGTAATGACACAGAATGCGATTGATCGCAATGGGCTAATTTCTTTTTAGGAGATGTCTATTCCAATGTCCGGGGGGAGTTATACTACCTGGATTATTCAACCAAAATTTGGCGATCGCACTTTGATCGGCTGTCCGAATTTTACTATCTTTTGCTCCTAATTCTTTGAGTTTTTTGAACTCTGCTGTATATTCTTCGCTCGTCAAACTGGGCATATTGGCTATTTGAAACTGCGAACCTTTTGTCATGGCAAAAGGTTTGACATTTTTCCAGTGTGGCATGGAAGCCGATTTCAAATCTGGCGGTATAGGTTGCCAGTAACCGGCTTGATTAATGGGAGTATAGGTCACTTCGACAGTTGCACCATCATCTTTTCGCCATTCTAAGATTTTGTTCGCTACAAATTCTCCCAATTGTACGCCGTCTGTTTTTGATTTTCCTTCAGCTATTGCCGCCAAAGATGCTGTTTTTGCTGCATCTAAAGTTTCTATTTGTTTTGAATACAAATTTGTTAACACGCGGTGTGCTGCTGCTACTGCTGCTGCTTCTGCTGAGGCACCAGCGGGTGCTTGTACTGGTACTTTGTATACTTTGTGAGTTTTCGTGACAGCATTTGCTGCATCGTAAATTGCAGCATGAACAATTGCTAAATTGCGTGCTGCCATTGGCGGAGATGTCTTTTCGCCACGGATGATATCTAATGTGAGAGCATTCCAGCGGACGATCGCATCTGGAGACTTGCGAGTTGGGGTTTGGCCGATCACGCTTTCCGGTTGCAACATCGATCGCAGGGGCATTTGTTGCAATTCCAAACTAATACTGTTGCTCGCAGTAATCGCACTAACTGCCAGAAAGATGAAAAACAAACCCCGATTCCCAAACTTGTACGGTTTTAACTTCATGACCTTTATTGAAAATAATACTCAAGAATCCGTTGCGCACGAATTCTAAG
>JAAUPI010000343.1 GCA_012035135.1 Microcoleus sp. CSU_2_2
CCTCTCCCCATTCTCCCCCTCTCCCCCTCTCCCCTCTCCATTTTTCCCATAAAAATCGTAGGGCCCGATCGACAGCGACCAGACCCAATAATATAAGAACCGTAACTTTTCTAACAAACGAGGTGAATTTCCGATTGAGAACAATTAATTACTAGGGTTTACAACTCGTGCAGCTTTACTTTCTATCCGAAATCACACTAAGTCTGACTCGACTGCGGTTTGGCTTTACTGCCCGATCGGCAATGTTGCCACTCTTCCAAGTTGTGTTCGGTTAATTTCTGCCGCTGTGGGAATCTAGACCGGAGACACCATGTCTATATCCTGGAAATGTGTTGATAACTATGAGCGACCTCCTTTCTCTTTCTGTCCGGGTGTCTATTGTTAAATTAGCACGCCTTTCTCGGACAGGCAAGCACAATTCATCAAAGTTGATAGGTCTTTACATTCCTCATTATAATGAAATAAATATCCACATAGATGTAAGTTCTATAGATTCTACATCTTTACATACTTAAGTAAGTGTTTGTGTCATGTCTATTTCTCCTCAGTTTCTCAGTGGTAGCGAAATCCGCGAAAAATTCCTCGACTTTTACGCCCAGCGGGGACATAAAATCTTGCCGAGTGCTTCTTTGGTGCCAGAAGATCCGACAGTATTGCTGACGATCGCCGGAATGCTACCATTTAAGCCAATATTTCTCGGACAGCGCGCTGCCGAATCTCCCCGCGCCACCACTTCCCAAAAGTGCATTCGCACCAACGATATCGAAAACGTCGGCCGCACCGCCCGTCACCACACATTTTTTGAGATGTTGGGTAACTTCAGTTTCGGCGATTATTTCAAGAAAGAAGCGATTGCTTGGGCTTGGGAACTTGTCACGGAAGTCTTCGGTTTACCTCCAGAAAAATTAGTGGTTAGCGTCTTCCGAGAAGATGACGAAGCTTTTGCAATTTGGCGCGATGAAATTGGCATTCGGGCCCATCGCATTCAACGCATGGGAGAAGATGACAATTTCTGGCATTCGGGCCCCACTGGTCCCTGCGGCCCTTGTTCGGAAATTTACTATGATTTTCACCCAGAAAAAGGCGATGATATTAACCTCGAAGATGATACCAGATTTATCGAATTATATAATCTGGTATTCATGCAGTACAATAAAGATGCAGAAGGCAATTTAACACCGCTGCAAAATCAAAATATTGATACTGGAATGGGACTCGAACGGATGGCGCAAGTTCTCCAACAAGTCCCCAATAATTACGAAACAGATTTGATTTTACCGATTATTCAATCTGCTGCGGAAATTGCAGGTATTGAGTATGCTAACAGCGATGAAAAAACTCAGGTTTCGCTTAAGGTAATTGGCGACCACATTCGGGCTGTGGTACACATGATTGCTGATGAAATTCGGGCGTCAAATGTAGGTCGAGGTTACATTGTGCGTCGGTTAATTCGGCGGGTGGTGCGCCACGGGCGGCTGATTGGAATTGTTGGGGAATTTACGGTGCGGGTGGCTGAAAGTGCGATCGCCCTTTCCGAGAGTGTTTATCCCAATGTGCGCCAGCGGGAATCTGCAATCAAAGCGGAATTAGCCAGGGAAGAAGCTCAGTTTCTCAAGACTTTGGAACGCGGAGAGAAGCTGTTGTCTGAAATAGTCGATCGTACAAAACAGCAAGCAACCCCACAAATCAGCGGTAAAGATGCTTTCACTCTCTACGATACCTATGGTTTCCCCTTAGAATTGACTCAAGAAATTGCCGAAGAACAGGGAATTACTGTCGATCTAGATGGCTTTCAAGCAGCGATGCAGGAACAGCAAACTCGCGCTAAAGATGCTCATCAAACTATCGATTTGACCGTGCAAGGTTCTTTGGATAAACTAGCTGAAACTATCCAGGTAACTGAGTTTGTTGGTTATGATGAATTGTCGAGTTTAGCGAAGGTGGAAGTTATCTTAGTTGACGGGAAATCCGTCGAGGAAGCCGCCGCCGGAACTGAGGTACAAATTGTCTTGAATCGCACTCCCTTTTATGCAGAATCTGGGGGACAAATTGGGGATAGGGGTTATTTGAACCGCAGAGGCGCAGAGGAGGAGAATGCAGAGAGTTTGTTAGTAAGGATTGATGATGTGAAGAAGGAGTCGGATTTCTTCGTGCATTTCGGGATTGTGGAACGAGGAACTCTGAGAGTTGACGATCGCGTAACTGCCAAAATTGACAATAGCGGGCGTCGCCGAGTTCAGGCAAATCACACAGCAACTCACTTATTGCAAGCAGCTTTGCGGCAAATTGTCGATGATTCGATTTCCCAAGCTGGTTCCCTAGTAACCTTTGACAGATTGCGATTTGATTTCAATTCTCCCCGCGCGGTGACTTTAGCAGAGTTGGAGCAAATTGAGGATACAATTAATAGTTGGATTGCCGAAGCGCATCAGGCTGAAGTTGCAGAAATGTCGATCGCCCAAGCGAGAGAAAAAGGCGCAATCGCGATGTTTGGTGAGAAATACGGCGACGTTGTGCGAGTCATCGATTTCCCTGGTGTTTCAATGGAATTGTGCGGCGGCACTCACGTCAGCAATACCGCAGAAATTGGGTTGTTTAAGATAGTTTCCGAAGCCGGAGTAGCATCGGGAATTCGCCGGATCGAGGCAGTTTCTGGCCAAGCTGTCTTGGACTATTTGAACGTGCGAGATAAGGTAGTGCGAGATTTGGGCGATCGATTTAAGGCGAAACCCGAAGAATTACCAAATCGCATTACTAATTTGCAGAATGAATTGAAGGATACTCAGAAAGAATTGGCTGCTGTGAAGTCGGAATTGGCGATCGCAAAATCTGACCAATTGTTAGCAAAAGCTGAGTCGATCGGAGAATTCAAGATCATTGTAGCCCAACTGGGTGATGTGGATACAGAAGCGCTGAAAACTGCGGCGGAAAGGTTGCAGCAAAAATTAGGAAATAGTGCTGTAGTTTTGGCATCAATTCCCGAACCGGATAAGGTGAGTTTGGTGGCAGCTTTTAGTCCCGAAGTGAATAAGAAAGGATTGCAAGCTGGGAAGTTTATTGGAGGAATTGCTCAAATTTGTGGCGGAAAAGGCGGCGGCCGGCCGAATTTAGCCCAGGCTGGAGGGCGCGATGCAAATAAGTTGCAGGAGGCATTGGAAAGTGCCCGGAATCTGTTGATTGAAGGGTTGGGGTAATGTTGCAGTAAAATAGTTCTACTCGTTCTACTCGTCTACTCGTTCTACTCGTTCCCAGGCTCTGCCTGGGAACGCAGATCCGGAGGCTCTGCCTCCAACTTCTACTCGTTCTACTCGTTCCCAGGCTCTGCCTGGGAACGCAGATCCGGAGGCTCTGCCTCCAACTTTCCTATTAGACATCTCCTAAAAAGAAATTAGGCATGAGGACTTGATCGCACTTGCTCGGGGGAGGGTGAAGCATTTGGACATAAGATTGAGGGTTTGAGGCATAAATTGTCGCCCTCGGCGTACGCCCTACATCTATCAAACGGCTTCAGATTCTTTCTAGGAGATGTCTAATGCTAAGGTGCGTCGCCGATCGATTGTCGCTTTTTTGAAGGATTCAAGATTGCGACGCACCCGAAGACTAATGACTACTGACTACTGCTATATAATCAATTCATCGCCAATATGAACAGCTAAAACATAAGATGTTATCTCAAGTTTTTTATTTGCTCCGTTCTCGTGCTGATGGTAA
>JAAUPI010000344.1 GCA_012035135.1 Microcoleus sp. CSU_2_2
AACAGCTCCTACAGTCCTCTCTCCTACAAGCTGGTTCGTAAAAGGAGGCAGAGCCTCCGGATCTGCTCTGCCAGGCAGAGCGAAAGTAACAAGCAAGTCGCTTAAGTTATTTAATTGCCATTCCTTATTGGAGAGAATCAACTAATTTTTCAACTCGTTCTTTAATTTCATCTCTAACGCGGTGAAAGGTTTCGATCGGCTGTCCGTCTGGGTCATCTAGTTGCCAATCTTGAAACACTTCTCGCAACACCCAGGCTTCAGGTAAATTCACCCCACAACCGCACAGAGAAATTACTGCATCGTAATCTTCTGCATTGAAATCGCTTAACGGATTGGATGTTTGATCGGTGATATCAATGCCGATTTCAGACATGACTTGAATAGCTGTCGGATGAACTTTGCTTGATTCTAAACCCGAACTGGTAACAGCAATTTTACCCGCTCCGATGGTTTTAGCAAATCCTTCTGCCATTTGCGATCGGCAAGAGTTTCTTTTGCAAACAAACATTACTTTTTTCATGGTTTTTCTTGATTTTTGGTTGTTTTTGGTTGTTGTCGGTGCCCCGGTGGTTATAAACCGCGGCTACACAACCAAAGTCCGCGAAGGCGGACTGAAGAGAAATCCTCGATCCTTTAACCCGCGAAGGCGGGTTTTGTTTGTGTAGTTGGGGGTGAAAATCGCAACGTGAGAGCACATTCGATTTTGCACCCCCAAAGCGATTTCAATCGCCGGGTAATTTTGAACTTGATTCTGATTCAATCAACTGATGTTTCAAGGGCGCGATTTGCTAATTCGATGGCATCCTTGGCCGCTTGTTCCTTGCGTTCGCTGTGGCGATCGGTCAAATAACCCACTTGCTCTCGCAACAGCAGAGTAAACTTGTAAAGTTCCTCCATCACATCGATCGCCCGATCGCGGTAAGCCGAATCTTTCATTGTTCCATCTTCATTAAACTCCTGATAAGCCTTAGCAACCGAAGACTGATTTGGAATCGTAAACATCCGCATCCAGCGACCCAAAATTCTCAAAGTATTGACAGCATTAAAAGACTGCGAACCGCCGCTAACTTGCATCACCGCCAAAGTTCTGCCTTGAGTCGGTCTGACAGCCCCAATACTTAAAGGAATCCAGTCAATTTGATTTTTGATAATGCCCGTAATATTGCCGTGCATTTCTGGACTCGACCACACTTGACCTTCCGACCACAGGCTCAATTCCCGCAATTCTTGAACTTTCGGGTGCGTGTCCGGCACGCTGCCATAAATCGGCAATTCCAGAGGATTGAAAAACCGAACTTCTGCACCGAAATCTTCGATAATTCGAGCAGATTCTTCTGCCAACAAACGGCTGTACGATCGCTCTCTTAACGAGCCGTATAAAAACAGAATTCTCGGCTTGTGAGTAAAACTTGCCATGATGCTTTTAATTAAAATCCCGAAATCCGTTGGACAGTTCCCGGTAAACTGCTACTGCTAATTGCGCTCCCCAAATCGGAGCTATCCAGTAAACCCAATGGTGTTCCCAAATGCCGCCAATTAACGCCGGGCCGAGCGATCGTGCCGGATTCATACTTGCTCCGGTAATTGGCCCCATAAATGCTGCTTCCAGTCCTACAGTTAACCCAATTGCTATCCCAGCAAAACCGATCGGAGCGCGTCTATCCAATCCAGAACCTAAGATAACAAACATTAAGATAAAAGTCAATACTGTTTCTAAAATTAGAGACTGAATCCAGTTGCCATTGAGAGGGATTGTTGCACCTAGATTTGCTAGGTTTCCCAAAGTAATTAGCAGCAATTTAGAAGCTGCGATCGCCCCCAAACATTGCGCCAAAATATAAGGAAAAACACGTTGTTTTGGGAAAAATCCGCTCGCCCAGAAAGCTAATGTTACAGCCGGATTCAGGTGAGCGCTGCTAATATGACCCGTAGCATAAATCATCGCGGCGACAACCGATCCAAATACAAAACTAATGCCTAAATGAGTAATCGCACCTTCACTAATTTTGTTGACCATCACCGCGCCGGTGCCTGCAAACACTAGGATAAATGTACCGAAAAATTCGGCGATCGCCTCTCTCCTGCATTCCGGTGAGAACAAGCTGCTTGCTGTCTTATAAACTGACTTGAACATTAAGTCTATCCGTGATAAATTTACCTCTCTTGTTAGATTTTAGTTACCAATCTAGATTAACAGCTAACAAGCTAAAACATTTGACAGATGACCACTGATAGCTAAAAACTTGCCTGCTGTCGCAATAACTCGCCAATTGTCGAGTCAAGCTGAGCTTTGCCACCAAAAACAGTCCCTACTTTGCCATTGTAGAAATGCTGATAAATCAGTTGATATCCTTCTTTTGGTAAAGGAATATAACCCACAGAACTAACTAAGGTGGGAGCTTTCTTCATGTAGAATTCTACAAAGTTGCGTAGTTCTACTTTACTTTGAGCTGAGTTGTAGCTGACATAGATAAATAGAGGTCGTGCCAGGGGCTGATACTGAGCTTTTTCTACAGTTTCGCGGGAAGGCAACACCGCTCCGAGGAGCCCGATCGCACTGATTGTCAATGCAATTATACTTAGTGCCGAAACCTTGGGCTTTTGTGCAGGGTTCATTGACTTCACCCAATGCCATAACTAAGAGGTACAGTTACACCATATCAATAAAATTTGATATGTCAAGTATTGTAGAAGACAAGTAGGTTATAAATACATTAAGAAATGTTGATGGGTTAACCCGCGTCAGAACAGGGGGGGGCCGGCAGGATCTGACTGAAGCGGCGGTATTCGGCGAGGTACTGTTCGAGGGCGACAAACTGGGTCAAATTGAGGCTGTAGTAGATCCAGCGGCCTTCTTGGCGACTGCGGACTAAAGCAGCTTCTTTTAGGGTTTTGAGGTGGAACGAGAGTTTGGGTTGAGGTACAGAAAGTCGATCGCACAAATCGCAAACGCACAATTCCTGTTCCCGTAGCAACTCCAAAATCTGAAGCCGCAGGGGATCGGAAAGGGCGTGAAAACCAGCAGCGATCGATTTTTCGGCAGCAAGTGGCGCAATTGTAGAATTTTTAAGCATCAATTATAAAACAAGGACGGAAAGCGGAAAACTCATCAGCTTTAGCTATGAGATATAAGCGACACGAGCGGTTTTAACCGCCGTCAATCTTTCTTGAATCTTAACATTTTTAGCGGTGTAAAAAGGGCTTTCGCCCTTATACTTAAGATGAGAATGAATACACAGGCTGGAAAGTCTAGTATTTAATACTCACAAAAAGGTACGCGGGGACTTCGCGAAACCAAGGGCATTGACCCTTAGACGCTTGAGGAGCTTGTTGAAAGACAAGGATAGCAGCCTACCATTTTTGGCAACAGGATTGCGCCCAGGAACCCTAGTAATAGGGATATTAAGACCGCAACGTCTTAAGAATCTCAGTGTCTTTAGACCTGAGAGTGTCAAAGAGTTTTTCTAAGATGGCATAAATGTCTTTTTTGTCACCATCTTTACGTCTCCCTAACCCGACAACGACAACCACAACCTGATTTGAGTCGAATTTTTAGAGGTGAACTACCACACACTTCCGCTATCGCGGTAAGTGTGGGCTTCTCCCTTCAACAACCATCGCCGCCACAGTAGTAGACTTACGCCCATACTGTTTTGGTCTTACATAGCCTTCAGGAGCAATAACG
>JAAUPI010000345.1 GCA_012035135.1 Microcoleus sp. CSU_2_2
ATCGCGATCGACAGTGGGGGAGTGGGGGAGTTGAGGAGTGGGGGTAGTTGGGGGAGTTGGGATGCATTTTTTATTTTGCGTTTTTCCTTATTTCCTCGGACTTCTTCCAACTTCGGTTTGACTTTAAGATCTAATACGCGCTCAACAATTAATCAGTGTAGTACCTTCCCTCTTCAGAACCTAAAAATTGTAAAATGTCAAGGACTTGGGCAACTTTTCCCCATTTTAGCCACCCAGCCCCAAAAAAGATTTAGCGCCGGAAAGAATTCCCCAAATCTCTTGCAACAGAAGGACGCATTGGTTGTAATATCGATCTAAGTCGGAGTCCGTAAAAGTAAATAACAAACAATTAAGTCGCTCAATATATTCACGCTCCAACGAGCGAGGAGTTGTATTAAGCGCACCCATTCAGGAGCGATAAAAGCTCGACAGACGCCTAGCAAATATTCAGGAAAAATCATGCCAGCAATAGCCGCCAACGATGTAGACGTAGCAGAGCAATATTGGCACTACCTAGAAAGATCGAAGGTTGCAACTATCTTAGGAACCAACCTGGAAAGCGGTTTAGAACCCACAGAAGCCGCTAGTCGCCAACAAAAATTTGGTTCCAACGAACTAACAGTTAAAGCAGGGAAACCAGCCTGGTTAAAATTTATCCTGCAATTTAACCAACCCCTCCTCATCATCTTGCTGAGTGCAGGTTTAATCAAAGCAGTAATCGGAGAATGGCTCAACGCCAGCGTGATTTGGGGCGTAACCACCACCAATGCTACTATCAGTTTCATTCAAGAAGCTGGAGCGGAGAAAAAAATTGAAGCCCTAGCCCAAGCTGTCACCACAGAAGCCACAGTGATTCGGGGTGGTAAAAAATTAAAAATTCCTTCCAAAGAACTCGTAATCGGCGACTTAGTAACCCTGACTTCCGGCGATAAAGTACCCGCAGACTTGCGATTAGTTAAAGTGCGGGACTTGCAAATCGACGAATCAGGACTTACAGGGGAATCCGTTGCTGTCGAAAAAGAATTAGGACAGTCTGGAGATTTGGTTTTGCCGCAAGAAACTCCCCTCGCAGAAAGGGATAACATGGCCTATGCGGGAAGTTTTGTCACTTTTGGGCAAGGCAGCGGTATCGTAATTGCGATCGCGAATAAAACCGAAACCGGCAAAATCTCCCAACTATTAGACAGACACATTGACCTTACCACCCCCTTAACTCGCAAATTCAACGAATTCAGTCAAAACTGGCTGTTATTCGTGCTGGGAATGGCAACCTTGACCTTCGCCGTCAGGTTGGGTAAGCCAGTCCCACCGGGGGTTTCAGCCTTTAAAGAAGCAGTAGAACCCGCAGTTGCGCTGATCGTCGGCGCAATTCCCGAAGGCTTACCCGCCGTCATCACCGTTACCCTAGCCGTAGGCGTTTCCAGGATGGCAGCCCGCCACGCGATCGTCCGCAAATTGCCCGCAGTAGAGACTCTCGGTGGCGCTACAGTCGTCTGTTCCGACAAAACCGGAACTTTGACGGAAAATCAGATGACGGTGCAAGAAATCTATTCTGGGGGCGTATCTTACTCCGTCACTGGTACGGGATACAGCCCAGAAGGCGAAATTCAACTCAATCAACTGCCAATTACTGTCAGTCAAGCTCCAACTTTGCAAGAATGTTTGCAAGCCGGAATGATTTGCAACGACTCTCACCTCGAATTCAAAGATGATGATTGGATTGTTGTTGGCGATCCGACAGAAGGAGCGTTAATTGCTGTTGCTAAAAAAGCAGATTTGAGCCAGCAAAGTTTGTCCAAGTCAATGCCACGACTGGATTCAATTCCCTTTGAATCGCAGTTTCAATACATGGCGACGCTGCACCGAACTCCAAACGGTAAAATTTTATATGTCAAAGGTTCCGTCGAATCAATTCTAGTCCGCTGCGATTCCAGTCTCGACTCTCAAGGAAATCCGGTACAAGTCGATCGCGATCGAATTCACCATCAAGTCGATGAAATGGCAAAGCAAGGCTTGCGCGTCTTAGCTTTAGCGAAAAAGCCAGTACCCGAAAGCCAAAATTCTGTCGATCACTCGGATTTGGAGTCTGGGCTGATTTTCTTGGGACTGCAAGGCATGATCGATCCGCCGCGGGCTGAGGCGATCGCAGCCGTCCAAGCTTGTCAAACCGCCGGTATCCAAGTCAAAATGATTACCGGTGACCACATCGCAACAGCCAAGGCGATCGCCCGCCGCATGGGATTCCGCAAAACCAAGCACCATAGGGAACTTGTAGCCTACACTGGCGCCCAACTCGCCGAAATGAGCAAAAACGAACTCGCCGAAGCTGTAGAAGCAGGCTCAGTTTTTGCCCGCGTCGCCCCCGAACAAAAACTCCGCCTCGTAGAAGCCTTGCAACAGAAAGGCGAAATTGTGGCGATGACGGGAGACGGCGTTAACGACGCCCCCGCCCTGAAACAAGCGGATATCGGGATTGCGATGGGTAGCGGTACGGAGGTTTCTAAGGAAGCTGCGGACATGATTTTGACTGATGATAACTTTGCGTCGATCGAATCGGCGGTTGAAGAAGGGCGATCGGTTTACAAAAATCTACTCAAAGCAATTAGCTTCATTCTGCCAGTCAACGGCGGAGAATCGATGACAATTTTGCTCAGCACTTTGTTGGGCAGAGAATTGCCGATTTTATCGCTACAAATTCTCTGGTTGAATATGCTCAACTCGATTACGATGACTGTGCCGCTAGCTTTTGAGCCGAAGTCATCGGGGGTGATGAAACAACAACCGCGATCGGCAAACGAACCTTTGCTCACCGGCAATCGGATCAAGCGGATTATCGCTATTTCTCTTTACAACTGGACTCTGATTTTCGGAATGTTTGAATGGGTGCGTCAAGCGGAGTGGGGAACGATCCAACTCGCCCGCACGATGGCAATTCAAGCTTTGGTAATGGGGAGAATTTTTTACCTGTTGAGTCTCAGCCAATTGTTACCATCTTTGATTGCTAAATTTAGCGGTTCTAAGGAACAAGTTAGCGGCGCTCCCGCCCTCGGTGTTGGCATTGTCGTGGCTGTGATTTTGCAGATTATTTTTGCTAATTCTCCGTTTGTCAATCGCATCTTTGAGACGGCTCCGATGAACCTCGATCAGTGGCTGATTTGCTTCGGCGTTGCCTTACCGATGATCGGCGTTGCCCTTTCAGTCAACCGTTTTGACCCGCCAAATTAACACCAGCGGACTTTTCCGGTCGATCACCAGTAATAAAAACGGTTTGTAGTATGGACTTTAGTCCAATGGCACTGAAATTTGGTAAATCACAGAGGCCACAACCTTCGGAAACTCATTGTTTTTAGCCAACGAGCCCAGACTTTTTCAGTGCCATTGGACTTTAGTCCTCAATATGCTGCGGACTAAAGTCCACACTACGAACATCTTAATAATGAGCAGGAGCGTAGGGTGCGTCGCCACGAATAATTCTCGCGCTTAAACCGAGATTAAACGAGCGACGCACCATACAATTTATAACGGGGATGAATCAGCCGGATTTTGTATTATACCAAATCCGGGTTACTTACCCCTTTTATAATCTCGTAAATGTAGTAAATGTAGGGTGCGTCGCTACGAACAACTCTCGTTGCTATTGGGAGATCTCATAGCGACGCACCATACCAATT
>JAAUPI010000072.1 GCA_012035135.1 Microcoleus sp. CSU_2_2
TCGGGCGATAGTCCTTGTTGGAAAGCATAGGCGATCGAGTCAAGAGAAATTCGAGTTCCTGCAACCCAATAGGAATCAGTCCGATACTCTATGTAAGTTTTAACTGCTACAACTGGCATACATTTTTGATATTCTAACTACTTATTATCATAGACGAAAGCGATCGAGTTTGTCTGGAGTAAAATTGCGATCGCAAAGAACTAAGAGAGCGATCGCTTATCAATTGACAAAACGTCTGCTTCTCGGTTTACTGCCCGCGTCCTGGTTTGCAATCTACGAAAGCTAATGCTTCTGTGCCCTTGAAAACTGGCGATCGCCATTTCGATCGCCGCTGCGATCGGATATTCTATTTTGGCAGCACGCGCAATTAGAGCCGCTTTAATTCGTTCTGGCAAACGTCCCAAAATAACTTCGGCATCAGCAGGAGAAAGTTGTTCTTGAAGTTTTGCTGGCATGGCATTCACCTTTGGGCTGGAATTTCAACGTTGTACGGAATTGAGCCATTTTTTGGACGATCGTACAAACTCTGATAATCTTGCCAGGTTGCGGGTAAGCGGACTATAGAACCCATTTGACATCTTTTAACGATCGCCCTGTGCGGGCGATCGAGTCAGTGCGGTCGATCGAGCCAGTGCGGTCGATCGAGCCAAAAGCGGTCGATCGAGCCAAAAGCGGTCGATCGAGCCAGAGGCGGGCGATCGAGTCAGAGGTGAGCGATCGAGCCAGAGGCGGGCGATCGAATCACACCGGGATCTCGGGTTGTAGGTGCCCCCCAGCAGAATTGAGGTAAAATTACCATCAAAATACTCAGATTCAGATGATGCCTTATTCTACTAATCTCACAGATGCCGAATGGGAAATTTTGTCACCCTTACTCTCTCAAATATTGCCCCAAAAAAAGAGAACTCGCCCACCTAACTGGACGCACAGAGAAATTTTAAATGGCATCTTCTACCAACTCAAGAATGGTTGCAATTGGGCTGACCTACCATGCATATTTACCTCCCTATTCAACCGTATACTGGTATTACAAGCAGTGGCGTTCTCAAGGAGTGATTGAAAAATTGATGGAAACCTTACATTCTCAAGTACGATCGCAAGTCAAAAAAAACCGAAATGGACTAAACTGATGATTATAGATTCGCAAGCAGTAAAAAATACTTGTAATGCTAGTATTGCATCAAAAGGGTATTGTTTCTACAAATCAACGAATGGTATTAAAAGGCATCTAGCCGTTGACACGCTTGGGTTTCCCTTTTTCACTCATTGTACCAAAGCAAATTTATCAGATGATGCGGGTTTAATTGAAATGTTAACTAAAAACATCAATTATTTCAAATCTAAACCCGTTAATGTTCCCAAAATTACTATCCTGTTAGACCACGGATATCACCCCGAGCATTTGACTGCTGAGTTAAAGAAAGTTTACCCACAAATTCTCACCAAAATTAAGTTTGAACTCTCGGAAAAGCCTTCAAAGAAACAAAAAGAAGAAAAAGGACAATCGGGATTTGTGCCAGTTAAAGCAAGGTGGGTCATCGAGCGATCGAATGCTTGGATGGAGCGGTGTAAAATTCTCATCAAAAACTTTGAGAGAACTTTAGATAATGCAACTGCCAAGATGAATCTTTGTTTTATTAGGTTGATGATTAAGAGGCTGGCTTCTTAGATCTCAAATGGGTTCTATAGGGTTGCTAATGCAGGAGTTTCCATCGCTTGTTGCTCTAGATTTTCTACCTGTTCTAACAGTTCATCTAGCGGTAAAGTCTCTCTTCTCTCAGACTCAATCAGCAGAGAAATTTCCCCATTCTCGTTAACTACATTCGTTACTTCCACCGCCGGTGCTACAAAGCGAAATACGCCACTCCGCCAACTCCAAAAATCCGGCGCTTCCAGACTCAAGCGACTCAGAATATTTGGTGTTACCCAAAGTACGATCGGATAAGGAAACTCTCGCAACCCCTCCCGCGTCCATTGCAAATAGCCGAAAAAACGGCTTAACTCCGACGAGCCAGATTTTGACACAATCTCCATCAAAGCCTCAGTTCCCGTTACAGTAATTGTGGCTGATGCGTGGTTTTTTTTCAACTCTGGGCAATCCTTAACCAGTTGCTCCAACGCCGCTCTTAGACTCGGTTCTTTTTGATTCAACACCACTCGATAACAGGGGATATTGGGAGCAAGTTCCGCCTCGTAACGATTAATAATCTGAGTTTGAAAATCTCCAGGTTTACAAGAAGCAATCAACAATGACAATACACCTTGACTTGCTGCAATTAAAGAGACAAGGCCATCGTAACTATCCTCATTGATAGATTCATAGTCCACGATCTCACTGTCAAGCATTTAATTAACCCTCCGATCCAATTAATCCACGCCGCTGCAATATTTCCTGAACCACTGGATGAACTCCAAACCACAAATCGTCATTGCGATATTCTAGGATGGACTAGCCAAACGAATAAATTCTCGCAATGCACCACCACTTTTGACGATCATCATCTGAGTTGCTTCCGGTGCAATCAACTCCTTGGGGATTCGCTTGTAAAGAATTTTCTCAAATAATGTTACAGCTTCTGCGACAGGAGAGGCATTGGGAACTCTATCTTCTCCACGAGGAAACAACTTTGTTGCCCAC
Source organism: Microcoleus sp. CSU_2_2 (assembly GCA_012035135.1). Classification (GTDB taxonomy): domain Bacteria; phylum Cyanobacteriota; class Cyanobacteriia; order Cyanobacteriales; family Microcoleaceae; genus Microcoleus. The sequence continues at coordinate 2,639 of JAAUPI010000072.1, forward strand.
ATCGATTGAATCTTATTATTTGTAGCATTCTGAATAATTCCTCGCAACGACAGATCTCGTGTCGCTGCCATTGGCATTGTATAAATAATCCGAAATTGAGGCTGAAATAAGGCACTGATATTATTTCGATAAACACGATCGACAATCTCTAGACCGAGTTTATCAAGATCGTCAATCACGACCAAAATTTCTTGTCCGCACGCCGATTGAATCGCACTAGCGATATCGTTGATGCGATCGATCAAGTCTGAAATTCGTCTCGCAAACTCAATCGTAATTTCCTCACGAATCACAGAGTTAGCCTTCAAAGTTGCTTTCAACTTGGCAAAGAATTTCACAAACCAAGCATTGACACCAGCTTCTCCACTCGTTTCTAGCTCAATGCTAGAATCAACTGAACTTCCCTCAGTTCGAGTATGCTTACTAAACCACTGATAAAAAGCTTTTTTTGTTTTAGAACTGATTTTAATCTGGCGTTCTTCTGCTGCTTCCATCAGCTTGACTGCCATAGCAAACAAAATGTTGACATGATTCACATCTGACATTTCAATCAAGTCAGAAATTGAAAAGAACACTACAAAGTAGCGATTCTGTGTGTCCCGGCAAAATTGACCCAGCAAAGTCGATTTACCTGACCCACGATGCCCCGTAAAAATGATTTTGTTGTTGTCGGGTGAGCAATCTTCAACCAAATGCTCCAATTCTTCTAAAATCTCAGTGCCATATTCCACATGAAATTTATTTAGTTGCTCTGGGGTGATCAAAGGAAGTAACTGAAGATTCTGGAAGGCTGTTTGGAAGGATTCTAGGCGCTGGTTAGTCATAGGGAATATATATATGCACTCCAACTCTTAGTTTAGCACAATGCCCTGTAATCTCACCCCTCTACTGCTAATTCTTTTGGAAGATTGCGATCCGTCCAATCCACTCTCCCCCAAGGCACATCATATCCATTAGCTTTCGGGCAAGTTGATGAGGGAAAGGTTGCTGACTGGCGGTAACAAATATTATGGTATGTAATACTCGCTGTTTGTTGACAGAATATTCTTCTTATTTAATCAACATCTCTACGCAAAAAATGTGGATACCGACACACTAAAGCCCGGTAACAAAACACTGGTTAAATTATCTTGGCGACGCACCCTACAGTATTACGATCGCCCCAAATTTTGTAGGTGCGTCGCTATGAGATTTTGCAGCTATTTGAAATAGCTAAGGGCGGCGACGCACCCTACATTATGCCGATCGCCCCTACCAATCGATCGATCTCCGCCTCAGTGGTAAAATAGTGAACGCAAGCCCGCACGCAATCGGGATTCAGAATTGTCCGCACCATGATTCCCTGTTTTTCCAACAAATCGACCAACTGTTTGTGCGGCATCCCGTTAGTTAATTGAAACGAAACTAAACCAGCTTCCGGCGCCGAAGTTCGCAAACATTTTACATGACTAATTTCCGACAAACTCTCCCACAAATATTTGCTCAAACGGCAGATTTCTGCATACCTTTCTTCAACAGTTCCCCATTCGTGTTGAAGGGCGATCGCACTTCGCAAACCCGCATACAAAGGATAAGCAGAAGTCGCAATTTCGTAGCGCTTAGATCCGGGCTTCCATCCCATAACCTTAGCACTAGAATCCGTCACAATTCCCCGCCAACCGATAAACACCGGGTGCAAATCTGCCAAAGCTTCCGCACTCACATAAAGCCCGCCCAAACCCTCCGGACCGCACCACCATTTATGACCTGTAAAAGCATAAAAATCAACTCCCGACTCAATCAGATTTAAAGGTAAAACGCCGACAGATTGAGCCGCATCAACTAACACTCTAACTTGGTACTTTCGATCGGAAAAACTTTCTTGTACGCCCGATTGAATTCGGAAAAAATCCTCTTGGGTTAGGGAGGGGTTTATATCTGTTTCCCCACGGGATTGAATCAGTGATAAATCCTCTTGGATCGGGGGTTTATAGGATTCATGACACACTTGTACAATCTCAGCCAAAGGCAAAACTTGGCCCGTATTCCACAAAATATGACTGATTACCAACAAACGAGTATTTGGCTGCAAATAATCAGTAATTACCGCCACCGCATCGCCCCCATTCAAAGTAGCCGCCAACGGACAAACCGAAACCTCAAGGTTGAAACGGCGCTGAAGTTCATTTACACTAGCTACAATGCCGGGGTGCTCGCAGTCAGAAAGCAGCAAATGGTCGCCCGATCGCCAATCAATGCCCCACAGAGCAATATTGCAGCCGACGGTGACATCTTCAGTCAGGGCGATCGTTTCGGGAGGGACAGCTAACTCGTTTGCGATCGCCCGTCGCGTCAGCATCGCCTCCTGAACCACCCAAGCCCCCACCTCCCCCGAAAACGGCCCCCCAAGCTGCACCCGCTTGTAAGCCTCATAAATCGCCTCTAAAGCAGACTCAGGCAACGGCCCTTGTCCGCCGCAGTTAAAATAAGCTTTATTGGCCAAAGCTGGAAATTGTTGCCGGTGTTTGTCCTTTGTCATTTTTTCTGCGGAATTATTGATAGCGTTAATATTGAAGAACTGATGCTGTGGATTTTCTACCTTTTTATGATAAGCACGCTGAGAGAATTAAACGTAAAATGTCGATCGTCCAAAACCTCTTCCTTCTTCCCCCCTTGGGGGGTTCTTCTGACTTCTGACTTCTGACTGACATCCGTTACATCCGTTACAGAATCCTTTGCCGAACTTCCTTCTGCGAACTAAATGTTAATAACTGACAAACTGCTACTTTCCTATCAACGATGCAATCTCCGAGCATTTTTAGACACTTGGGGAGACTGGAAACAACTAGATCCGCCCAGCGATTTTCTGCTAAAATTGATGAGCGACAGTTCGACATACCAGCAACAAACTTTAGAATCCGAGACTTACCAAAAACCATATTATCCTAGAGGAGATTGGGCGACTGGTGCGGCGGCTACTTTGAGTTTAATGCAGCAAGGAGTCGATCGCATTTATCGAGGAGTTCTTTGCCAAGATAAATTAGGCAAAACCAACGGTGAAACAGCTTCGGTGTTAGGAATAGACGGCCAATATTTGCCAGAAATCGGTGAAATTCCCGAAACTCCAGTGCGTCTTTCCTCCTCCATTTTGCACTCTTCTGAAATTACTCTCGTCAGTCGCCCGCATTTATTAATCAAACAGCCGGGAAATTCCAAATTTGGTGATTGGAGTTATGCGACTGCCGATATTTGGCTCAGCAAGCGACCCAAACTAGATTATCAAATTATCGCAGCTTTTCACGCACAAGTGTTAGGTTACGTCCAGGGAATTATGCCCGAAACTGCGTGGCTGATGTTGCGAAAAAAAGGACTTTGGGATGTGAATCTCTACCAGAGAATGCCTCAGATGTTCGAGATTTTGGATGAGTGCATTGAGATGTTAGAAAATCGGGCTAAACCGGAGGTTTTCATTTCCCGCCAAAAGTGCACTCTTTGCGGTTGGTATAGCACTTGTCACGAGGAAGCTGAATCTATTAAACACCTTTCGTTATTGCCTGGAGTTACGGCTAAGCGATATGCTACGCTAAAAGTCCTCGGATTGACAGATTTAGAATCTCTGGCGAATGCTAGTTCCGATTTATTGGCGAGTTATCCAGAATTTGTCGCGGGAGTAGCTGTCGATGTGGTGCAACAAGCGCGATCGACTTTGCTCAATCAACCGTTTTTGCGAGAGGAAGGAAGTTCGGCAACAGATTCTGTAACGGATGTGACGGATTTCAGTCAAAAAGAAGAGGGAAGAAGAACCCCCTACTCCCCCCAAGGGGGCAAGAGGGAAGAGGGAAGGCACGACACAGATTTTGACGCGGATACAGGAATTAATGATAGAAAAGAAATCAGAAGTGAGAATAATGCCGAAGATAACTCATCTCAATTAGTATCATATATTGCAGACAATATTTTGGATAGCAGCGCCGTTGAACAAGTAAAAAATACCGAAAATAAACCTGCAAAAAATTCTATACCTGCGCCGATTCTGCGCCCGAAACCAATTCCGTATTCCCAATCGGTGTTTTTGCCGATCGCCCCGATCGAACTTTATTTTGATATTGAAGCAGAACCGGACTTAAACTTAGATTACCTGCACGGAGTGTTAGTCGTTGACAGGTACAACAATACAGAGAAATATTACGATTTTTTAGCAGAAAGTGCAGCAGAAGAAGGAGCGGCTTGGGAAGATTTTTTAGAATTAATGTGGACTTATCCGATTGCTCCTATTTTTCACTTCTGCGACTACGAAATCAAGACTTTTAAGCGACTTGCAAAACTCTACAACACGCCAGCACACCTGTGGAAACCCGTGCTCAAACGCTTTATAGATATCCATAAATATGTTACTCAAAAAGCAATAATGCCAGTAGAAAGTTACGCACTCAAACCCATAGCCCGCTGGCTGGGTTTTGAGTGGCGAGATGCCAAAGCTAACGGTGCTCAGTGCGTCTGCTGGTACGATGATTGGTTAAAAACTGGCGATCGATCGATCTTGGAGGCGATCGTCCGTTACAATGAGGACGATTGTCGTGCTACTTATGTGGTTAAGGACTGGCTGACCAATTTTTTGTTGGATCGAACATAGTTGCCTCTAGAAGAGGACTAAGATTTATCACATTTTTCGTTAGATTCTACCGATAACTTATGTAAAATTCCACAGTCGGTTTTAACCGACTTTCGCTATGAGGCAGGGGTTTAAACCCTTGCCGGACTTTGGGGAAACGCGCGATCGAAAGGCAACGAGATACTAATCTTACAATATTTAGTAAAATGCGAAATCTAGCAAAAGCCACTATATTTATTGCCTGTTTTTTGATTGCAGCAACTGCTGCTATTTTGATAAACCTCTCAGCTCAATCTTTCGCTGTTACTAAAATAGACTTAATCGGCAGAGCGATATTTCCTGCAGGTTCTCCGTTTCAGGGGACGGAGATTGGTGGACTTTCTGGAATTACTTACGATCCTGATCAACAAGTTTATTATGTCATTTCCGATGACCGCAGTAGTAAAGCTCCGGCACGTTTCTACTCGGTTAAAATCGATTTGACATCTGGTAAATTAGAAAAAGAGCAAATTGCTTTTACTGGTGTGACAACTTTACTAGACGAAAATGGCAAAACTTTCCCGAATTTAAGTCTCGATCCAGAAGGGATAGCTTTTACTGGCAACAGCGTGTTTGTGTCTTCTGAGGGAGATGTTGATCGCAAAATCGCTCCTTTCATCAAAGAGTTTTCTCTCGAAGGTAAACTCCTCAAAATTCTGGTAATTCCTGAACTGTTTTTGCCCGATGACAAAGGCAATAAGGGCGTCCGCAACAATTTAGCATTTGAAAGTTTGGCTTTAACGCCCGATCGCAAATACCTATTTACAGCCACAGAAAATGCCTTAGTTCAAGATGGCGCAGTAACTTCCCTGCAAAGTGGCAGCCCGTGCCGGATTTTGCGGTATGATGCGGTTGGTGGCAAAGTCGATCGAGAATTCTTGTACATCACCGAACCGCTACCAGCGGGCGCCAATCCTGAGGGCAAATTTGTTACTAATGGTTTAGTGGATTTAGTCGCGATCGACGAAAATCGCTTGCTGAGTTTAGAGCGTGCTTTCTCTATGGAAACGGGAAATACCATCAAACTATTTGAGATTTCCACAGAAAAGGCCGATCGGATTGAAGGACTCGACAGCCTCAAAAGTCGTCTCAGCGAACTTTCTCCCGTTCAAAAACGGCTGCTGCTGGACTTTGAAACCCTGAAAGTCCCTCTAGACAACATTGAAGGCTTGACATTGGGCCCGGTGTTAAGCGATGGTAGCAGAGGTCTGATTTTAGTCAGTGACAACAACTTCAGCCCCTTGCAGGAGACTCAGATTTTGGGCTTGAAAATAAAAGTTCAAAAAACCTCTTGACAAAGAGTACGGTAGTAGGAATAATAGAGATTGTGCCTGAAAAACAGGCAAAAACGAGGGACAGTAGTTCAATTGGTTAGAGCACCGCCCTGTCACGGCGGAAGTTGCGGGTTCGAGCCCCGTCTGTCCCGTTCTCTCGCAGTCAAGCTTCTATGCTTTGATGATTTCGATCGACCCTACCGTTGTTGTAGTTTTGACCGAATTTTGACACGATCGCCCCCTGAATTTAACCATAGCAATTACCAAAACAGCGAACTTAAAAGTTGCAAACGCACAAGCGTCCAACAGCTTAGGTAGTTTAGTCAAAGCCATATTCAAACCAGATGTCACTCACCGAACAAATTCTCTCCCAACTGCCAGGAGATGCCCTCGGAGGCTTGCGAAAAGTCGATCGACTCTGGCACAATCTCAAACACAACACCGCACCGATACCCCAAGCCGTCAAACACAGCCAACAACCTCTCGAAACCCTCGATTTCGACATAGTTATCAGCGGCGGCACCCTCGGCATATTAATCGGTACAGCCTTAGCCGTGCGAGGTTGGCGAGTGGCCTTACTCGAACGCGGTATCCTGCGCGGGCGAGATCAAGAATGGAACATTTCTCGCAAAGAATTAGACGCATTCGTAGAACTAAATTTGCTGTCGGTTGCAGAAATCGAAAATGCGATCGCCACCGAATATAACCCAGCCCGCATCAGCTTTCCCAACACCCCGGACATCTGGGTGCGCGACGTACTAAATATTGGTATAGACCCAGTTTACCTCCTCGAAACCCTCAAACAGCGATTCCTCGAAGCCGGAGGCAAACTATTTGAAAATACACCATTTCAAGCAGCCACAATTCACCCCGATGGAGTCGTCGTAGAATCTAACAGTACAGATTCAACCGACCAAACACCCGCTCTTAAACAAAACTTATTTAAGACCAGGTTATTATTAGACGCAATGGGACATTTTTCTCCCATTGTTAGACAAGCAAGACAAGGGAAAAAACCCGATGCTGTATGTTTAGTCGTCGGTAGTTGCGCTCAAGGACTCCCGAAAAACGACACGGGCGATATATTTGCATCTTTTACCCCAATGCAAAATCAGTGCCAATATTTTTGGGAAGCATTTCCCGCACGAGATGGCCGCACAACTTACTTATTTACTTACTTAGATGCCGACGCAGAAAGATTCAGTTTAGAAACATTATTTGATGACTATTTGCGCTTATTACCGCAATATCAAAACGTCGAACTCGAACAGTTAAAATTCCAAAGAGCACTCTACGGATTTTTTCCCTGTTATCGCCAAAGTCCTCTAAAAACGCCTTGGAACCGCATTCTCCCAGTCGGAGACAGTAGCGGCAGCCAATCTCCCCTTAGTTTTGGGGGTTTCGGGGCAATGGTGCGCCACCTCAAACGCTTGACTCTAGGAATTCACGAAGCACTTTCCAGCGACAATCTCAGTCAAAAGTCGATCGCGCTTTTACAACCATACCAGCCCAACTTATCAGTGACTTGGTTGTTTCAGCGTTCCATGAGTGCCGCTATGAATCAAAAAATAGATCCCAATCAAATTAATCAACTTTTGGCTAGCGTCTTCCAGGTCATGGAAGAGTTGGGAGAACCAGTTCTCAAACCATTTCTTCAAGATATCGTGCTATTTCCGGCTTTATCTAAAACGCTTTTTAAAACAGCAATTAGCCATCCCGGATTAGTTATGAAAATTATCCCACAAGTAGGAATAGCTAATTTGCTAGATTGGATAGTTCATTATGTGAATTTAGGAGTTTATACCGGATTGCAACCTTTGGGAAAAGTCATAGAACCGCAGGTAAAAAATTTATCACCGCAGCAGCAATACTACTTTCACCGATTAATTGAAGCGTGGCAATATGGCGCTGGAGGCGATTATTAACTGAACAGGCAAGATGCCTGTTCCACAATAAAAAGTTTGTAGTGAGGACTGTAATCCTTAGTGGCGCAAAGCAGTTGAGTAGGGGTTTTCGGTGTGAGATTGAATCCGCTGCCAACTTTTAATTTTAGCCAACCTTGCTCTTAACCCTACGTTTCGCCGCGCCAATACCTAAAATACTAAATCCTACGAAAGTACCAAACAAAGTCGAAGGTTCTGGTACGGCTTCAAAAGACCCTTGAAGGGCGATCGCATCATTAGCGCATTCGGCAAAAAAGTTAGCAACATAACTCCCAGAAGGCATTGACGATTTATCGAAACTGAATCCGATTGTTTGCGAACCTACTGCATTAAACTGACTGAAATCAAGACCAATAGCCGTCAAAGTTGCTAGGTTTAAAAAATTAATTTCTCCGACTTTTGTCCCTGTAGCAATTGAGTTGAGAACCGTCCAGTTACCTGTTTGTTCAAAATAGGGATCGGTAGCAGCTAAGTCTCCCATTGACGGGGTTCCCCCTGAAGATGCAACCATGGTATTATATTGATTTAAATTCATAAATCCGCTGTTGCTTCTGGCAACATTTTTAGCGGTAACATTGCTGTAAACGCCTGTTGTTGGCACGCTAGAGTCATTTTCTTCTGCAAAACGAACGGCGAATAAGCTACTGTTTGCGTTAGCTGTATTGAAGTTTTGACCGGAAAAGTTGAAGAATAAATCGCCGTAGTTGATGTTGCCTCTTTGACTTAGCGGGTTAGCAGATCCTGCTAAACTTAGATTAGAGTTTATCGCGATAAAAGCTGTATTTGATGTTTCTTTGACGGCGATACCATAAAATTCAAATTCACCTCCGCCAATTTGGGCGCCAGTTACGCCATCGCTGAAAGAGTCGATCGCATAATTCCAGCCGTTATATAGGACTGCGGCCGTAGCTTTTTGTTGCTGTACTGCGAAAATTGTACAGAAAACAGTAGCGGAGTAAATCCAGTGGATAATAGTTTTGGGAAGTGCATTCATAAAAGCCTCGTTGGGGACTGAGTATTCAAGTATCAACTCTCAGTTAGGATACATCTGGTAATGGGTAATTGGTAATTGGAACCCCCCCTCACCCCCAGGGCGGTTTCATTCTCTTGTAGGGGCAGCAAAGAGTGGCTGCCCCAATGCCTGAAATAACCAATATATCGTCGGTGGGGGGGGTAGGCACGGGAGGGAGAGAGGGCGGGCACGGGGGCACCGCCCCTACAGCTCCTACAAAACCCTCGTTTTTTGGAGAATGAAACCGCCCTGCCCCATCCCCCCATCATTTGAGTTTTTTGGTGAGAATGAAACAGCCCTGGGGGATGAGGGGGGCTAAGAAGTGCTCGAAGTCTTCCCAATTTTCCTAGACGATGTAGGGAGAGTTAATTGGTTCTGCTCGGTTTGTTGCTACTAAAGTTTGATAGATGAGGGCGGATATCTCGCCACGAGCGATGTCGCGGGCAGGGGAAATCCGATCGCGCGAAGGATAGTTTACCACCATTTTGCGTTCTGTTGCCGTTGCTACCTCGTCGGTGGCATAGCTGGGGATCAGAGCTCTATCGATATAAACGCTTAAAGAATTGGGGTTGCCACCAACAAGCTGCAAGCCATTTACTAAAGATACAAGAGTCTGAGTTCTGGTCAAATTCTGATCTGGGCGAAATGTATTGTCGGGATATCCAACCAAAAACCCACCTCGATTCGCTTTTTCTATCGCCCCAAAAGCCCAAAAATCCGCCGCCACATCGCTAAAAATCGTCGCCTGACGCCGTGGTGCAAGCTCAAACGCCTTCACCAACAAAGCCGCATACTGAGCTCTAGTTAAATTATCATCGGGCTTAAAAGTGCGATCGGGAAACCCTTTGATAATATTCATCTTTGCCAGACGTTCGATAAAATCCTTCGCCCAGTGCGTGCTGATGTCGATGAAGTTTGTCCCTCCAGGAGTTGGTGTTGGTGTCGGAGTCGGCGTGGGAGTCGGAGTCGGAGTCGGCGTCACAATACCCAACTCAAATAAACCTTTCACCTGCGAAGGATTAAGTTGATTTCCCACCGCAAAAATTTTGCTTGCAGTTCCATTTTGCAAATCAAATTCACCATTATTCTGAAAGATATTGCCGCCCAAATCTTGAGCAGTACCAATATCTGGCAGCGACTTTCCTGCTGCTGTCAAACCATCTTGAGTATTTTTTTCAATGCGATTCTTGCGGATAATTGGCTGAGAATCTCCTGTTAGAACTATACCCGATCGATTTTCCAAAATTTGATTGTCAACTATCAAAGGAGCCGATTGAGCTTGTAGAGAGATGGCGTAACCTGTATTTTGAAAAAAATTGCGCCGTATTACCCCTTTAGCAGTCCCCGCCATAATTACGCCAGAGGCAGAGTTTTGCCGAAATATGTTGTCTACAATCGCAGGATTAGCATTACCCGTGGCAAATATGCCTTCCCGCTTAGAAAGCGTGAAAGTGCAGTTAGCGACAGTCGGAGAAGTTGACTCAATCCAGACTGCTGTGCCACGAATATCGAGATTAGTGACAGTAACTCCCCGCAATTCGGCATCGTTTGCTAGCAGTATAGTGACATTTTGACTCGCAGCGGTAGGACTGACAAATTTGCCACTTCCTTGAATCAGAATGCCACGGCCTTGGTTGGTTTCATTGCCGACAACTTTGATTCCAGAGGGAATTTCTAGGGGGAATTGTTCGCCACTGGCGGTGCTATAAGTTCCTGCTGCTAGCTGAATTATGCTACCCGATGCAGCGCGACTGAGGGCGCGGGCGATAGTTTTGAATGGGGCTGATTGGTTGCCGGCTGCCGAATCGCTGCCTGTTGCCGAGTTGACGAAAAGTGTTGCCATAATGTTGTAAAAGAGAGAATTCGCGATCGAGCCTTTGTGCAATATTTCATTTTCTATGAACTCGATCACGGATATATATTTAGCTCGATCGGGAAGAGAGCCAAAGGGGATGACAACCACAGGGGGATTGACCCTACAAAGAACTAGATTTCTGTTTATTTATCGTTACTAGGCTCTGCCTAGTAATACCAAATCCGGGTTTCCCATCCCCGTTATAATTGGTATGGTGCGTCGCTATGAGATCTGCCAATAGCAACGAGAGTTGTTCGTAGCGACGCACCCTACATTTACTACATTTACGAGATTATAAAAGGGGTAAGTAACCCGGATTTGGTATAACGCAGATCCAGAGGCTCTGCGTCATCTTAAGACAATCTAGATGCAAAACAGCTTATTTGGCTATTTTATTTCAATCTCAGACAGTCGAGATTCCCTGCCCAAAGACCTTCACCGCTTCAGCCAAATCAGTTTCTCCCATCAAAATGCAGCGTTTTAGCAGGTCAATATCCAGCGTTTTTAATCCTGAAAGTTGACTCTGAATTACTTCTTCATATCCATCTTCTCGGAGATGATAAAGCCGCAAAGTACCATCCTCCCAAAACCAGATTTCCGGCACGCCCAAAGCTCGATATTTTGGCAACTTGCTCAATCCGCCGCTGGTATAAACTACCTCGATCGACAAATCGGGAATAAATTTAACTTCTCCCAAACAAAATGATTTGTCGGCTTGGGTTGAAACTTCTCCCGTTTTCTCCTGCGTCATGGAACCAGAAGGGTAAAACCTAATGCCTTGCGCCAGCAAAAAAGTTGTCACCAAGTAACCAATGATTTCCGAAAAATTTTCGTGTTGGAATCCCGGCATGAGAATTTCGATCGCACCTGCAAAAAAAGACAACTTGATCCCAGGAGAATCTTCCGAACCCTTCTGGATTAACTTGAATTGCTCCCAGTTGCCGTTGAGTACCACTCGCCCATCGACAATTTCGCGATCGAGAACTTGTGTCATTGAGCCGCACCATTATCTTCTATCTGCATCATAACACACTCAGCAATCCCGTTTTAGTTACCCGACTTTCTCGTTACCAGCCACTGCCTGGTAAAGCATTTCTAGAGGATCTGCCTAACCTTAAATTCCCGTCAATTTCGCAATACAAGATGTTTCCAAAACCACTAAAATTTGATTTTGGAAAACAGCACAATTTGTGATCGATCGAGCTAAAACAGGAATTTTCCCTTGTTTCAAAGAAGCGATCGCCTCTGGTGTAGAATCAAAGTCATCGATCCAGCCGTAGTCCTCTACATACTGAAGAGTCAAAGCATGGCGATCGAGCATCCAAAAATCAACTCCGTAGGTTTTAATAAAATTTTGCAAAACAGAGCGATCGGGAGTATATTGAGCGCGAATTAAATCGTTCATACGTTGGTGAAATCGGCTGTAGTAGCCTTTCTGATAAGGCACTGCATATTCCTTTGCCACCAAAATCGATCGCTGACTGAAAGTTGGCAAATTGTCCGTTTCTGGGGCGATCGAAGCGATGAGAATATCTTTCGGTTGCTGCTGAAAAAACTTGTACAATTCGGGCATTTTCCCCTCTACATACCCAACGGTGGGAAATTTTTGAACCAAGCAGGGATAAAGAACAACTGCGATCGCAATTATTGCTGTTGTGATGATTGCACATAAACTTTTCAAATCCCAGCTTTTTTGTGCGGTTGATGCCCACAAACAGACTGCATCTATAATTAAAGTTAGGGCGATCGCGCTCATTAACACAATAATTATTCGCAAGCTGTACGCCGTATATCGCCCTGGTTGATACAGCTTAAAAATGGTGGCATGAGCGGCAAAAAACATTCCCAAGGATGCTAAAAGTAGCTGAAGTAAAAGCCAAATTTTGCTGTGAATCCGATCGGCTAAAGGAAAGGTCGATCGAAACAGCACTAGCAGCGGCAATAATAATCCGGCACAATGAGTTACAGGCGTAAACAGCGACTTGGGAAATATGCCACTACCCCTACCAGTCAGCCAATAATCTATAGGATTGGGACGAAAAAAAGCATTTCTGCCATCTGCTGCAAATACTCCCATTTTCTTAGCTTCTGTTGCTGTATAAGTTGGGCCAAATTCAGATTTATCCAAGGCGTAGGGAAGCATTACCAAAAAAGCAACTCCCAAACCTGCACTGCAAAATAGGTAATTAGTGCGATCGCGCGACCAGCACAAACGACCATTTTCCCAGTTGAGCAAACGTAAAATCAAGACTCCGGCAGCCACCAATGCGTAAGGAGGATAAAATAATCCGATTAGGGCGATCGATCCCAAACAAGGCAGCAACCAACCGCGCAGTAAATAATATAAAAAACCGATAAATATTGGATATATAAAAGCTCTGGCTGCCGTGGAAGCCAAATCGTCTGTCATCCACATATGTTGATTTAACAACAAGGAGGCAATAAATCCAGTCATTGGTATTGGCAGCATTTCTAGGGCAATACCAAAACAGTAATAACTGGAGATTAATGCGAGAAAAAGCGGCAATATTTTGTGAAGAAATAGCGCCGGAATGCCAATTGTTGCTGCTAATTTGTATAGCGTGCTGTAGCCTACAGGAGCCACAGATTGATAATAATTGGCGATGAAATCGTTGGGAAATAATTCAGCATCGACAAATCGCATCATCCAGAAAACGTGCTGTCTGGCATCATCTTGCACGATATACTCGCCACCGAAGGCTTGCTTCATCCCCAAAATTGCGTAAACTGCGGCAAATGTTAGGCTGAGGATTAACCAAAATATTGTCCGCGATCGAGATGTACGATCGGCTGGTGCAGTCAGAAATTTGTGCAAGCGGGCGATTAACATTGCATAACTTTGAAAAACCTGTATTTTATCATACTAAATCCGAGTTACTCATCCCCTCGATCGTGGTAGGGTCTGTCGCTCTGAGAATCCCGGCTATTTACAACAATTCTCAGAGCGACACACCATACAGTCTCATTAAGGGGGTGGCTAACCCGGACTTGGGATCACTTACCAGATCGCACGCCCGCAATTTTGAGGCGCATTCGATAAAGACTTTTACTTGTGGTAATATAAAGCGTTTTATAATCGCGATCGCCCCAAGCTAAATTAGTCGCCGTCTCAGGCACTGAAATCTTGCCCAATAGTTGGCCGGACGGCGAAAAAATCCACACTCCCCCCGGCCCGGTACTGTAAACATTTCCTTCTACATCAACTTTTAAGCCGTCGGGAACGCCACTTTTACTTGAGTCTTTTAATTCCGCAAAAACCCGCCGATCGCTAACAGTTCCGTCTGAGGTAACATCAAAAATGCCAATGTATCCGGCCTCGGAATTGTTAACATAAAGTTTTTTTTCATCCGGCGAAAAGGCAATGCCGTTGGGCAAAACAATATCCTTAACCAGTAAAGTTAACTTCCCGTCAACAGCTAATCGATAAACACCGTAAAAACCCAATTCCTCCTGCTCTTTACTAACACCGTAAGAGGGATCGGTGAAATAAATGCTGCCGTCAGATTTAACAACCAAATCATTCGGGCTGTTGAGCCTTTTTCCTTCGTATTTATCCGCTAATGCGATTATTTTACCGTCTTTTTCAGTGCGAGATATCCGGCGATTGCTGTGTTCGGCAGTAATCAAACGACCTGCTTTGTCTAAAGTATTCCCGTTAGCCTTTCCCGAAGGACGGCGAAATACTTCTACTTGCCGATTAGAGGTCAATTTATAGATAGTATCGGCGGGAATATCGCTGAACAGTAAAAAACCATCGGGATGCCAAATAGGCCCTTCTATAAATTCAAATTCACCTGCTAATTTTTCTAATGCTGAGCTGTTACCGACAATAGCTTGCATAGAGTTTTTTTCCTTCTCATTCTTCGTTTGCGTGGGAAATATTGTCAAGTCAGATGTTGGCTTTTCTAGCGAAGAAATATCGTTGAGAAAAAAATCCCACAGATTTTTTAAGGCTGTGTTGCTGACTGCCAATGTCACCAATGTAAATAACAGGCTAATTGTAGCAATTTTCGCTGTCATATTTGCAAGTTTTGGGAATGGGTAATAGGTAATGGGGGAATCTATTAGGATGTACGTCATTTAAGTGTATAATCAATATTATATCCAAAAGATGTAGGTCTGCCTGCACGGAGTATAATTAATTTTTCACAAGTTGCTGTTATGTCAATTCTTGAAATTGCCCAAAAAACTCGCCTCGCTGCTAGAAAGTTAGCAGTTTTGTCTGCCGATGCCAAAAATCAAGCTATTGAGGCTATTGCTAAAGCTTTAGAAATTGCTGCGCCGGAAATTTTGGCGGCGAATGCGGCGGATCGTCAAGCGGCTGAGGCGGATGGAATTGCTAAACCATTGTACGATCGCCTGAAGCTAGATGAAGTAAAGTTGAAAAGCGCGATCGCGGGCGTGTACGACGTTGCTAAACTCGCAGATCCGATCGGCACTGTCCAAATTCACCGCGAATTGGATGCAGGATTAATTCTCAAGCGCGTTACCTGTCCTTTGGGGGTTTTAGGGATTATTTTTGAAGCGCGTCCAGAAGCGTTAATTCAGATAGTATCCTTGGCAATTAAATCTGGAAATGGCGTGATTCTCAAAGGTGGCAAAGAAGCTATCCGTTCCTGCGAAATCTTGACCAAAGTCATTCAACAAGCCTTAGCAGAAACCGCAGTTAATCCCGAAGTCGCGCAGCTACTAACCACCCGCGAAGAAACGATCGAACTACTGAAAATGGATGAATATGTAGATTTAATTATTCCTCGCGGTTCTAATTCCTTCGTGCGGTTCGTGCAGGAAAATACCCGAATTCCCGTGCTGGGACACGCCGACGGAATTTGTCATTTGTATGCAGACAAAGCGGCGGATATTAACAAAGCAGTAGAGATTACCGTCGATGCCAAAACTCAGTATCCAGCCGCCTGTAATGCGATTGAAACTTTGTTAGTTCACAGGGCGATCGCCCCCGTTTTCCTGCCCGCAGTTGCCGCAGCATTGCAACAGAAAAAAGTCGAACTCCGGGGAGACGAAACCACCCGCGAAATTTTAGAAAATATTGCAGAAGCAACAGAAACAGATTGGTCTACAGAATACAGCGATTTAATTTTGTCAATCAAAATAGTAGACTCTGTAGAAGAGGCAATTAACCACATCAATACTTACGGTTCAAGACACACAGATGTCATTGTTACCGAAGACAGCGAAATCGCAGAAACATTTTTAAATCAAGTCGATGCGGCTGGAGTATATCACAATTGTTCGACTAGATTTGCCGATGGTTTCCGCTACGGTTTCGGTGCAGAAGTAGGGATTAGCACGCAGCAAATGCCACCTCGCGGGCCTGTTGGTTTAGAAGGATTGGTGACGTATAAGTATCGAGTTGTTGGAAATGGTCATATTGCCGCGAGTTATGTGGGGAAAGATGCTCAGGAATTTACGCATCGGGAGTTGTAGAATAGAATAGTACGGTTCTGCTCGCGATGAACCATCGCACTGCTATACTCGATCTATACCGTTCGCAATCGCGCCGGGAGGTGAAACAAATGTCCGCTTCAATGACCATTAACGCCCAGGAAATTCGGCAAATATCTCAACCGCATACAGTAAGTCAGTCAAGGTTGCGATTGATCGCCCAAAAAGCTGAGGCTTTAGCAACAGCAGTAGAGAATAAGTGGGAAGACTTTTCAGATGTGGAACGCGATTTGCTTAAAGCTCTGATTTACACCTCAATTATCCATCAAGACGGTAATCAGGGTTTTTGGGCTTCTCTGCGAACAAGGCTGTCATTAGCTTGGATGTTAATCTGCGGTGAAACAGATGTTCTGGCTGACTACTTCAGGGCCTTAATCCGTCTAAAAAATGCTGTACTTGGAGCGATCGAAAAAGAACATCCAGATTATGAGCAAACAATGGCTGAAGTTGTGCAGGAAACTTTGGCTAAATCGGGCCTTCCTGCAATGACACCCGATGAGTTTTGTGAGTGGCTGAGCAGTGTTTCGGATTAATTCATCTAATAAATTTAAGCGTTCGTACAAAGAGCTTCTGAAGCGCTATTATAAGGGTGAAAAAGCTAAGAAAGTTTTTCAGGATTGTATTGCACAAATTGTCAAAAATTTAAGTAGCAATCCTTTTCTACCTAATTCTTTCGCTGAAGGATGGCCGGGAAGTTTGAGCAAATCGGAGGAATGGGAATTCCGAAAGTATTACTTTGATATGCCAAATTTACGGGGTGCTGCGGGCCAGGGAAGACTTATGTACTTGGTGGATCGTACTCAAAATGTAATAGAGCTTGCATGGATATATACACACAGTGAGTTTCCCAAGCGTCCTCCTGACAAGAACTTAAAGCAATTGCTTGCAGAGCTTATGGAGTCACAGCAAGAGGAGGAAAATTTGTCAGAGTCAAATGATGATGAGGAAGAGTCTATATCATCAAACGATCGATAAAACTATTGATTAGAACATTGATATTGCTGGATAGTCAACCTCCCATCCAACCAAACTTAGCTACAATAAGCTATACCGTGCTCCGCGACTCCCCAACTCGAACCATTCTCAATTGTCTATGTCTAACTCCTCCCTCCTCACCCCAGGTTCCACCCTCGAAAAACGCTACCGCATCCTCCGCGAATTAGGCCGCGGCGGCTTCGGGCGCACTTACCTTGCAGAAGATATCAACCGCTACAACGAACAATGCGTACTCAAAGAGTTTTCTCCGGTGGTTAACAGCCCGAAAGCTGCCGAATTGTTCGATCGCGAATCGAGTATGCTTTACAATCTTCAACATCCGCAAATCCCTCGCTTTCGAGAACTTTTGCGAACGGATATCGGCGGTAATCAATGTTTATTTTTAGTGCAAGATTATATCCCTGGTCAAACCTACGAAGAACTGCTGATATCGCGTCAGCAACAAGGTAAAAAATTTAGCGAAGCCGAAGTTACTCAATTACTATTTCAGCTTTTACCGGTTTTAGAGTACATCCACTCAAAAAAATTAATTCACCGCGATGTTTCTCCAGACAATATTATTCAGCATGATGCTGACAAATTACCATTTTTAATTGATTTCGGTTCTGTCAAACAAATCGTAGCGAGTGCTCTATTTCAGTCTAAGGGACAATCGGATACTACGATCGGCAAACAGGGTTATTCGCCCATGGAACAAATTCGCCAGGGTAAAGTCTCTCCGGCTAGCGATTTGTACGCTTTAGCTGTCACGGCTTTAGTATTGCTAACTGGCAAAAAACCTCAAAAATTGTACGATATTAATCAAAAAAGTTGGGATTGGCGATCGCACGTTAATGTTAGCCCAAATTTAGGGACGGTATTGGATCGAATGTTAGCAGAACAACCGGGCGATCGCTACCAATCAGCCAAAGAAGTCCGCGAAGCACTCAAAGATCCAAAATTATCTCAAATTAGCAGTACGATTTCCCAAATGGTGACAATGAACTTTGTCGGTCGCCCTTTAAAACATAGCACTAAAACTGCTAGCCATAATAATCCTGTTAGGCAAAACCCTCAAATTGTTAATATCAACATTTTCAATTTAATTCCTTGGAAAGCAGTAGCAAGTTTAAGCGTGGTTTTATTGCCGGGAATGCTCGCTTTTAATATAGTTAAATCAGGTTTTACGCTGCCAAAGTTACCAGAGTTACCTAAATTTCCAGAGTTGCCACAATTTCCAGTAGATACATCCTTGAATGCAGAAATAGCGCGACAAGAAAAAATTGGCAAGCGGCGCAAAGATCTCAATATCGATCGGGATATATTTTATCAGAAAGTAGATGAGTTATTTTACAATAAATATCCTGAATTACAAGGTCGTAGCTTGACAGACAAGCCAGAAGATGCAGAAATTAGGCAAAAATGGTGTGAAGTTGCTGAGGATTTTCTGGACAAGTTAGAGAAAGGAGGAGAGTTTTGAAGGGAGCATCCAGTTTTTGTAGGGGCGAAGCATTCGCGTTTAAAATCTCTCGTATAATCGATAGGATATAGGCGCGAATGCTTCGCCCTGCGGATATGTTTACAAAATCGGGATGCTCCCGTTTTGAAATTTAAGATAGAATAAGAGTGATTAAACCGCAGAGGGCACAGAGGGAAGAGAAATATAACTTTATCTGCTTTAATACAATTTGGTACAGGTAACACACTTTTAGTTTATTGCAAAATGGATTCTATTCAACTTACAGGTATTTGCTGCTACGGATACACTGGCTATCTACCGGAAGAACAGGTATTGGGACAAAGGTTTGAAGTGGATGTCACTCTCTGGCTAGATTTATCGAAAGCTGGCAAAAGCGATGATATCGAACATACTCTCGATTACCGTAGCGCAATTACTCTGATTCAAAAATTAGTCAAAGAGTCGAAATTTTTATTGATCGAACGTCTAGCAGATACGATTGCCGAAGCACTTTTACAACTACCGTTAGTTGAGCAGGTCAAAATACAACTATCAAAGCCTGCCGCCCCTATCCCTGATTTTGGTGGCAGAATTACTCTAGAAATTACTAGAAGTCATTAGTCATTAGTCATTAGTCGTAGGGTGCGTCGCCACCCTTAAATCCCTAGAACAATCGACAATCGATGAGCGACGCACCTTACTAGTCGTAGGGTGCATCGCCACCCTTAAATCCCTAGAAAAATCGACAATCGATCAGCGACGCACCTTACTAGTCGTGGGTGCATCGCCACCTTTAATACCAAATCCGGGTTACTTACCCCTTTTATAATCTCGTAAATGTAGTAAATGTAGGGTGCGTCGCTACGAACAACTCTCGTTGCTATTGGGAGATCTCATAGCGACGCACCATACCAATTATAACGGGGATG
>JAAUPI010000346.1 GCA_012035135.1 Microcoleus sp. CSU_2_2
CGATGGGTGAAGTTGTTGGGCGAGGGTGAAGTTGTTGGCGAGGGTGAAGTTGTTGGTGAGGGTGAAGTTGTTGGAGTCGGAGTTGTTGTTGTGGGTGAGGGTGAAGGCGTTGCAGATGAAGGTATCGGGGAGAGGGAGGGAGTTGATGGAGTTGATGGAGTGCTGGCTGTGTTCGATCGAACTAAAGCTACACCTAATAATAACGGGCCTTGTCGATCGGTCTTGGGATCGAACTCCAATTTCTTAGTCGTCAAATCGCTTTCAGCCCAACTTTCCTGACTCGTCCAAATCAGCGGTTCTGCTTCTACTCCTTCTACGTTTGTGGTTTCCAAAGGACGAGAAAACGGATAGAAGGAAATAGCACTACCGAAACTTTGAGTAATTGGATGTTGGCCGTAATTTCTGACTGTGGGAACCGTGGGCCCAAGACCGAATCTTTGACCGGTGCCGGAAGCATCGATAGCCAAACGGGTATCTAGTTTTACGCCCCATTCTTGTAGCAGTTTGTCCAATCCCAGATTGATTGCTGGGTCTACCATTAACAATACACTGCCACCGCGATCGAGATAAGCTTTAATGGCTTTAATTTCTGCATCTGCAAAAGGTTTGTCCGGCCCAGCAATAATTACAGCATCTGCATTTGCTGGCACTTCTTTACTTTCTGCCAAATTCAGCGGTTCCGTGATGTAGTATTTATCCTTGAGGAATTTGTCAGCTTGCTGAATTCCGCCTTGACCTTCCTGTAGCGGGCGTTCTCCTTTTCCTTGGAGAAAGTAAACAGTTGGATTGCGCGTACTGAGAATTTCTTCTAAGCCATTGGTAAGTTTTATTTCCGAAAGCCCTTGATTTGGGTCGCTACCAAAAGCTGTACCGCCTTTTTGAAGTTCCTGTTTTTTGTCACCTGATTGTAGGTAAATTTCTCCGATGCTAGTAATACTAAATTCCCCAGCTTTTCCCGGTTGAGCTAGCGGGTCAACAAACTCGAATTGGAAATTTTGGCCTCCCTCACGTTTGTAGCTTTCCAGCAGTTCTTTAATTTGAGGATTTTGGGTGGGGTCAAATACCCAAACTTTGACTGGTTGTTGCAGGTTGCGCAATATTTGTTGAGTTTGGGGGGCGAGGGTAAATTGTTTGCTTTCGGTTAAGTCGATGCGAGTGGGATAGCGAACAACTAAAAAGTTAATTACCCCCAGAATCAATAAGACAGCTAGGGTGGAAATCAGGGCATTGGTGCTGGCTTGAGTAGAACGCTGCCCCCAAAAACCTTGTTCGTAGGAGATGTACAATACCCAAAGTGCGATCGTCACTATTCCAGCAATCAGTAGACCAACTGTCAGGGGTTCCCATGCTGCGGAGACAACTCTTGCTGTCACTCCCGCTGCGATGAGGAGGGGACCCAGCCAAAAAATGTATTTCCAATTATTGGTTTTGCTAATTTTCATAAGGTAAATATCGGGTGACTAAATTGAAATTAGAGAAGATTATTCTATAGTATTTGTCTGCAACCATGCTGCTAAGTCTGACAGATTTTTGAAATCTAGCACGGCATCTCCTAAGTTTTCTAATTGAATTACGGATAATTGACGAATGCTGTTTTCTATTTCTGGCTCTATTGTTGTGCCGAAACGTCGCACCATTTGACGCAATATCAAGGATAGTTTAGCTGTTTTTGTTGCCTGTTCTCTAGCCAAATTTATTTCACTCTGCTGGTCGTGAACCCACAACTCCTGTTTTGCTAATTCTTTTAATTCTTGCTGAGTAAAGTTGTTCTCGCTGGCAACTTTTAAAGCTTTCTGAATTTCGGGAACAGCACTCAGTATTTCCGGTAATGTCTCCAGAGTGCTGGTACTCTTGAGAAAGTAAATCCATTTGTCTGCGGTTGTTTCTAATTGTGCTAATTCTTTGCTGAATTTTGGCAGTTCGACAAATACTAACTCTATTTCAGTATCGGGATAATCAAATTGTTGCTCTTTCTCCTTAAAAACAAACCGCGAAATGACTTCTGTCTGATTTGAAAACATTTCAAAATTGGCAATTTTTAAAGAAATTACTTTTTTTAGTTTTTCGTAGCGTTCTTCGCCTGTTAATTGCAGGGAATAGGTTTTAGCACCATTGTGCAGCACTCTTTTCCCGAAAGAGGACACGTTGATTACTTGAAGTTCGATGAGCGCTATTTTATCGCCGTTAATTCTAGCTTTGATATCCAGGTAGGTGTCTTTGATTCCGCAAGTTGTGACTCCGGCTTGGGGGACGATTATTTCTAAGTCTTGGATGACGGGCTGTGCTTCATAGAGAATTGCGTTTAAAAAATTGATCGGAATGTCTTTGCTTTCGTTGCATCCGAATATCTTTTTGAACGCCAAGTCGATTTTGGGATTGATAAATCTCATTGTTTGAGGTACTCTGTAAAATAATGAACTAACGCTAAAAAAACATTTCCTTTCTTTCCCCCTTTTTTTTCTGGCCCTTTTCCTTCTTCTGTTAAGAACGCTGATACCGCAAGGCGTCGATCGACTGTGCTGTCAAAAATATTCCTAAAACAATGTAGCTGGCAAACATAATTAAACTGCTGGTATCAAAAACTCCTTTGACAAGATTAGTGTAATGCGTAAGCAGCGAAAGTTGTGCTAGTGCTGCTCCGAAGGACCCACCGATACCGACGGCGGCTGCATCAATCACCCAGAGAAATAATACAAGAGCGAAGGTGAGAATGGCTGATAAAATTGTGCTGTCTGTGAGAGAGGAAATAAACATTCCTAGGGACAAAACTCCGGCTGCTAGCAAGATTAAGCCGGCGTGTCCTAGTAAAAGAACGGCGGGGGTTACGGGAGGATTTGAGGAACTGAGGACGATCGCCTCGCAGAAGATCAGGGGCAGCAACATTGTGGTATAAAATGTTAAAACGCCGAGGAGCTTTCCGGTAGCAACTGCCCAGTTTGTTAAGGGCGATGTGGCTAATAATTCTAAAGTGCCACGCTTGCGTTCTTCGGCGTAAAGTCCCATTGAGAGTGCGGGTAATACGAATAATGAAAGGGAACCCATAATTCGCAGGAAGAGTTGCAAAAATTCGTAGGGAACGTCGATGGGTGGTTCGGTAATTCCCATTTGATCTCGCTGGGAGATTTGGGGAATTAATCCGTCCGGAGCGAGGAGAATGGCGATTAAAAAGTAGCCGGTGATGAGCCAAAAGACTGCTGCGATCGCATAAGCTAAGGGTGATGCAAAATAGCTTTGCAATTCTTTGCGGTAAATTGCGATAATATTACTAATCATTATTAACATTGGTAATTGGTAATTGGGAAATTGGGAATTGGTTCATTCTGCGTCGCCAGCGGGGGGTGTTTTATTGTCGTTAATAGCCTGTTGTTTTCTTTCTATTGGTTGTCGCTTTTTGGCGACTGGTGGCTGTTCGGATGAAGAATCGCTACTGGGTTGTGGCTTTTTTTTAGCTTGCCGATTTCTGACAACTGGTTCAGATTCAGTTGGAGAAGGTGCGCTCGACTTTGACGTTTTTACAACTGGTTCAGATTCAGTGGCAGAAAGTACGATCGACTCCGCTATTTCCACAATCGGTTCCGGTTCCAACTCAGAAGGTACGATCGACTCCGCTATTTCCACAATCGGTTCCGGTTCCAACTCAGAAGGTACCGATCGAAGCTC
>JAAUPI010000073.1 GCA_012035135.1 Microcoleus sp. CSU_2_2
ACTAACCGCACGGAATTTGGCGTTGCAGAAATAACGAGCAGAAAGAAGGAATAAATTAGTTGAGGAAACAAGAGGTTATGTTGCCAAAAATCAGGACTTAGGAGATCGGAGGAAGAAGATTTATCGATCGTCCGAGTCTTATCCCAATTCCCAATTACCCCATTTCCGATCGCAAATCGCGAGTTTCCAATTCCTGCTCAAAAGCCACCCGCACCTTTTCCCACTCCGTTTCCGCTTCCAACAGCCTTTCCCGCGCTATTCTAGCATCAAAAACTTGTTCCCCTCCAGATTCAACTACCACGCGGCTCATATGTTCCAACTCCTTGCAAACTTCAGAAAAAGGTATCGCCCCCAAATTAGCGCTGCTCGACTTCAGCGTGTGAGAAGCCAGCTTCAAACTGTCAGCATCACCCAGATAAATAGCTTCCTTCATTGCTTCCAAATGTTGCGGTGCGTCTGACAAATATATCTGGATTAACTCCCCCAAAAAATCCGGATCATCCTCATCGTCAAGCTCGCGGAGATTGTGCAAAATATGAAAATCAATGGGCGAATTTTCTCTCTGTTGAACGCTCGAAGATAAAGCCACATTCTCACTGTCAGATTTACCATAAATCCGCGCATTTTTCAAATCTGGAAGCGAATTTAATTCTCGATCGAGAGGTTGACACTTGCTCAAAGCCGCAGCCAACTCTTCGCGCCGGACAGGTTTACTAATATAATCATCCATACCTGCTTCCAGACACTTTTCGCGATCGCCCTGCATTGCATTAGCAGTCATCGCAATAATTCTCGGCTTCTTTTTAGCCGGCAATTCTCGACAAATACGGCGCGTTGATTCCAACCCGTCCATCTCCGGCATCTGCACGTCCATCAGCACAACATCGTAAGCTTGCCGCTTCAGGGCCTCCAAAACCTCCAACCCATTCGCTGCAATATCGGCTCGATATCCGATTCGATCGAGCAAGTGTACAGCTACTTTTTGATTCACTACATTGTCCTCAGCCAGCAAAATCCGAATCTGAGCAGAATTAGCTGCATTGTGTCCAGGATAATTGCTCCCAGTCTGTCTCAAAACCGCAGGCGTCCGCTGTACGCGGTGCTGTTCCTGGGAATTTTCAAAATACTTCAATCCCGAAGTCAAAGTCGCAACATTTGAGACTTCCCCTCGGCCACTTCTGCCAGCAACATACCCCAAAACTTGGAGAAGGACATTATAAAATTGCGACTGTTTCAGAGGCTTAGTTAAAAAAGCAGCAAAATGCACTTCTGTAGTTTCAAGTTTTTTCCAAACTTCCGCCTTGCTCAAATAAGTAAACAGTACCAAAGGCAGCGTAACTTTGCGATCGCTTTTAACTTTGCCCCCATTTCTATCTAGCTTTTCGACACCCCTAGACAAATTGCCAAGCTCAAATTTCCGAATCTCCACAGCCAGATCCACGCCATCCATATCTGGTAGATTCATCGCCAAAATAGCCAAATCAATCGCCGAGTTTTGTTTCACGATTGCCAAAGCTTCAGCAGCCGAAGTTGCAGTCACGGGTATCATTCCCCAAGACTCAGCCTGCGCGATCAAAACTTGTCGGTTAATGGCATGATTCTCCACAATTAACAAACGCTTTCCTGTCGTAAACTCCAGCGGTTTTTCCTCAGCAATGCCCTCAAGAGCTTCAGCAGTTACCGTGAAGTAGAAAACCGAACCAGAACCCGATATCGACGGTTCCGTAAATCCCGCAGGTGGGTTGCCAGCGATACTTTGTCCGATCGCAGAAATTGGCCCTGGAGAATTGGTAGTTCCCTGAGTCACCTGACTGACAACCCACATTTTACCGCCCATCATATCGCTCAAACGCTGGCTGATAGCCAGTCCCAAACCCGTTCCACCGTAATGTCGCGTCGTGGAAGCATCCACTTGCGAAAAAGCTTTAAACAGCCGATCCATCCGATCTGGAGGAATACCAATTCCCGTATCTTTGACAGCAAATTGAATTTCGTATTGTTTGCTAACTGCTAATTTTCCGGTATTAATTACTAACTCTTCTGCCTCTATAATATTGTCCGCGATCGGTAAAATCGGAGCAGCCAGCACCTGTATTTTTTTCGCCGTACAACATACCACAATTTCTCCCGCTTCTGTAAACTTAACGGCATTTGCCAGGAGATTTACCAAAATTTGGCGCAGCCTCGTAACATCTCCTAAAATATTTTTCGGAACCGAATCGTCAATCAAATAAGCCAGCTCTAAACCTTTTTCCGACGCTCTTGGAGCCAGCAATTCCAAGGATTCTTCAATACAGTTTTGCAGCTCGAACGGGTGCTTTTCTAAATCCAATTTTCCAGATTCTATCTTGGAAAAGTCGAGAATATCGTTAATGATCGTCAGCAAAGCATCGCCACTAGTGCGAATTGTTTCCACAAAATCCCGCTGCTGCGAAGTTAGTTCCATATCCAGCAGCAAACCAGTCATGCCAATTACTGCATTCATAGGAGTGCGAATTTCGTGACTCATCGTCGCTAAAAATTCGCTTTTAGCTCGGTTAGCAACTTCGGCAGCTTGTCGTGCTTGTTCTAAAGCTTCATTTTGCTCTGCTAGTTGTTGCTGTCGCTGAACTTCTATCTCTAAAAGTTGTGCTTGAGCTAAAGTAATTCCGACTTGAGCCGCAACATCTTCTAATAGTTCAATTTCATCTGGCGTCCATTGGCGAGTTGCATCGCACTGATGCAAAGTAATAATTCCATTTGGTTCTCCTTGATAGGAAGTGCGAACCGCTAACATAGATTTCAGTCCGATGCGGCGGCACATAGGCACTGAAGATTCCAGCAAAGGATCGCTAAAAACATCTGGAGATGCGAGTGCTGTATCTTCAGCCAGAAGCTTTTCTGTATAAGGGTTGTAAGTAACGGAAAGTTCTAAATCTAAAGCTGATTCGTAGGCAGGTTCTAAGTATTCTGCGACGCAAGGAAGGTGAGGATAAGGTTCGGCAATATAGGTGTGAATTGTACAGCGATTGACACCAAATACGCGACCGATTTGAGTAGCGGTAGTCTGAAAAATTTCTTGAGTATCTAAAGTCGATCGCACTTTTTGAGTAATTTGTTTGAGCAACAAAACTCGCTGGTATTGCCGCTTCAAATTTCGCTCTCGCTCTTCGCGGGCAATTTCAGCCCCCATATAGTTGCCCATCAACTTTAAAATTTCTAAATTCAGCGGCTTTAAAGGAGGTTTGGCGACGTGAGAAGTAAAACTCAAAGTGCCAAAAACTCGCCCTTGCACCATTACCCGCGTGCCCATAAATGCCTCCAGCCGTCGCACGGTGTAAGCAGGGTGATGCCGCCATTGAGTAGTACCTGCAGATTCTATAGCAATTGGTTCGGGCGATCGCAAAACTTCTCGCTCGAAAGTTCTACTTAAAGCAAAACCATCTCCTTTAGCAAATCCGAAGGGAAAATCTTCTGGTAAATAAGCTGCCAGCACTTCGTAGCGATCGCCCAAAACTCTACCCAACAGCCCGATATCCATGCCAAACTGACTGCAACCCATTGCCAGCAGCCGAGCCGTTCGTTCCTCAAAAGAGCCTTCGGAACTTACCATGATCTCGTAGAGCGATCGAATTGCTCTCTCGCTTTCGCGCAATTCCTCAACCCCTTCGACGCGGTGGCTGACATCGTGTAAAGTCCCTAAAATTCCTGTTATTTCACCTTTCAAATTTCGCTGAACTTGTGCGAATAATTCAACTGAAATAAAACTTGAATTATTTTGAATTTCTGCTTCTTGAAAACTGGCGATCGACTTCTTAATAAATCGCACTTCGCGTCGCTCAAATTCTGACTTTCGCGACAGCAAAGACGCCAATAATTTTGCACACTGCTGCCGTTCCTGTGGATGCACCCAATCTAAAAATTAGTTTGCAAACTTTCGGCAACCGAAAAACCAGTAATTTCTGTCCAAGCACTATTGAGAAATGTCAAACCCCCCGCCACATCAATCTGGAAAATTATTGTTGCTTTCAGACTGTCAAATACTTGCGCTTGCTGCTGCCCGTTCTCGCGGAGTGTTACTTCTAACTGCTTGCTTTGAGT
The DNA here is from genome assembly GCA_012035135.1 of Microcoleus sp. CSU_2_2. GTDB lineage: Bacteria > Cyanobacteriota > Cyanobacteriia > Cyanobacteriales > Microcoleaceae > Microcoleus. Next base: position 4,081 of record JAAUPI010000073.1, read on the forward strand.
AATATCTGTATGAGTTCCCACCACCCGCAGCGGTTTGCCCGCAGCGTTTCGCAAAACTTGACCTCGGTTCAGCACCCAGACAGTGCTGCCATCTTTGCAGTGCATTCGATATTCTGCTGAAAAATCGGCAGTTTTTTCTGCTAAGTGTTCTTCTAAAGCTGTTGTTACCGAGTCAATATCATCTTTGTGGATTCTACTCCACCATTCCGATCGCCGATTGGATATTTCACCTTCTTTGTAGCCGATAATTTCTTGCCACCGCGCTGAATAAAAAAACTCATCCGTTTCCAGGTTCCAATCCCAAACTCCTTGATTGTTGATTTGAAGGGCGAGATGTGCGAGATCGGAACTGTTTTGGGAAATTTCTGCAACTTGTTGGTTATTTGCAGCAGCCAGCTCTTTTTCTGCTGAGAGTCGTTTATATTGCGCGCTGGTAGATTCTAGCTGGCGTTGCAAAGCTATCAAACCCGAATGCAGAGATTTGGAATCCAGGGATTGCAAAAGAATAGTTTTAGGATTGACAATCCCGATCGGCTGATTGTTTTCGTTGACAACTAATAAAGGCAGTTGACAGTAGGTTTTTTGCAGGAGAGCGATCGCTCCTTCGAGGGTTTGCTGAGGTCGCACCAGCGCTGGCGGGCTGCTACAAATTGCTGCTGCTTTAGTTTTGTTCGAGTCGATCGACAAAGCCTGCAACTGCACGATGTCGCGCGAACTTACCACCCCAATCAGTTTGTGGGAGTTTTGATTAGTAAATTTGGAATTGTGAGCAGTCGAATTTTGTTCAGCGGTTTCGGTGATTAATACATAGCTAACATTGTGTCTGAACATCAGTTGCGCCAAGTAGCGAACTGAAGCACTAGCAGGAGCGTGAATAATTCGCGAGGCTGCGATTTGACCGATTTGATAAAGTTTAATTAAATTAGCTGGTAACTCTAGTTTCGGATGCAAATTTGGCAGCGGCGGAGGGAACGGGAAAGCCCCTGTAGGTGGTGTGGGTTGTGAAGCGTTGCTCGCTGGTTTTTGTTTCGATTCCCCACTTTCCTGTAACAGTTGTAGCAAGCTTTGAGAGTTAATTAAACCGACAAGTTCGTCAGCGTCGTTAACAATGGGTAAGTGGCCAATCTGGTGTTTTTCCAGCAGAGTTCCCAAGGCAAAAATGTCGGGAATTTGCGATTCTCTGGCTACAGTTACCGATCGGATCATGATTTGCTCGATCGCAAATCCTTTCAAAGAAGCGCCGATCGAATTTAGCTGTACGATGTCTCGTTCTGTAAAGATGCCGAGCACCGTCGGGCCGCCCAGATTGGGAGCTCGATAGCCGTTAAGACTGCGGCCGTTGGATTCTGGATGCCCTGGACGCGGTACGCCATAATAGAAATCCGACTTTTCTAGGTCTGCTGGCCGACTCCCGTTCGTCGAATTTCCGAGTTGAAAATTCTCGCGCCCTTCGAGCACAAGCACGTAACTTTCACCCGTGCGGCTCATCAGTTCGATCGCCTCTTCTATGGGTGTTTGAGGCGTGACGGTAAGGGGATGGCGGTTAATGACCTGACTGAGAGAGGAAATAAACATCAGGAGGCATAAGAGAGATATAGCAGTTGACAGTTGACAGTTGACAGCAGTTCGTCTCTACATACACAGCAGAACGTCTGTACGTACACAGCAGTTCGTCTGTACATAGTGCTGTTCAGGCTACCTGTACGATCGATCGCATCCAGACTGCCAATATTTGGCATTCAAAGTTAATTCCGCGCCAGATAGTGATATCAGACGGGTCGATCGAGTCATCCTTAATTCGCTCCGATTCTGTGTGAGGCAAGATAATTACACGCTACCAACTTAACAGTGACAGAAGGGCGATCGCAATACTAAAACTTAGGTATTTAAACTCATGACTAATTTAGGTGTTCCCCATCAGGTTACTAGAGGTTTAATTCGGGCGATCGAACTTGACCAAAATAGCACTGTTCCCCGCCATCGTAAAAGTAGCATTCCCACCATTCAGCGTTAACTTGCCAATAACCTCATCCATCGCCCGATAACTAAACTCTCGCACAGTACCGCTGCCGAATTCGATCAGAGCCGAAATATCGACATTAAGAGTGTAAGATTTTCGTTGACTATTGACAGCCAGCAAATAAACATTATTGCTAGCATCTTTAGTCGCAACCGCCATTAAATTAGGACTGTTAGAGATCGGAAAAAAAGTCGCTTTCCCCCCCTGCAAAGCTCGAATTCCCATCCGCAAAGCATAGTAGCCCGCCCGCCGTTTTCCCCCACTTCCTAGCAAACCTTCTGCGAGTCCAGGCTTTCCCCAGTCGTACAAACAGAATATGTGACTACCATCAATATAATTATCCCCCGGCTGGGAACCCCGAATCAAATTTTTAATCAAACTTAAAGCTAAAGAAAAATCATTATAGCTAATCTCGTAACTTCCCCATTCCCCCACCCAAAGCTGGGAGTTAGCCAGAGCACTCCCCTTCATCCAGCCGCGCACTTTGCGGGTGTAGTTAGAAATATCTCGATCGTAATTGTGGACATTGACAGTATCGAAATAATTAGGTATTTCCTGCAAAGCAAAAGCAGGCCAATTGCTGCCGCCTACGGTTTTCGGGCCATGAATATGGTAAGTGCGAGCAGGCAAATAAGTTTTGTAAGCAAAGTCGATCGCATCTTTTGCCACCTTCACCAACTCAAAATAATCAGCCCTATTCCCCCCCCAACCCTGTTCGCGATTATCCGGTTCGTTGTGAATTTCCCAATCATCAACGCGGTAATCATTGCGAACATTCAGCCAATAAACCGTAGCAAAAACGTGTTCCCACCACTCATTCCAATCTTCTTTCGTCCGGGGCGGATTCAATTGCAGCGCCCAAGCAGGACTCCAGCCGTTGTCTACATTGCGAATACTCACAACCGGGCGAATCTTCGCTTGTTTAAGAGTATTAAAAATAGTCCTCGCATTACCCTGCCAAACAGTGCCGGGTTCTCCCGACCACCAATAATCGCTACCGTTGGGCGGGTCAGTCATTATCCGATCCCAATGCACCCAATTAATAATATTTGGATTAGCCTTAATTTGGGAGATTTCCGGCCAGCCGTATTTACCGTCGTCATCTTCCGGTTCCCATCGAGACATCCCACCATAAATACGGTATGTATTAATTCCCAAATCTTGCAAATCTTTGAGGTCAAAATTGATATTACCTTCGACTGCACCGATGTAGCGAGTGCTGACACCCGCAGCAGTGCCAGAAATTTTAATTGTTTCGATATTTTGAGCAAAAGTTGTCATTCCGCTGAACAACTCAATGCTGAGGGCAATTAAAAAGCCGAGAAACAAATTCAGAATTATCGTTTTTGATAACACAGGGTTAATAACTAATGACTAACTACCCAGTCCCTACTGACTAATTAACTTCAACCGATGCTGAAGTTCCCCCGCCGCTGCTGCAATTATTATCGCTAAAATCGGGTGCAGTGGCTCGCTGTACCGAACTTCTGCATAAGTGAGCGCATGGCTCAACGTAAAATAGCCGCAGACTGCCAAAAGGGGCAAAAAATCCCGCCAGCGAGGCCACAAAACTATCATTCCCAAAGCAGCAAATACAGGTAAAATTCGCGACACTAAAATGCCGACAATTTGTTGTGGCGAAAAGAATAGCCGCATTGCTTTCACATTAAACATAGCGCGATCGGGCCAGTCACTCAAAGGGTTTCCCAACCAGAAAAAAACCACCTTTTGCAAACAATACCAGAGATAGACAGCAGGCTCGCGGAGGATTGAAGCGATCGCCCGTTTGGTAAAATAGCGATCGCCCTCAATTGTAAAAGCATCGTGTCCCCCATTCCGAGCGGGATTGAGTTCTTCCTGCCAAATCTGAACAATATGGCGTTTTGGCAATTGTTCATAGGCCAAATGATAAAACTCTGGACTTCCTTGCCACAGCAGCGCCGTAGAAACGCTGTAAACCAAAAAAGTCTTGTGAGTTCGATAATTGTGATAAGTCCAAGGTGCAGTAATGATGATAATTGCCCCCACATAAGCAACAAACAAAGTAATCTTGCGCTTCAAATGCCATTCGCGCGGCATCAATAGTGGCACAATTAGTGGAAAGAACATCGCTGTCGATCGGCACAGATTCGTAATTGCCAGCACGGCACCAGCTAATCTAAAATTTTGCCACTGCGGTCGTTCCAATGCCCACAGCAGCCCCAGCACTGTTAAAAGTATTAAAGGCGCGTATAAAACCTCTGTTTGCAGCCGCCTAACATGAAGAATCAGGGAGGGATGCAGTGCAATTAATCCAGCCGCTACTAAGGAACTTTGAACACCAGTAAAACGCCGTGCCAGGATAAAAGTTAGCGGTATGGTTATCGCCCCCAAAAAAGCTTGTACATAAACTACGGATGCGGGAGAACGGCCAAAAATTGCATAGCATCCAGCCACAAATAAGGGATACACAGGCGTCTGACCCGGCCACTCAAAAAAATGACCCTTCAGTAACCAGTATGCCAAACCCTCATAGCCCGTTTCATCACCTGTCAAACGGGCGGGGGTATCGGGGAGAGTGTGGTTGGTGCGCCACGCCACATAAAGGCGGAATACCAGTCCCAGTAGCGTCAGACCAATCAGCGCCAAGACAATTAAGCGGCGATGTTTTAGCTGCTTCGCTTCTGAGATATCCGAGATATCCGATCGCGAAAAAAATAGATTTATAGCTAATCTAGCTTGACGGGCGATCGAGTTTGTTAGGTGTTGTAATAAAAAAGCATTAATTATACAAATTTCTAACGCTAAAACATAAAGTATAATAGCACGATTAACAGTCAAAAGTGAAGGCTCACCTCGAACAACTGTAGTAAAAAACATGGGTATAATAATTAACCCTATAAACTGCGTTAAATATAGTTCATAGGAAATCTGAGCAATCCATGTTAGAAATTTAGTTATTAAGGCAGAGAAGTCGCTCAATTTTCGGCAAATATTAAAAATAATTACAAATATACCAAACCCAATCAAAGCATCATAAATAGACATTGCAAAAGGTAAACTCCATCCCCAAAAAATTATATGATTAGCAAATTTGAACGTACACATAATACCCACTATTTCACAAAATATGGCTAGGGCTATTGTGACTGGCTTAGTTAGATAATTAATTAATAAAGTAGGATTCCTTGTATAAACTTTTGCCATTGCCATTCCCAAGCAAAACTCAAATAATCTTGAAGATGCCAAATAGCCTACGTTCAACAATGGGCGATATAGGTTCCAGCCTAATATGAAATATAAGAATACATAAGGTATTTGAATTGCTAGAGAAATTACAAGCAATCGTCGAATAGAAAATTTATACAGCCATTTAAATAACAAAAAGAAACACAGATAAAATTGGATTAGTGGAAACATAAACCAAGAAAAGGGTATGGCTTTATCTAGAAATATCAAACTTCTCCAAAATGACACCCAATCAAACATTCCAAAGAATAAATCTGACCTTAACCGAGGAACTATCAAACAGAAAATGTAAAGTATAAAATAGGTAGGATAGAGGCGAGAAAACTTTCTTTTGATAAAAAGACTCCAGCTTTCATCGGGTTTTAAAATTCTGGAATAAGCCAGTCCAAAACCACTGAGGACGAAAAAAATATGAACTCCTTGATATCCAAGTATGAAAAATATATTCAGCAAATCAAAAATTATATTGCCGACACTATTAAATGGCAGGGGAACAAACTTGGCGATGGTCGAGGCTTGGCCAACTGCTTTTATATATTCAAAATAGTTGTTGTATCCCAAAAATTGAGGGATGATAATCCAAGTCCAAAAATGAATCCCTACTACCCAACAGGCAGCAAAGCCTCTCATCATATCTAATTCTTGAAATCGATTAGACTTCATAAATAAAAATATTCGTTTAATTCAAACTGATAGCAACAGCCAGGACGGCTAGGATGCCAAGCCTAGGACGTACTCGATCGCTCCTAGGATTCGACACTACTGGTAGTCTATGTCATCAGCGCCCGTGTTGCTCTATAAAACTCTGGATTTCCTTGCGACACTGCTACGAGACTCATTAGACATCTCCAAAAAAGCAAGTCTTGAACAGGCAGGATGCCTGTTCCACAAGAATTATGGGAGATGTCTATTATATTAGTCACGATCGACCCACATTCTCCATTCCGGGGCCCCTGTATCCCTACTCATCAACTTTTGTGATTAGCATCACCAAGTTTTATGCGTCAAGTCACTGTAATATAAGTTCATGTTTTGTTACATTTATTTACATAAAGCAACAAAACAAGGAAAAATCCATGACTTCACGTAACCTGATGATCGATGACCAAGGCCTTCTCAACAACTTCGCGATCGAACCTCAGATGTATGTAGACACCAACGTCAGCACAGGTTTCACCAAATACGCCGAGAAAGTTAACGGACGTTTTGCGATGATCGGATTTGTATCTTTGCTGGCGACTGAAATTTTGACCGGACATACCTTAATCGGCTTGCTCAAAGATATTTTAGGCTAGAGCATTGTGTTGGAATTACCTCAGACTGAGACAAAGAAACCCGGTTGCTGTGAAAATCCCTGCCTTCAGCGACACAGACTTGTAGGTTAACTGGGTTTCAGATTCCCTGAAACTTTTAGCAAAAAGTGCTTTAATTAATTAAATTTGCGAATTTAGAACCAGAATAAACCCTCGGCAATTGCTGGGAGTTTATTCATTTATTTCATCAGATTATTTATCAGATCGTCCACCTTCCAAAGTTCTTGAAGAATTTGCTCTACCCTACGCAGTTCATTGGCAGGATCGGGCGCTTGAATAGTTGTGGAGTAGCGGAAGTATGAGCTACAACACCTCTTTCTTCCCCAAACGTATTCATGGTAGCCAGCCAAGCAGCATCTAAATCATCGGTATCTATTCCTATTGGCAAAAGTAATGCGAGAATATTAGCTTCTTTGATGCCATGATTCTGGTCAATAACTCGCTTAAAACTATTAATAGCTAAATCTATTTTTTTGTTGATTTTTATTTTTTCATCCGGCAATTTTTTACTTCCTTTGGTTGGATTCAGTGTATCTGGCGGTACTTCCATCATTTGACCGGAGAAAGCAAGCAAGCAGATCAAAGTACGGCAAGTCTTACCCTGATTATCCCAATTATTTTTAGCATTAATGGCTACTTCCCAAACTCTATCCTCAAAATAAGACTCAATTTCGGCATGAGCTAAAACTCTGTAGGCAAGAGTTAGGGCTAACTGTCGATCGGAATATGAGCCTGTAGGATTAATCTTAGGAATAAATTGTTTTTTTAACCTATTTAACTCCTTGGTTAGAATCCTAAATCTAGCGGATTTTGGCATAGCTATTAATAACTTACCTCAAACCGTTAAAGATAATACGGTTATCTACGAGTTCAGGTACGGTAAACTTTACACCTAAAACCTTTAACAAAGCTTTACCCCACAACGAGAGACGAGTATGAGTTTCGCGAATGCTAGTTGTGCTTTTCTCAACAGCGTCTCTGAACTCGCTATTAGATGACGAGCATAACTCTTTAAAAGCATTTTCCACTCGCTCCTTATTCTTCTCAGCAGCTTGTCTAATAGCCGGGTCTGAAAAATAAAAAACCATTACATCTAAAATGGCTCGATTAAACTTGCTTCGGTAAGTATGAGAACTGCTCAACCACACGCGAAATATATTTTCTTCTCCAAATATTGTAGTGGTTGTTTGCACTGCATTTTCAAATTGGCTAACGGTATCTCTAATCTCAATTTCTCGCTCTTCCCAATCATTGTTGAGCTTTTCACAGGTCATATCCAGAAATCTTTTAAGATTACCGCGATAATCAGATAAAAAATGATGGAATGCTACATACCGCAGTAATAGTTCGACATCGCGCATCCGAGGATCGGGATTTTTCAATTTAAGTATTTTTCTTAAAGCTTGATTTTTAATTGATTCGTCATCCAAAAAATTGATGAAATCACCTGGATGCAAGGCTTGCCTCAGTTCTTGTGGAGATAGCGGAGTATTTTCTAGATTAAGACGTAGAAAAATTTTGTAGAGTAAACTTTCTGTACGCCAATTCCGAATCAATGTAGTACGAATAGTTTGATTATCGAGTGCATCAAGTACAGAATTATGGAAAATATCATTTTTTAGAGCCTGATACGTATAACCATTGAGTTCTGGTCTAAATTCTAAGTTTTTCAAAGCAAAACTATCGTTAGGAGTTTCGCTTCTGCCATAAAATTGCAGGATGGCAAGCAAGCGTTGCTTGCCATCAAGAACTACAAACTTTCCGCGTTTTTTTTCTTGGGAAGCTAACACTATTTCTGGAATAGGAAATCCCAGAAAAATTGATTCTATAAACCTACTTTTGCGAGTTATATCCCAGGCATCTCGTCTTTGAAATCTTGGATTTAGTTGAATGTTGTCACGGACAAGTTGATCGAGTATCGTGGCTGTTGTCCAGTCAGTTGCAACTACAATAATTTCTGAAATTTCGTTTAATACCGATTGTGGCTTTCCATTAGATTCAATCTCATCATCTAGATCTTCATCTTCCTCATCAAAGCTTACTTCTTCTGGTTTTTCCAAGAGTTTTTGTTTGGGCATGACTCGGTTCTACTTGGTGAGTTTAGTCTGGATAGACTATGTACTACCTAAGTATATTCGATCGAAACAGCCTTGAGGAAAGACGAGCGATAGCTCTGTTGGTGCACGCTGCTGGTAAATACGATCGCCACTAGTATAGTAATAGGAAATTTACTTTACCATAAAAAATAAACGCAGATGGATTCGATCGTCATCTGCGTTTATTGTTGGACTTGGCGTGGAACTCGAATAATTGCTCTACAGCAAATTCGAGTTCCACATAAATAAGATCTGCGATCGAAAACTCAACCGCCAGCAACGGCTGGAACAATACTCACTTCATCGCCATCTTTGAGGGCAGTTTCTGTCCCTTCCAAAAACCGGATGTCTTCGCTGTTAACGTAGAAATTGAGAAATCTGCGCGGTATTCCTTGTTCGTCGCACAGGCTTTTTTTGATGCCGGGACAGCTTGTTTCTAACGATTCAATCAGTTCGGAAATGTTAGCGCCACCGCATTCGATCGTAGCTTGATTGTTGGTGAATTTTTGCAGGGGTGTGGGAATTAAAACTTTAACACTCATTTTTTAGTCCTTAGTCCTTAGTCAGTAGTCCTTAGTCAGTAGTCCTTAGTTAGTAGTCAGTAGTCAATAGTCAGTAGTCAGTAGTTATTTATTATTTATTGTTTGTTGTAATAACCCACAATCCATAACCAATGACTAATGACCAATGACTGATGACTATTAAACCGAAACTTGCTGCCATTCTAAACGTTCTAGCGTGCGGGCGCGTTCTAGGGCACGCTCGAAAGCTTCTAATTTTGGTTCTAGGGTGATGGGTTCACCGATATAGCCTTGAACAGCTTCCTGCGTCTTCAAGCCATTGCCAGTGATGTAGGCCACAGTGGTTTCGTCAGGGTTGATTTTGCCTGCTTCTACCAGTTTCTTCAAAACTGCGATCGTTGTGCCGCCTGCGGTTTCAGTGAAGATGCCTTCGGTTTCTGCTAGCAGTTTCATGCCTTCGATGATTTCGGTGTCGCTGACAGACTCGATATTGCCGTTGGTTTTGCGGGCGATGTCGATCGCGTAAATGCCGTCGGCTGGATTGCCGATCGCGATCGATTTAGCTATTGTATTCGGTTTGACCGGTTTCACAAAATCGCGACCTTCGCGGTATGCTTGGGCGATCGGGGAACAGCCGTCGGCTTGGGCGCCACTGAACCGGACTTTCTTCTCGTCAACTAAGCCGACTTCGATAAATTCGTTGAAGCCTTTGTAAATTTTTGTGAACAAAGAGCCGGAGGCGAGGGGGGCGACGATGTGATCGGGCAATTGCCAGCCTAGCTGTTCGGCAACTTCGTAGCCGAGGGTTTTCGAGCCTTCGGAATAGTAGGGACGCAAGTTGATGTTGACAAATCCCCAGCCGTGTGTATTGGCGACTTCGCAGCAAAGGCGGTTAACTTGGTCGTAGTTGCCGTTAACTGCCATGACAGTTGGATTGTAAATCAGAGTGCCTAGGACTTTGCCTGCTTCTAAGTCGGAGGGGATGAAGACTACGCAGTCGAGTCCGGCGTGGGCTGCGATCGCGGCAGTAGAGTTAGCTAAATTGCCGGTGCTGGCACAGGATACAGTGGTGAAACCCAATTCTCTGGCTCTGCTGAGGGCAACTGACACCACTCTGTCTTTGAAGCTGAGAGTGGGCATATTGACAGCATCATTTTTAATATAAAGATTTTTTAGACCCAGGCGACGTGCTAGGCGGTGGGATTTTACCAACGGAGTCATGCCGGTGCCGACATCGATGACGTTATCTGTAGCGACGGGCAAAAATGCGCGATAGCGCCAGATCGAGTTGGGGCCAGCTTGGATGGTTTGGCGACTGACTGTGCGACGGATGGCATCGTAATCGTATTTGACTTCTAGCGGACCAAAACAGCAATCGCAGACGTGTTTGGCTTGGAGTTCGTACTCTGAGCCGCACTCTTTGCACTTGAGGGCTGTGAAGGTTGCTGCTGTAGATTGGGTTCTGGTCGCCTGGGTCATAGCTAAACTCTCTAGTTTTGCGATGTTTTTTAACTGTTGTCAAACACTAGCATGGTCAATTTACCGCGTCAACCATACCCGATTTTTTTGGTCGGGATTGATTTAAACCTAGAAGGAATCAGGGATAGGGCAGGCATGAGTAAAAATCTAAAATTTAAAATCTAAAATTTAAAATCTAAAATTTTTCCCATGCCCTCTCTTCCTATGGGTAGCAGCTTACCCTCCACTGACAGGGGGGATGAGTACAACTTCGTCGCCGTCTTGAAGTAAGGTATCTGGCGAGACGAATTCAAGGTTAAGGCCGAAGCGAGTACGATCGCGCCAATGTTCTAATTGAGGATATTGGGCGATCGAGTGTTCTAGAACTTGAGATACAGTAGTTTCTTGCGGAAATTCTAATGTAAGTTCAGAAACGCCGTAGGCTTCTTGAAAAGCGGCGAACAATTTAACGGTGACAGAAATAGAAGATTTGGACACAGCAGTTTAGTGCGATCGACTTTGAGCAATGATCGACTACACCATACAATAAATTCATAATTAGGCGCGCCGAGGCTTAAGATTGAAAGTGGCAATATCCGATCAAGTTTTACCTCAAGCTGACAAAATGACCTGCATCAGCCCGGGTATAAGTCCCCGGATTCATCCGTGGACAAATAAAAAATGTGGTATCCGATAACCAGCCCCCTAATCGATCCGTGGAGTCAATTCTTCAATCATCCAATCTCAAATCGATTGGCAGTCGATCGGAGCAGAAAGTCTGCACAGTAGACCTAAGAATAATAGTGAAGTTAGCGCGATCGGGATATATATGGCAAATAGCGATTGGAAAGTGCTGCAAATTATTGAAGCTAAAGGTTGGTATGCCTTTGGGAGTACGAAGCAAAGCCAGCACGTTGAGAGGTGGGTCAGACCTGTCGTGTGTTGGGTTTTAGTAGAAGATAAAAAAAAGCGTCGAATTGTGACTGCTACGGCTAGCTATCAGATCGAGATTGACGATAAGGAAGTCGAGTTTTTTGCCCACGAAAGCGAAATTCAAGATCTGGAGAATCTCCCCAAGTCTGTCTCGGTCTCGGAATTCCTGAAAACCGAAGATTGAGGGAACTACAGAAGGAGATTATTTAATAAGTTATTAACTATTCGTTCATAATTCCTTAAACTTACAGGAAGAAGAGTTTTGAGTTTTGAGCTTTGATATCATGTCCGGTTGATTTGCGATCGGACAATTTTCACTATCCCTTATTTATTAGTCTCGCGTTGCGCGGACGAAAGTTTATGTAGTTGGGGGTGAAAATCGAATGACTAGCGCCAGCACATAAGCGCTTCGCGCTGGCTTCGCCTACGATTTTGCACCCCCAAAGCGGTTTCAACCGCCGAGTTCAATATCTAATCCCAAGATTGTAACTGCACAACCCAATGCTGCACAAAAGCAGCAATGCGATCGCGCCGAGTTTCAAAAGTAGCAGCAATCCAGATAAACACAATCCCAAAACCCAAACCAATCGCCCATTTAATCAACGGGTAATCAAAAATCAGAACCACCAACTGATAGAAAACATTGATTAAAAATATCCCCGTCCCCACAAACAAAAATGCCCGCACCCGCAGTGACAAACCCGCTGCGATCGCAATTAAACTAAAAGATCCTGCAACTAAGCCACTGTATTGCTGAGTCAACAAAGGTATCCCGCAAATTAGCCCAGTTGCTAGCATTCGTAAATTATGACGCAGCGCTTTTTGTTCTGGCAACTTAAGCATCGGATCGAACTGCATAATGTAAAGTAAAGAAAGCCCCAAAGGAGTAAAGTACCACTCCGGCTGACTCAATCCCATTTGCGAAAACCAGCGCAGCAATATCCAGTCAATTATCGCTACACTAATATAGGTAAAACGGACTTGTCGCTGTTCCCAAGCCAGGAAAATATAGAACCCAGCCGCTATCAACAAACTCACAGGATAAAACTTATCTGGACTTTCCACAATAGCGACGATCGGAATCACGGAAGCGATGATTTTCCAGGGATTTTTTGACCAACCCCAGCTTTCCCAAGGCATGATGTAAATAAAATAGGCAAATAGAGAAGCCAGGGCAACTTTCCAAGGCCCCAGTGGCCCGGATATATACTTGACTAAAGGCGTATTAATCCAATAAAGCCGGATGGCAAAGGCTTCTACAAAACCTAAGTAAATCCAAATTTCAGCCCAGGTGCGATCGACATTATTTCTTCCTTGTAATAAAGCGTATTGAACTAATAAAGCACCAGTAACTAATCCTAAATTAAGACCAGATTTGATGACATTTGCCGAAGCTGAAATCAGCAGCCAACTGCTCAAAATCCAGTGCAGGTGAGCGAATATTTTTAGTTCGGCATTAGTTAAACCTAAATAATTGCTCAACCAAGGAGATAAAATGCGATAGATATATGTTAAACTTGTGCCGAGAGTTGCGAGTACGATTAATCCATCCCCAAAAGCTCCTCCCGGTGTTTGCAACATTTGATAAAGCACTGATTCATAGGCCGAGAGAGAGACGCCAATTAATCCCAAATAAACCAAAGGTTTAAATTCTTGCTGGCGTCTGCCAATCCCGATCGCAATTAAAGACGCACCCAAAACAGTTAAGCCAGTCCAATTTGCAAAAGTTTGCGATCGCCACATTAAACCCAACACTCCGTAAAGCAAAGGTATAATATGAAAGCTAGGTAAAATTGTGCGATCGGGGTTTCTGCGCCGCCACAAATCACCCACTAATTGCGCCAACAATCCGAGAGCAATATTCGCAACTGCCAAATTAATTGAAGTGCGATCGACTAAACTCAAACCAACTACTACCAGCAACTCCACACACCAAGCCAGTGCATAAATTGCTAGAGGCGAAAACTGTCGGTAACTGCGGTAAACAATAGCAGCAACTATTCCCAATAGCATTGCAAATTCTCGTACAGATGACTGAAAATAAAAGGCATTACCTGCGCTCCAATCAAAAGAATAAACAGTAATGGTTGTTAACAGCAAAGTAGCGAGTAAAATTGCCCAACCATCTAAAGCTCGATCGTAAATATTAGCTATTGGCGCAGCAGCAGACACCCGCCGCCCATAGCGAATAGTAACATCGCGCAGCAGCCACAAACACAAAAGTGCGATCGTCCCGGCAATTCCCCAATCCCAACCAGACACAAAGCCCAGCCGGAAAAGAGCAGCCGTCGCGAAACTCAAGCCAAATCCTACGGTAATTGCTGCCGCTGGCAGCTCGATTAAATAGTAGGTATTGACTAACATCAATGCCGTTGCCACACCCAAACCAATTAATCGATCGTCCGGAAAATTGAAAATCAGAAATTGTGATAGTATAAGAGCGATCGAACTGAATGTACTGGCAACTTGTCTGTGAGTTGTTTCACTAAATTTACCAACAGCAGTCAAAGCCAAAGGTGTTGCCAGCCAAATCAAACCCCACTGCGGTCGCAAATTACTTTGCAACAATATAAAACTCAACCCTGCCAACACTAATCCCAAATACCATGCGCTTTGCCAGCCAGAAGGATGAAAGCGGAAAGACGAAGAACTTTGCCTAGCAGTTGCAGTTTTAATCTTGACAAAAAGTCCCCATTCAGCTACCATCAAAACTAATAAAATTGCTGCCCAAACACCAAGTATCAGGTTGGGGAAAAACAAATCAATCCCCGCACAGATTGTTGACAAACCCATAATGTGGGTAATGTAAACTAAATTTGCCGGATTATTGCTTTCGTTGACGGTAGGTAAAGATCCAGGAATTTGAGTGCGATCGTCTACAACTGCATATTTCCAAGTCGTCCAACCCAAAATTAGAGTAGAAACCAATAAATTAATCGATCGCAAACAGGGATTCACTAAACTCATCGTAGTCAAAACAATCCCCAAAATAAAAGCCAGGGTTTCGCCAAAACTGGCAAGCTGAAACTTTTGTCGGCGATAGAGCCACTGCGTCGCATTTACTGTTAAAATCACATAAGGCAAAAGTACGACACTCCACAAAGCCCAAGGAGTTGACTGAGACTGGGTAAGTTGAGTTAAAAATCCGACAATTTCCGTTTTGATTCCCACCGGAATCACTCGCCAAAACAACCAAATACTCTGAAGTCCAACTGCGAAAAGCATCAGCAAATCAAACTTTTGCCAAAACCGTACTAAACGGTTGTAAAAAAACCAAATAGCCAATCCGCTAACTGCGATCGCCTGTATCGGTATATCCTGAAAACAAACCAGCCATCCCAAACCCAACAAAAGAACTCCTATTAGTTGCCAATTCACAAAATTGTTGGGAGGCGACTGCTCGGATGTATTATTTTCTCTTGGCAAAGACGCATCTAATTGTTGCCAATCCAGCCACGCTAAAAGAGTACCGGAAATACCTAAAGCTAAACCCATTTCAGCAATATTTACACCCTTGACAAATATTGCCCGACCTAGTAAAATTCCCAAGGAATAAGCGATTAAAAATGCTTTCTTATAATTAATAAAATCTCCAATCGAGCCGAAAGAAGCCGTCAAATTTCCAGTATTTTTTGGGATAATTTGAGATGGCAATCGTTGTTGTCGAACTTGATAAACCGTAGTAGCAGCAGTTCCGACAGTGCCTAAATAAACCGCAGCTAGCGAACAGCCTGTAAATGCCCACCCCCAATGCAAATAACTCAAGCCCAAATGATTTAGTGCGATCGATCGACTAACATTTTTTCCCGACAACTGTTCATACTGATATTGGATAATCTTGGCAGTCATCCAAGTCAAAATAACTGCGGCTGCGATCGCCACCACCCAATCCCAAGGATACCCCCACAAGCCAAAAGTATCCATCGCCCAAAAATTGATCGGCACCAGCAATAGCGTGACAGCTTGCAAAGTTTGAGCTGTTAAATGCAAATTCGGCTGTCTTCTTGCCCAACTGCTAATCGCCCAAAAAGTTAAAGTATAAGCTAGCAAAACCCCATATTGTCCCGCCGCCGGAAATCTTTCCCACTGACTGGCAGCTAAGACTCCAGAGGAGACAACTACCATGAATACTCCTAAAAACAACAGCCACACCACGCTAATTTCTGCCATTAGCGAGTGCAAAGCTTGACTTAGGAAATTCGGAGTTTGAGCAGTTTTTGCGGGCAGAGCAACCCTTGACGTGCTGCTAGGAAGTGCTGTAGGTGCTGATAAAGCAGGTACTTTTTGTTCCGGAATTTGAGCGGGCGATCGACTTTCAATTTCAGGGCGATCGACAGCAGGCTCTGTTAGCGGGCAAACTAGATACTCTCGGCACAATTCCTCAACCTCAGCGGGCGTGAGCAAACCTAGCCTTAGCCACTCATCCAAACCTCTCAACAACTCAGGATGCGAAGCTAAGACGCTGAATTCAATTTTGCTCGATCGACCTTGGGGAGATGACATCGGCTTAAACTTGTACTAGCGATATTCCAGCTATAGCCTAACTTAAGGTCGATCGAGCCGAACCGCATTCCGCCCCCGTAATTGGCACAATAAGTATTTATACTATTTCTAAAAACTCATGCTACAATACCGCAAAAGTGAAAGATTTTATCCAAAAATGAAATTACATTCGATCGGCTCTAGCTAGTGTTGCATGACTTTTTAGAAGTGGTATTACTACCAACCGACTCATCAGCAAAGCAGAACGAAGTTCGGCACACGAAGGGAAAGCCGACTGTACTACAGACGCGAGGCAGACAAGGGCTACGATCACCTTTCAACAGCTATGATGGAAAATGTGCTTTGTGAGTTACTTTTCAATAGAGTTCTCATCGTTGTTACTGCCTCCTCAGACGCAGATGAATGATCGATCGTCTCGATCGCAGTCTAGTTACAGCGTTTCTGGCTCTATCCCCAATGCTCTGAGTTGCTCACGCAAACGCGCATTCTCCTGTTCGGCTCGTTCAGCTCGTTGGCGCTCCTGTTCAGCTCGTTCTTCTCCCGTCAACAGCAAGTTCCCCTCGCTATCCCACCACCGTAACCAGGGCAGTTCGGCGTTTTTGTAGCGCCCCTGCCAGATGCCCAGTTCGACTCCCATTGGTGGAATTGGGTAGTGTCCGCGATCATTGGCGGGAAGTAAACTATAGCGCCCATTCACCAGATGATAGACTTCGATACTGGAGCGAGTGACTTCGTAGATGCCGTAAAAGGGGGCATGAATCGCTTGTTCGTACACCCAGAACTTGCCTTCATAGGGCGTTGCATCTCGTTCTTCCTGGCCGTTACCAGAGACAAATTCTAAGACAATTAAAGGGGACACAATTTCTTGCCATAGCACGTAGGAGCGCCGCATTTGACCGTTGAGGGTGGGTGGTACATTGGGGACGTAAAACCAGTCGGGGGCTTCGGCTCCACGCTCTGGGGGTTCTGTTAAGCGCCAGTAGATGCCACTATCTTGCCCGATCGCATATTGCCCGTCGGGGTGTAGTTGTTGGAGCATCGGCTCAATGGAATCGGTTAACAGAATACTTTGAGGGTGTTCCTGGAAGTTCTTCACAAAGGTACCGTCCGATTCGGGGAGCTGAGTATGATCGGGTAATGTTTTGGGGAATTCCGATACAGTTGTCATGGTTTTAGGATTAACCTCGCCTCTGTTTTATCTATAGTAATGTTTATTAACTCGATTGTAACTTATGTGAATCAACTTGTTGGGTGTCTTTTAGGGATTGCTATGATAGAATTAAATTGTCTTCCCATGTCTTCCCAACATTCCTGATATGTCCGAGCTAGTACAATACATAACAAATCAGCAAGGAGAACGAGTCGGGGTTTTGTTGGACTGGCAGACCTATTCTCGACTTGCCAATCCATTAGGGTTGGATGAGGAATGTCTGCTTGGTTTGAATGTAGATGAGTTAAAAGCACTGGCAAGTTGTAAATTGGCGGTGGCAGAACAAACTCATTTAGACGATCTAGTAGCGAGAAATGCAGAATCATTGCTCTGTGACGATGAGGTTGCTGAGTTAGATGATTTACTGGCAAAAGCCGATCGATTAACAATTCTCAAAACTCGCGCCAGATATACACTGAAGTGTTTGGAAGAGAGTACGACAGCAGCGTGAGTGTTTATATTAGACATCTCCTAAAAAGAAATTAGCCCATTGCGATCGATCGCATTCTGTGGGGTCGGGTGAAGCATTTGGACATAAACTAAGCAGGTTTGAGGCACAGACTGTCGCCCAAATGCTTCACCCCTACATAGGGCTTGCTGAATAACTCCAAAACATGAGTCCCATGAGAGTTTTCAGGTTCAATAAGTGGAGAGAATGCCTGTGTTGGACCTCAATGGCCGGAAAATCCATGCACTTCACTCTTGAAAG
>JAAUPI010000347.1 GCA_012035135.1 Microcoleus sp. CSU_2_2
ATTATTGTATCTCGTGAAAGCAAGTAGGGCAAGCGGCAGAACAAGATTTGTTCGTTCATCGATCGCCCCCTCACTTTCGGATATCTCAAGATTGTCGGTTTTGTTCGGGGGCGGATCTCTTCACTCATGCGCATTCCTTCCGTCACTCAACGGAGTACCGTTAGAGTGCGGGACTCCTGCTGTCTTAGTTGAATAAACGAGAGTGCGAGCTGTCGCGAGCTCGCACTATATAATTGAGATGCTACCGGATTTGAAAATATAACTTATGCTACCGGATTTATGCGTAGCAGCTTAACTATCTAGACTTTCGTAGTCAATCTGGTTTTAAGTTGGTATCTTACTGTCGCGTAAACAGCTTTATAAGAGGCCTCAATATTGTATTCCTGGTGCAACCACTCTTGAATTTCTCCATAGCTTTTGAAGCCTTTTTGCGGGTCGCTGAGACGTACTGCCAAACTAGCACGGGCCATAGGAGGAATGGCAGGCTTACGGCCGCCACTGTGCTTTGTTTCTAGAAGTCCGTCTAGTCCGTCAGAGCGGTACTTTCTCAGCCACCGCTGTACGGTGATCCGGTTCACGCCAATCGTCAGTGCCAATTCTTTAACTGTCTTAATTTGGCAAATTTTGAACAGGTACAATGCTTGAATTTTTTGAAAGCCACTTGCCGTTTTTTGTTCGGTTAATAAGCTTTTCAATTCTTCAATTGTCTCTGTGATGCTAAGTTTACATACTCCCGCCATACCAATTACCTCACCACGTGAATTATCGCTCAGCAGCAATAGCTTTGCTTGACAATGGAGCTAAATCCGCTCCTAGCTTACTGTTCACCTTTTGTTTGCAATTTAGCAACGCAAAAGAAAAGTAATTTCATTCAATTATTTGCTGTCACAAGTGTGATTGCTAATCCTGATATCTGTTAATTTTTTAACTGCGATATTAGCTGCACCTGTTAACTTATAAGCAATACAATCATTGTATTTCGGTTCAACATACATTCCGATTTCATACTATTCCTTAGTGATTGTTTCTAAGTTATGGCTATTGTCAATCATTAGCTATTAGCAAGCAAACACAATGGAGATGTACATTATCCACGATCGCTCGCAAGTCAAAATTAATCTGCAATTACGATCGCACTTTTGTACAGAATTCCCCATACTCACAAAGTGCATTTCTGGTTTTTGCTGTTCGATCGATCCTTAGGAGATTGGTACTCTCCTCAGCCAGCGAGGTCGCGGCGAATAAGTTTGCAACTGACCAACTGCATTTGGCAAGTATGTGTGAAACCACCTGCTCGATAGCTAGTTGAGTCGAATACGCAGAAGATAACATTACCGATTTGTAAATCGTACAGTACCAGTATCTGACATTTTTTCACTTGTATCGTGATCGAGACTGCTCTTTCTATGTGATATTACTAACATCAATTAGTGATCTTTATCACACCGGGCGTGCGTAAACTCAACTAGTAACAAAACACCTAGGCTAATTTTTTAGCGAAAAAATCTCAGTAAACAGAGCTTTCCCCTTAGTTGCAAACTTTTAATTTTTAATGAAGGGGAAAGAGATAGAAAACGGGCAGACAGAGAGTCTTTTCCTTCATTCTCCGGAAACGGTCTAACTTATCTTGTCATCTTTGAGATTGAGGGAAGTTCATAACGGCATCAGTATGCAGCAATCTAAAATCGCATAAACGTCCGGTGCAGCAACCTTACTGAGAGTATTCTTTATTCAAAAGGTGTAGAGAAGCCACAATGAACGTTGACGAAATGCTCAAGCTATACACAACAGGAGAAAGAAATTTTAGCGGGATCTACCTGCACGAGGTATATCTCTACGAAGTAGAATTAATAGGTGTCAATCTGTATCAAGCCGACTTGATTGGTGCTAATTTGAGCAAAGCCAAACTCAACAGAGTGAATTTGGGCAAAGCAAATCTCTGCAAAACCAATTTGAGCCGAGCAGACTTAGGTGGAGCAGACCTCACAGAGGCACTTTTAGCTGAGGCGAACCTACATCGAGCTGATTTGCTCGGAGCCAATCTCAGCAAAGCAGACTTGAGCGGAGCTTGTTTGATACAGGCAAATTTAATTGGAGCGAACATATCTAGGGCTACACTCTGCCGCGCCGACTTGCACGGAGTAAATCTTTATGGAGTAACATTGCGCCGGGCCGTTCTCACTGAAGCCGATCTAATAGGTGCTAACTTGAGCCAAGTAGACCTCAGCGGAGCCGACTTAATGGGAGCTAGTTTAATAAGAGCAGACCTGACTCAAGCAATCTTAAGCGCGTCAGATTTAAGCGGGGCTAACCTGCTGGGAGCAAACCTTACAGGAGTCAATCTGAGTGGAGTATATCTTAAGGGCGCCACTATGCCTGACGGCACGATTCATGACTAGTTTATTGTTGACACTCCCCGGCGTAAACGCGCGGAGATTCTTGGAATCCCTATACCTTCAGGTCAGGGAGAATGTCAACTTCTTGATTAGCAGCATTAGTAGCGAATTGTTGATATTTATTTCCACTTTCCTCAATAAAAGCTATTTTAGATTCTATATTTTGGATTTTTAGATGGTTAATTATGAAACTCAGAATCCTGGCTGCTGCAACGCTGCTAAGTACGATCGCCCCCATGTCTGCTGCATCCGCCGAGAACATACAACACACGCAACAGTTACTAGCCACCCGACAGTGCTCCAACTGCGAACTCAGTGGTGTCGGTCTGGTTTTAGCCAACTTAACAGGGGCCAATCTCAAGGGTGCCAATCTTAGCGGAGCCAACCTCAGCAGAGCCAACCTCAGTGGCGCCGACCTCAGCGGAGCCAACCTTAGTGGCACGAGTTTGTTTGGTGTTAACCTGACGGGTGCCAACCTCAGCGGAGCCAACCTCAACGGGGCTGACTTGAGGAATGCCTATCTCAGTGACGCCAATTTGGTTAATGCTGATTTAACTAACGCGCAACTGTTGGGAGTTAGAGGAATGCCAACTAATATTGGCACCGCTGAAGATTTCTACAGACTGGGAGTGATCGAAGCTCAAGCTGGAAACTACAGAAACGCCATAGACTATTACGATCGTGCTCTCAATCAAAAACCAGATTTAGCCGCTGTTTATTTTGCGCGCAGTATGTCTCGTGCCGATTTGGGAGACTTCGCCGGCGCCACTCAGGACGCTGGGCGAGCGAATGAACTCTTCGCGACTCAAGGAAATGCTCAAGGTCAGCAATTGTCAAAGCAGTTAACCGAAGCAATTGTAGCGCGCCAAAAGCCAACCGAACCGCGCACTGGAGGCAGTGGCAACTTCATGAGCGTGCTGGGTTCTTTAAGTTCTGTACTGCTGAAATTGCTGTTCTAATAGTCCTGGACGTAACTGTCACAATCCAATTGACTCGTAGGGTGCCCCGGATGAATTTCTACAACGATTATCGAGGATTTTGGATCTGAGGCACCTTAACTATATATGCCAGTTGCGTAAGTCATGTCTAAGTTAGTTGTTATACCAAATCCGGGTTTCCCATCCCCGTTATAATTGGTATGGTGCGTCGCTATGAGATCTGCCAATAGCAACGAGAGTTGTTCGTAGCGACGCACCCTACATTTACTACATTTACGAGATTATAAAA
>JAAUPI010000074.1 GCA_012035135.1 Microcoleus sp. CSU_2_2
ACTCCAACAATTTCACCAACTCCAACAATTTCACCAACTCCAACTCCCACAGATACGCCGATACCAACTCCAACTCCCACAGATACGCCGATACCAACTCCTCCGGTAACGCCAACACCAACGCCAACAAACATCAACCATCCGCCCGTACTAAATTACGGCCCAACTACCACCCCGTGGCACTATCAAAACCTCCGAGTAAGCAACTCATCGCAATTTGAATACACTTTCCCTGCAAATACTTTCACAGATTCCGATCCTGGAGATACTCTCACTTATTCAGCTACTTTGATAGACGGAAGTCCCCTGCCGAGTTGGCTGAATTTCAACCCAAATACTCGTACTTTCAGCGGCAAAAGTTCTAGCCTTCAATCATTCGAGATTAAGTTAACAGCAACAGACAAAGCTGGTGCTACTGCGAGCGATCGCATTCCGATGCTAGTTAGCGCTAGCGGGGTAATTATTGATGCTTACATCGCTGGTGCAACTGTCTTTTTCGATGCCAACAAAAACAGCGTTGTCGATACCAACGAACCCTCTGCGATTACTAATGCCAATGGTGAATACGAACTAGATATCTCATTTGCAGCATTTGACACTAACCAAAACGGTCAACTCGAACAATCGGAAGGCAATATTGTTGCTGTTGGCGGCTTCGATACTGCGACTGGTTTGCCACTGGAAACACCTGTATCTGCACCTCCAGATTCTACCGTTGTTACGCTGTTAACAACTCTGGTGGCAGATTTGATGGAACAGGGAATTTCTCAAAATGAAGCAGAATCGAAAGTCAAAACTGCTTTGGCAATTCCAGCAAGTGTTGACTTGACCGATTTAGATCCAATTGTTGCTACTAAAAACAGCCAACCGGGCGGTGTGGAAACTTTGGCGGCAATGGTAAAAGTGCAAAACTTAATTACCCAAACTGCCACCCTTATTGACGGTATTTCCACCGCTGGCTATCCAGCTATTAACAAAGCAGTTGTCAGTGCGATCGCCAGTCAAATTGAATCCGATCGCGAGTTGAATTTAACTAATCCGGCGCAGTTGTCAGCAATTATCCAGCAATCTATTACCAATACCAAACAGGTTGACGCGAATCTCAACAGCCAAAATTTACTCTCAATTACTCCGCAAGTTGCTGAGGTAATGGTAGAGGCGAATCAAAAGGTCGATCGAGCGATTTCTAACTTTTTACCTGATTGGATTCCTGCTGAAATTGCCCGCATTCAAAAAGTTGCACTCAGCGATACTGCAATGGATTTCAAACGAGCTGCTGCGGGATTCAAGCCCATTGCTGAAGTAGTTGCAGAAAATACTGGTGCTGCTTTAGATGCGAAGATTCAAGGTACTACTGCACCTGAAGTACCTGCAAGTCCGATCGCACTTGGCGATATCGTACCTATCAATAATTCGATCGATGCGGCGATCGGTACGAATGACAATGATACTTTAATTGGCAGTAATGCTAACGATTTCATCAGTGGCAAACGGGGTAATGATTCCCTTGACGGCAGCCTCGGTGATGACACGATTTACGGTGGCAAAGGCAGCGATACTGTGATTGGCGGTAACGGTGAAGATATCTTGTCGGGCGATCGGGGATCTGACAGTATCGCGGGCGGTGATGGTAACGACACCCTCTACGGCGGCAAAGGCAACGATACGCTGATTGGAAGCCTCGGCAATGATTGTTTAATAGGCGGTGCGGGTAGCGATTACTTCTTACTATCTGCCGATTCTGGTAGCGATACAATTGTCGATTTTGAGGATGGAAAAGATTTGATCTTCCTCACCAATGGCTTGACTTTTGCACAATTAGATGTTAGTCAAAGTAATGCTGCAACTTTAATTAAGTTAGCATCTAACGGGCAAGTTTTAGCTTTCTTAACCGGGGTTTCTGCTAACACTATTAGTGCCACAGACTTTGGGTTGTAAGTTGAGATAGGAGTGTATTCCAGATTTCTGGTAGTAGGGACACGGCATTGCCGTGTTATACCAAATCCGGGTTTCCCATCCCCGTTATAATTGGTATGGTGCGTCGCTATGAGATCTCCCAATACCAACGAGAGTTGTTCGTAGCGACGCACCCTACATTTACTACATTTACGAGATTATAAAAGGGGTAAGTAACCCGGATTTGGTATTACTCATCCCTTCGATAGTGGTAGGGTGCGTCGCTCTGAGAATCCCGTCTATTTACAGCCATTCATAGCGACGCACCATACAGTCTCATAAAGGGGGTGGGTAACCCGGACTTGGTATAACATGATGAATAGAGCCGGCGAACCCTTGCTTCATAACAGGACTTACGCACGCACTCTATAGAACCCATTTGAGATCTTTTAAGTCGCCGACGATGGGGAGGATGAAGTATTTAGGCATCAAACATCGGGTTATTTCTCATCAATTGTCACCCAAATGCTTCATCCCTACACCACAAAAGTTAATCTTTGTACGAACCAAAAACTAACGTTCGTTTTGTAACTTTCTCACCTCTTTGTGCACGCTCATGCCAATTTCCAGCGCCTCATTCAGCAACCGCCCGTATTCGCTCGCCCGATCGCTCACATCCAGCGCCATCAAAGCAGCCAGGTTACTCTCTATATTAGCAAATAACTCGTAACGGCGACCGATAAAATCCTTATTTTCCCTGAGAATTCTTTCTGTCCGCA
The DNA here is from genome assembly GCA_012035135.1 of Microcoleus sp. CSU_2_2. Lineage (GTDB taxonomy): Bacteria > Cyanobacteriota > Cyanobacteriia > Cyanobacteriales > Microcoleaceae > Microcoleus. The sequence goes on from JAAUPI010000074.1 coordinate 2,676, forward strand.
AAGCACAAACCAAACTTTCCCTAGTAATCTGTAATGCCTCAACTGCATCCTCTCGATTGATCGAATTTGCTGGTAAATTGCCAGCCGCCGTGAGTCTATCGATAATATCTAAAGCTTTAATCACCTCATGATACTTCTCAACTTCATCCAACAAACCTGCTACCATCGCTAAAGGCTTAGCCTTCACCCATTTATAAACATTCCAACCTATGGTAATCGCCAAAGACAAACCCAAAGTTATTTGTAAAACCCAAACAAATATGACAGCATCGCTGACTGAATTAACTCGACTTCTAGTCACCAGTAAAGCCACAGGTAGCGAAACAACTAACGTCACGCAAAATATCGGCAACTCATTCAACAAAATAGAGAACAGCTTTTGGCGATTGCGGAGTGCAGTCGATCGATAAAAATCCCCTGCAAAACCATCGCTCAAAGCTATTCCGCTCAACTCCTCCAACTCTTTTTCAGGAATTCTTAATTCATCTAAATCCAATTTCATCACTCTTTAAAATCTCCTGAATGTAGGATTAACTAAAACCCTCCAATATGCCTAATTGACTGCCAAATACTTAGATAAAAATTACTTTCTCGGTTGCGGAACAGTTCAAACGCCCTTCCTGGCGATCCAAAGAATGGTCTCAGAGTCCATCCCAATTGAGTACCTACAAACGCATAGAGTCCTAACCAGAACCGCAAAATATTTAACCTGATCTCCTTGCCTTCGGCATCTTCTTCAGACAGAAAGTACATTCCTTGATAAAAGAAACTAATTCCCAAAAATCCGGTAATTGCCATAATAGCAACATTCAACAGCAGAAAAAAGTTGTAATCGCTGGTACTCAGCAGAAAGAATAAACTTACAGGTGCAAATCCAAACATCAAGATGCTAATCATTGCCATTGCTGTCATCAACAATGCCAAATACTGCTCAAAAGTTCGTCTTGAACCAAACATGACATTAAAAAAGTACAATGTTGGAAAACAGATAATCAGCGTCAGCAAGTAAAGTGCTGGTAACTTAATTGCTGAAACTAAACATTGCATCCACGTACTAGATGCACCTAAAATTGCCCCATAAATCGCAAAAAACACCGTACTAGAAATCAACAGACCAAAAATTTTAGATTTAAGCTTGATACCTTCGCGGATCTCTTCAAGAAACTGTTTCCGTTCTCGGAGTAAATACATTACTACTGAAAAATATTTCATGATGTCTCCTTGGGGCTGATGCAATGCTGTATAGGTTATAACTCAAGCTAAATTCGATCGACAAGATCTTGGCAAATCAGGGCAGCCCCCTATAAGTAAGCACACGGCAAGGCTTAAGTCCCTACACTTCATAAACCTGGAATACGCTGCAAAGAGGCGATTGCGGAAATCCTCATTAGACCTCTGGCATAATTCTTATGGAACAGGCATTTAGGTCTGTTAGAGACTGGCTTTTTAGGAGATGTCTATTAGCTAAAAGAGCAAAGAAGTGGCGGAAAACGAAATTTTCAAGCGGAGCTCAAAGCTGCAAGTAGTGGTGTTTGAATTGTTGAGTGTAATGCGGATAAAAGGACTTGAACCTTCACTCCTCTCGGAACCAGAACCTAAATCTGGCGCGTCTGCCAATTCCGCCATATCCGCATGATATTAAAGCATCATAACACACAACAGTTCGATCGGTCAACCGATTTTAGATTTTAGATTTTAGATCTTAGATTTTAGATTGAAGAATAGAGGATGAGCGAGCTTTTCGATCGCTCCACGGATTGAAAAATTGAAGAAAGCGATCCCACCGAGCGAGCCGGGGGTTCCGAAGCAAATTGCTTGATTGTCAAGATCTAAAAACCCGGTCATTTTGGGAAACCGGGTTTACTTTTGAATTATGACCACAGCTATTTTCCCAATTTCTGACTCGTCACTTAGTTTTTGCCCAGTGCTTTCCAAGTGATTTCGTCCACCGCGCCGTCGGCTTTCAAACCTTGATACTCCTGAAAGCTTTTCACAGCAGCAGCAGTGCGAGCGCCAAAAATGCCGTCGATAGGACCTGGCTCATAACCCTTTACATCCAAGCGCACCTGTAGCGTCTTCACTTTGGAGCCAGAAGCACCTTTAGTGAGAGTAGTTAGATTAGTTCGAGCAGTGCCAGGAACTGGAGCATTGTTCTGAATATTAGCATTACCCTGAAGAGTTTCAGGAGCTGACGGCGGCTCAGCTGCTAAAGCTGTCCAAGTCTCTTTGTCCACGATGCCATCTGAATTCAACCGCTTAGACTGCTGAAAGCCACTGACAGCCGATTTAGTGCGGGAGCCATAAGCACCGTCGATTGTCCCTACCCCGAAACCATGAACTTCCAAGCGCTGTTGTATGGCGGCAACTTCTGGCCCGTCAGCTCCTAGCGATATCGTTTTTTCTTTTCTGACTGGCTTTTGCTCTCCAGCATAAAAAGGTTTGTTAAACATGTCCTGTTGAGAAGTTACCTCGTCGTCGGTCGATGCTGAGGCGCCAGGATCAGCGGGAGCCGTAAAATCTCTGCGGTACTGTTCTTGGACAAAGGATTTGGAGTCGAAGGCTGCATTGGCATTCCTAGTTAAGCCAGGAGCGACCAGAGCCACTAAGCTGAGAATCGTAACGGTAGTGACACGCATAAGTTTCATCTTGTTGATAAGGTTTTGCTATTTTAATGTTTCTAAATCTCATTGTATTACCCGGACAGCTTTGTGACATATCTACAATCAACTCTCAACTGTCAACTGTCAACTGCTATACAAGTTGCTTGCGCAAAAACAGTCGGCGCGGTTGTCCAAACAGCCAGCAACTCCAATTCCAATCCACTTGTTCCAAGCGATAGCCAGCTTGATAGTATAACTGTCGAGCCGCGTGATTATTTTCGAGAACGTGGAGGTAAATCTCAGAAAATCCCCACTCTCGGGCTGTCACCTCACAGTTACTCAGCAAATCTTGAGCCACCCCCTGCCGCCGATACTCTGGGTGAACTGCTAAATTCGATAAATAAGGATAGTCAGAACTGGGTAGTCGCCAAGCGAAACGAGAACGCAGGGCCATTTCTGCCGTTCCGGCTAAACACCCAGCCCGATTCGATCGATACTTCTGCGTCCCTGCTTCGATCGATATTAGTTCGGCTACTAAGCAAATATAATGCTCCGTCCCAGAACGGAGTCGATTTTTTAAATCTTCGTAAATTCCCAACCGTAACACCGGATAAAACCAATCCACAAACCGCTCACGAGAGTGAAAGCTCAGGGCCAATATATCAGCTAGCTGCGTCAGATCCTTAGAGACAGCCATCCGAACCGAAAAGCTAGAGCATTTGGGGGTTTCTTGTTGGTGGGACGTTGAGGGAAAAAAAGAGGGGTTCACAATTCCAAGCCACTATATTGATTTTTTTGGTAACACAAAGCCTGCCTGTCCCGTAAAAGGCTTACAGTTGAAACCTAGGACGGGCTAAAGCCACTGAGATTCCCCGGAACTTTTGAATCGCGCCCTTGTCTTCCTACGATCGCGCTATGCGGGACTTCCTGTTCGATCGGAAAAATGGGTTTGAAACCCCGTCCTTTTAGGACGGCTTTACTTTGGTAATTGTTGGCTTTACTTGGAAGACCAGGCTCTTTCACTTTTGTAGTATAATGTAGAAACAGCAAGCGAAAACACAGCGCTCAGAAGATTGATACCATCGGTCAACCGATATTAGATTTTAGATTTTAGATTTTAGATTTGACCCCACAGGTGAATCCGGAGGCTTGTAGCCAAATTGCTCGATCGTCAATCTTCATCAATCTGCGATCGTACCACATGAGCTTATATTCCAATTGACAAATAACTTCACATCGTACCGATCGAGCAATTGCTTAACAGATTTATCGTGAAAATCTTGACGTTGCCTTGCTTGCGATCTTTTAATAATGCTTAGCAAGGCGTTTAACACCTTGTCGTCTACGATTACTACCTTTTTGTTTCCCAGAAACAGGCTTGTTTAATCGCTATTCTCGTCTCGATCGTGAGTAGTACCGCAATTTAAGCAGTTGACAGTTCTTGCTTAAATTGACTTGTAGCCTCCCATCTGATGACAATGCGGTTCAAGCTTGAGAGGTTTTGTTGTATTCGATCGGTTCCTGGAAGTCTTAGAATGCTTCTATTCTCAAAGCAAAAGCCCGATCGTAGATCGATCGCGTACAACCGATCGTTCGCCTCAATAGGTTGGACTGTTCGAGTGTCGGATAGAATCTATAGCGAAAGGTTTTTTCCATTGACTTCTGTCACTCTGTTTCTTGCATTCTAGCATTTATTGTGTAAGATGCAACCAATCGCACAAAATCTTTCCCGAAAGTCAGGGGAATGAAGCCCCCGAACCTTGGCTGGTGAGCTATGTCGAACCGCTGACATCCGGGTTACTAAAGGGACGCAAGTTTTTCGCATCCCGTTTATTTTTCTATAATTAGGGTGCAGCACAGACAACTGTGACTCAGAAGAATTCAAAATGAAGAATGCATCCGTCAAAAATCAAGGTTTATTCTTGGTTCGGCGAACTCATAACAAATTTAGATTGACCAAAATTTTGGGATACAAGCCCCTTGTTCGGTGGTCGGATTTAAATTTTTTGAAATCTTCATGATTCTATCAGCAAAGCCTAGTATAATAGAGCAAAGTAAACAACAGAAAATAATGAAAGTAAAGTTGGGTATCCTAAGTTCAAGAAAAGGACTAACAGCCAGTCGGCACGTTTTAGAATTGGAGGATTTTCGCTCAAAGGTAAATCTGTCAATCTAGCCAAGATTGGGATTTTCAAGCCAATTTTGTCGAGAGAATTGCCATCAGCTTCTAGCTCCATCACAGTAGTTAATGACTGGGATAATCGGTATTTTCTGAGCTTTGTAGTAGAAATTCAGCCAATTCAAACCGAGGCCAAAAATCCAAGTATCGGGATTGATTTAGGGATGAAAACTTTTGCTGTAATGAGCAATGGGGAGAAAGCTGAAAGTCCTAGCTCTAAAAAGTTAGACCGGAAAGTTCGTAAATTACAGGGCAAATTAGCCCGTCAACCAAAGGATTCTAGGAGAAGGAATGTAAATCGAATCAAAATTGCTAAGCTGCATAATCGAATGGCCGATAAGCGAGAAACATAGAGAAAGTCGGGATAGGGTATTGCCACGACTCTAAATGGGCGCTCCAGACAGAGTAAGACTACGACCGTAGCATCAGTCGATGAAGCGTCAAGAATCACCACACTTTTAGGGCGGTGAGTATGTCAAGAACTATTGTAACTTCAGCAATTGAAAAAGACGAATTCTTCCTTTCATCAGACCCATTCGATCGAACTGTCCCGAGGCACAGGAGAACGGTGCATGAATTCCCTAGAAAATCCTAAACTAAAAATTCTGGTCGTCGATGACGAACCGGATAACCTCGATTTGCTTTACCGCACCTTCCATCGAGACTACAAAGTGCTCAGGGCAGAATCTGGCCCCGCCGCCCTAGAAATTTTGGCAAGAGAGGGAGAAGTTGCTGTAATTATCTCCGATCAGCGAATGCCAAAAATGAGCGGTACGGAGTTTCTGAGTCTGACGGCGGCCCAGTATCCCGATGTGATCCGAATTATTTTAACTGGCTATACGGATGTTGAAGATTTAGTTGAAGCTATTAATGCTGGCAAGGTATTCAAATACGTTACCAAGCCTTGGGACGCTGAAGAACTCAAAATACTCGTCAGCCAAGCGGTGGATACTCACAATCTGCTGAAAGCGCGTACCAATGAACTGCGCAGGGCACTCAGCCAAGAATCGCTGCTTTATGCCGTTACCAATACTATTCGATCGGCTCCCAATTACCAGCAAATGCTGCAAAGAATTGTGGAAACAGTCGGCCAAATGTTTGAGGTGAGTTGCTGTCTGTTGCGCCCCTTCCAAGACGGCCTGGCGGCGGATGAATGGTTTGTTTACCAGAGGTGTGAAACGAAGGGATTGCGCTCCGAGGTCGAAAAAAGGGGCAGAGATGCTCAGCAGGCTGGACTCTCCCCAGATTTGCTGCCGCTTTTGGTTTGGGAAACTATGGACGTGGAGGTGATTCAAGATGCCCAAACGGACGATCGAGTTTTAAACTGGGACGATGACCAGCGTCAACAGGCTTACCTTGCTGCCAACATCCGCTCTAGCTTGATCGTGCCACTGTTCTACCAAATGGAACTGATAGCTGTCTTGGCACTGCACCAGTTCGATCGACCGCGCCAGTGGCAAGACCACGAGGTACAGTTGGTGATTACGGTGGCCGACCAAGCGGCTTTGGCGCTTTCTCAAGCCCGGGCTTACGAACAGGTGCGGGCCCTGGCAAAGCGCGAAACCCTAGTCAATACTATTACCACGGCAATTCGATCGAGCCTCGACCCCCAAAATATTTTTGCAGCAATTACTCAACAACTAGGGCAAGCTCTACAAGTTGACGGCTGCGCGCTATCTCTGTGGACAGAAGATGATGAATATGTCCAGTGCGTAGGACTCTACGACACGGCTAGGGATGCCGTTTCTGTAGAGGAGGGTTTTATTAACAACAATCGGGAGGTACTGGCGAATCCTCCGAACCCTGAGATGGCTTCTATTAGCGATGCTGGCATCGGTCGAGCCTGGGCGTTTCCCCATTCTTCTCTACCCCAGTCTCTGGTGCCGATTCAAGGCAATCCGCTTTTGTTGCAAGTGATGATGTCGAAAGCACCGGTGGCGATTTCAGACCTCGAAGAACGCCCGGATCTAAATGTTACAGAATTGCAACTGCGATCGCCCGCCCGCGCCCTTTTAGTTGTCCCCTTGCTCTCCGATGGCAAAATCATCGGCAGCATTTCCCTGCGCCAAAATAGCAGCACCCGCCACTGGCAACCCTCAGAAATTGACCTGGCTCAAATAGTGGCAACTCAAGCAGCTCTTGCAGTACAACAGTCCCGCCTCTACCAAACTACCAGACAGCAGGCAGAACGACTTATAGAAGCCGATCGACTCAAAACTGAGTTTTTCCAAAATATTTCTCACGAATTTCGGACACCCCTAACACTCAGTATCGGCCCTCTAGAGTCAGCTTGCAGCCGCAAAGAGGATTTGCCCTACGAACAAGCTGCCATCGCTTTACGCAATTCCCGTCGCCTGCTGCGCTTGGTAAATCAACTGCTGGACTTGCAGCGGCTCGATGCCGGACGGATGCAGCCCAGTTTTCGCCCTTGCGATTTAGTCAGTTTCTGCTCCTCTACCGCAGAGTCCTTCCGCTCTTACTGCGAGAAAAAAGGCCTGCACCTAATCACCCAACTGCGAGATTGTCCTTTACTCTATTTGGATCTAGAAAGATTTGACAAAGTTATTTATAACCTGCTGTCGAATGCTGTCAAATTTACGCCTGAAGGCGGAACAATAACTCTGACAGTTGAACCCGCCGGCGCTCACTGTTTGCTGCAAGTAAAAGATACTGGCATCGGCATTCGCACCGAACAAATTCCCTATTTGTTCGAGCGTTTCCGCCAAGCTGAAGGTTCTGCTAGTCGTTCCTACGAAGGCAGCGGTTTGGGCTTGGCACTGGTAAAGGAATTAGTGGAACTCCACGGCGGTCAAATTTCGGTGGAGTCAATTTACGGTGAAGGCTCTACTTTTACGGTTTGGCTGCACGTTGGTTCGACTCATTTACCTCCAGAACAGGTGCTGGAAATACCGGCGGAATTTCACTCATCAAAAGCTGCGGTGGAATTGGCTGATGTGGAAGCCGATTTGTCTGATGCTGAATTTGCTTCGGAGAATTTTGAGCCGCTCGAACCTGTAAATTCAGAGACAGCCGTCGGTACGGTTTTGGTGGTTGACGACAATCCCGATTTGCGTTTTTACGTGTCGGGAATTCTGCGAGATTCCGGCTTTGCAGTTTTGCTGGCTCGCAACGGGGAAGAGGGATTTGCAGTGGCAAAAAGTCGTCGCCCCGATTTAATTGTGACAGATTTGATGATGCCTTTGATTTCGGGTTTGGATTTGATTCGGATGCTCCGAGAGGATGAAGAATTGAAGGGAACTCCGGCAATTTTATTAACTGCTAAAGCTGACGAAGATACTCGCATCGAAGGGGTAGAACGGGGAGCTGATGCTTATTTGTCCAAGCCTTTTAACGATCGAGAATTGTTAGCAGAAGTACGAAATTTGCTCGCTCTCAAGCAGAACGAACGCCGGGTACAGCAGTTGAATACTTATTTAACTGAGTCAGTGCTGCGCCGATTTTTACCACCGGCGATGGTCAAGAAAGCGGCGGCGGGAGATTTGATGCTGGATTTGCGCCCGGAACCGCGATTGATTACTATTTTATTTAGCGATATTGTTGGTTTTACGGAAATGGCAAATACGCTGCGATCGCGCCGGGTAGCTGAGTTGTTGAATGAATATTTGGCAGCTATGACCAAGGCTATTTTTGACAGTGGTGGCACGGTGGACAAGTTTGTCGGAGATGCAGTAATGGCGCTATTTGGAGCGCCGGAGGAACTGAATCCGAACGAGCAAGTGCGTCGCGCTGTGGCGGCTGCAAGGCAAATGCTGCGATCTCTCAAGGAGCTTAATAAGGACTGGATTAAGCAGGGAATTGTTGGGGAGAATGGCGTGCCTCCGGTGCGGTTTCGCTGCGGAATTCATCAGGGTACTGCTGTGGTGGGAATGTTTGGTGGCCCGAACCGATCGGACTATACTGCGATCGGGCCTAGCGTGAATATTGCCGCTCGATTGCAAGAGGGTGCGGAGCCTAATTCTGTGTTGATTTCGGCGGCGGTTGCAGATTATGTGGAGGAGGATCAAATTGTTAAATATAAGCCGCTGCAACTAAAAGGAATTGATGAAACTGTGTTGACTTTTTTACTTAAATGCGATTAGATTTGAGGGAGAGCCTAAACTCTGCCTTGAGTATGCTTAAATAAGCTTAGACACTTACTAACCAGATTTAAGCCAGTGAACTTTCAATCAGTCATTGCCACATTAAACAAATTCTGGAGCGATCGAGGTTGCCTGATCGCCCAATCCTACGATACAGAAAAAGGTGCAGGAACCATGAATCCCCACACCTTTCTCAGAGCGATCGGGCCCGAACCTTGGTCAGTCGCTTACATCGAACCCTGTCGCCGTCCCACCGACGGACGCTACGGCGAAAATCCCAATCGCTTTCAACATTACTATCAATATCAAGTCCTGATTAAACCATCTCCTCCTAATATCCAAGAAATCTATTTAGACTCGCTGAGAGCATTAGGAATTCGCCCAGAAGACCACGATATTCGCTTCGTAGAAGACAACTGGGAATCTCCTACTTTAGGAGCTTGGGGTGTCGGCTGGGAAGTCTGGCTCGACGGCATGGAAATCACCCAATTTACCTACTTTCAACAGTGTGGCAGCATAGATTGTCGCCCGGTATCCATTGAAATTACCTACGGACTAGAACGCCTCGCAATGTATCTCCAAGAAGTCGATGCGATGACTAAAATTCACTGGAAAGATGGCATAACTTACGGCGACGTTCACCTGCAAGGAGAAATAGAACAGTGTACTTATAACTTTGAAGCTTCTAATCCAGAATTGCTGTTTACGCTGTTTGGATTGTACGAACAAGAGGCGGAACAATTGACGCAAAAAGGATTGGTTTTGCCGAGTCTTGATTATGTGTTAAAATGTTCGCACACTTTCAATTTGTTAGATGCTAGAGGTGTGATTTCGGTAACGGAAAGAACTCGGTACATTACCAAAATTCGGAATTTGGCGCGACGGGTAGCTCAGCTTTATTTGGAACAGCGCAAACAATTGGGTTTTCCATTGGAAAAAGCAGTAAAAGCGTGAGAAAGAAGAGCGGCACGACACGGATGTGGACACGGATACACGGATGAATTTAGTAATGAAACAGCCCTGCCCTTGGGGGCAGGGGGGGGCGGGGGATTTAGGGGGATCGAAATATGTGCAACGACATTAAATGGGTATCCTATTTTTTGAGATTTTTAAATGAATTCAATGCCTAATTATTCAGAAAATAATACAGAAACAACTCCTCAACTGCGACTTGATGGTGTAAGCTTAAAAACACCGATCGCCTCAAATTACTTACTAGAAAATATCTCGTTTCAGGTACACAAGGGCGATCGCATTGCGATTGTTGGCCCTTCTGGTGCCGGCAAAACTAGCCTATTGCGGTTGCTAAATCGACTCAGCAGCCCCACAAGTGGGTCTATTTATCTGAAAAATACAGAATATAGGCAAATACCTGCGATCGAACTTCGCAGACAAATCACCCTAGTTATTCAAGAATCGAAACTTTTGGGAATGTCGGTGCGAGAAGCACTCGCCTATCCATTAAAATTGCGAGGAGTGAATTTATCAAATATTGGAGAGAGAATTAGCAGGGCGATCGAACAACTGCACATACCCGAAGAATGGTTGAATCGCACAGAATTACAACTTTCTACAGGGCAAAAACAACTCGTTGCGATCGCCCGTGGCATCATTCTACAACCCAAAATCTTGCTTTTAGATGAGCCAACATCCGCCCTAGATGCTGGTAAAGCTGCTCATATTTTGCAGGTATTGACAGATTTAACTCATAGCAACACTACTATTATAATGGTAAATCATCAATTAGAGTTAGCCGAGCAATTTTCCACGCGAGTTCTGTATTTACAGCGTGGCCAACTCATGGAAAATAGCATCTCTCATCAAATAAACTGGGTGCAACTGCGACAAAATTTAATCCAAGCCGAAGCCGAAACCGAACAAGAATGGTAAGTATAGCAGTTGACCCTTCGACTACCCTCAGGGCAGGCAGTTGACAGTTACATAGTACGGAAATCAAACCGTTTATGAAGCAAGGGATCGCGGGATCTATTCATGAGGTTATTTATGTCAATATCTATGTGGCGGTTGCTATAAGTATCCCAGGTTTATGAAGTAGGGACACGGCAATGCCGTGTCCTACGTGTATATATTGATATGAGGTGTACTTCGTAAACATTGCCCCTACAAATATGTCTTTCTGCCTTGCTCAATTATTGCGCAAAGACTCCCAAAACGGCCGCTCATCTCCCTTCCTCACAGTATTCGTAGCCGACTGCACGTTTCCTTTCAATTCTTGATAATACCTGTCATCGAGGAAACTAACGCTGACACCTAAAGGCAAAAGCAGTTGGCGCAATTTTTCCTGAGTGTAATCTAGACCATCAATCATCGCCCCGCGCGGATTTGAAACTAACAAATTACCGTTGACTGGTACTGAATTGACCATATTCGGCCACCAAGCATAACCGCTGTAGCCAAACATCGCTGGAACTTGAATAATTTGGTCATCTGTAAGTGAAAACTCTCTTTTCAACTTCTCTAAAATCGGATAAAGTTTCTGCTTTTGCAAATTGAGATTGTGTTGAATTAAAGCTTGATTTTTCAAGGCAGCGCTGACTGTAATTTCATTACTCAAACCGCGATTGATAGTCACATCGCCATAACCTTTTCCTGCCAACTCTTCCAACAGCCTCACTCCGGCTTCTGGACTGGCGATCGTCATGATATACTTTCCAGGAGTTTGAGTGGGAATAAAATTGATAATTTCATCGACTTGGCGAGTCAAAAGCCAAGAAGTATCGATATCCACCGGTGGCCCTTGAATTTTTTGAGCTTGAATAAAATCAAGTATCTCTGGATTGAAACTATTATTCCCGGATTTTCCGTAATAAACTCGACCCATGGGGTGTCCAGGAATCGGTGGTGTTACTTGCAAATTGCCATACCCATCTGACCACTTAGCTACAGGGTTTTCTGAGCTAAATTTGCCGATTTTAAATATGCTTAAATCCCGCTCTGAATTGGCTGTGGCAAGGTTATTGTCTGTGGGATTGCTATTGCTTTTTACAGCCACATTAAAATTGCGGAGTTGGGATTTTTCGGGAAATTGAACGTAGCCATTTTTCTGGATATCTTGCATCCAAGCGCGGTCTCCCTGGATAATTTTTACCTGGGCGCCTGTTGGTTCTACTGCTTGTTTGAGTTGGGAGATAAATTCGCTATTTCCCAACCCTCTATCGCTAACTTGAACTTCTTTTACTGGTGCGGTATTTGACGGCATCATCCAAGGAGTAACCCCCATTTGAATTATACTTGAAGCGATTTCTATGCCGTTATTTGTAGCAGAGGCTCTGAGATTAACTAAGCCGTTCCAGTTACGATCGGCAAATTGCTTAGCTTCTACACCTAACACAATATTGCTGTTAAAAACTAGCGGTGTGGCACCGGATATATCTACAGCTTGCCAGCCATTTTCGGTCTTCTGAAAAACGCTGATGTGAGGAGCAGCAAGGCTGTCAGCAGTGATAAATACTTGAGAATCGTTGAAGTTTTCAGGCAGTTTTAAGTGAACTTGAGAGAGCATCGCTGGGCGGCGAGGGGCGCTAACTTTAGTTTCTTGCCAAACTGGTATCTTCCGCCGATCGTTATTGCGATCGTTAAATATAACTAGTGCTCCACTAGACAAAGACCATTGTTCTTTACCAGCTTCGTCTTGCCGATCGATTTCGCCGTCTCTGTTAGTATCTCCCGCAAAGAAAAAGTTAGAGGGTACCTGGGTGGACAAAAATGGGATGGGGGTTGGCGTGACAGTTTCTTCAGTAGTTGGTTGATTTATCTCTAGTTCTTGTCTTTCTATCTCTCTGCGAGCTAGTTCTTGTTTTTCTAATTCTTGACGAGCTAATTCTTGCTTTTCTAGTTCTTGTCTCTCTAATTCTTTGCGAGCTAGTTCTTGTTTTTCTAATTCTTGACGAGCTAACTCTTGCTTTTCTAGTTCTTGTTTTTCTAATTCTTGGCGTGCTAACTCTTGCTTTTCTAATTCTTGCCTTTCTAGTTCTTTGCGAGCTAGTTCTTGTTTTTCTAGCTCCTTCCTAGCAATTTCTTGTGTCTCAAATTCTTGTCTTTCTATCTCTCGGCGAGCTAGTTCTTGTTTTTCAAATTCTTGTCTTTCTATCTCTCTGCGGGCTTGTTCTTGTTTTTCAAATTCTTGTCTCTCTAACTCTTTTTTCTGTTCTTCTTCTGCTAAAGTTTTTTGAACAGAACGTGCAACTTGTAGTTCATAGGTAGAGACAGTTAGGTATCCTTGATATTCGATAGTTTTGTCGATCGCCCCATCAGCCAAAAAAGAACCGCGAGGAATTTGACGGAGTGTATCGATAGCCAAATGCCACAGGCGTTGCGACTGTTCCCAACTAGCAGGATCGACCTTAGCAGTGCGTCCGATTACGACTGCTTCACTGGCTAATTTAGCAGAGTGATTCCAAGTATTTTTGGCTGTTTCTTCGATTTGAATGCGACTGTTCGTGTTTTCGAGTTGCTGTGCCAGATTTTGTGATTTCTGGCGCTCGATTTGCGGTTTCCAAGGTTCTGAGAAAAACGAAGTGCGATCGGGAGTTTTCGCAAGCTGGTCTAATTCTAGTTTAAGCCGATCGCGCAATTTGTATAGTTCCGAAAGAGATTGCGGAGATTCGGCGTCTGGCTGTCGCTGAGAGATTTGGAGTTGATAGTTGAGGGAAGGTTGGGCCAGCGTTGCTGGAACAGCCACCCAGATAATACCAACCACAACACCACAAGCATTGACGATCGCGATCGCAATATATTTAACCAAGCGCATACAGTTTATCCTCAGACACCCAAATGATTTTACATCAGGAAGCGGTCGCCACAAAATTTATCGCGCGATCGATCGCATCCCCAATTTCTTAAGTTAACACCAATGGGCATTGCCGTGTCCTAAATTGTAAGGACTAAAGTCCTGACTACAAACCCATCTTATTGTTGTCGTTCTATCGGACATGATTGGACATACTCCCATACAAAAATAAAAGTTTAATGTTCCGCAGTCAAAAGCTGGAATTGCTCCGTATCGATTCGATTTGCTTGATACAAAATCTGCGCAATTTCCGAAAGCGCTAATACAGAATGCGCTCGATAACCATTCACCTGCAATTTATCTTTTACTCCTTGTTCGTGGTCGATCAATACCACGATATCTTCCACATTTAACCCAGCCGATTTCAACTTCGCCGCACCTTCCATCACGCTCTTGCCACTAATCAAAATATCATCGACTACCACAATAGTTTCTCCGGCTTGAAAATGCCCCTCAATTAACTTCCCAGCACCGTAAGTCTTCACCTCCTTGCGCGGGAAAATCATCGGGCGTTCCATCCGCAAAGCTAAACCCGTTGCTGTCGGCAAAGAACCGTAAGGAATTCCCGCAATGCGATCGAATTTTAACTCTTTGAGAATATCTGCATAGGCGCTAACTATTTGGTGGAAAATTTGCGGAATTGAGATAATCTTTCGCAGATCGATGTAATATGGAAATATCGCCCCCGATGATTGCACGTGGTCGCCAAAAACTACACAACCAATATCATAAAGTTGTAAGATTAAATCCCGGTGAGGTTCTGGTTGCAAAAAGCAAACGTCCGGTAGCCACAATTGGCAAGTAGGACTACCCGCGATCGCCCTGAGTCGATGTTCGTTGATATTATCCCGCAATTTTTGGATTGTTGGGCGCGGATTTGACTCGGCTAATAAACAAGGGGGGATTGGTAGCAATAAATCTTCACCATTTTTGCTTAAACCAGCCGCTAGCAGTTGAGCGAAGTCGTTTTCTGCTGCGATATCATTTTCTGCGGCGATGTCGCCTTCGACTAAAATTAGGCGTTCTGGAGCAGATGAGCGGATGCGGGCTAACATATCCGGCATTACTCCTACTTCTAAACCCAGTTTTTCGGGAGTTCCCCAAGTCTGAGAGACTCGAACTAATTGCAAGTACAAAGGATTTTCTGGTGTCGGATATTCTTGCAAAGCGGCGGCGGAGGGATTTGCAGTTGCACACAACACAAACACTGTTTTTCCCGGATATAATAAAAATGGCGCTACTTGATCGAATCCGGCATAGGGACTGAGAGTAACAGCGTCAACTTGCCAGTCTTCAAATATGGTTTTGGCAAATATTGTGCTGGTGTTTAAATCGCAGTGTTTGGCATCTAAAATTATGGGAATGTGAGGAGGGATAATTGTTAAAATTTGTTGCAGAAGTTCTAAGCCGGGAATCCCGAGAGATTGGTAAAAACCGAGGGTGAGTTTGCAAGCACAAATTAAATCGGCGGTTTGGTCGATCGCAAATTTAACCTTCGCCAACAAATCATTTACAAAAGTTTGACTTGACTCGCCCGTTATGGAAAGCGCTGCGGGCAAGTTTTCGAGTTCGGGTTCGAGGACTAAATATAACAAACTTTGGTTGTTTTCAATAGCCGTTAACAGTCGATCGCAGAAATTTGTTTGATTAATCATGGGTATTGGGAGATGTAATAGGAAAAGCAGAATTGGTAGCTAAAAAAGAGATGGGAGTTTTGCCGGAAGAGGTCGATCGCTATTGAAGTTTAACTTGAGAAGATTTTAAAATTGTAGAAGGTAAACACCATGAAATCTGCAAGTTTGGGATTTGTTGCCTTGGGATTGATTTTCGGGTTGACGGCAGGTGCGATCGCGGCTAACCCCCAACAAGTTAACGAATTGCGAGAAACTAATCAATGTAGGGGATGCGATTTGAGAAGCATTCCACTACCTCAGGCAAGTTTAGCAAATGCTGATTTACAAGGGGCTGATTTGAGAGGGGCAAATCTCAGAGGGGCAAATTTAGCCGGGGCAAATTTGACCGGGGCTTTCCTGAGCGGGGCTTCTTTGCGACAAGCTAATTTAAGAGGTGCTGATTTGACAGAGGCTAATTTAAGCGGGGCAGATTTGACCGGGGCAAATTTGGACAATGCTAAGCTTAGAGGTGCGACTTGGATTGACGGTACGATTAAATAGGATGAGGCAAAACTGCAAAAAAAGGTTCGTAGTCAGGAATTTAGTCCTGCAAAATAGAGCTTTAAGGACGAAAGTCCTGACTACGAACTTGCAAGAGTAAATAGTGATGATAAATACGATCGACTTTGCGATTTGGGACGATTTGCTACACCGTTATGTAGATGATTTTGGTCGGGTGAACTATCGGCGCCAGAAAGCGGAGTCGGCGGATGTTTTGAGAAAATGGCTGGAAACTTTGGCGGATGTGGATTTGGCTGCGGTGACGGATGCGGATGCGCGGCTGGCTTTGTGGCTGAATGCGTATAATGCGATCGCGATTGCTCAAGTTCTTGAAGTATATCCGATCGGCTCGATTCGTCCGAAAGTTTTGGGGATTCCCAACTGGCTGGCTTTTTTGGATTTCTTCACCCGTTCAACTTCGACAATTGCGCGGAAAAAGTACAGTCTCAATCAAATCGAACACGGGATTTTGCGACGGGAATTTGCCGAACCTCGGATTCATTTTGCCTTAGTTTGCGCTTCTGCGGGATGTCCGATGTTGCGTCGCGGCGCTTATTTCGCGGAGTCGGTGCGAACTCAACTGGAAGCGGATGCGTGGCGTTTTATCAAGAATCCCGATAAGGTGCGGTACGATGCTGGGAAAAAGACGCTTTATTTGAGCAAGATTTTTGAGTGGTATGGCGAGGATTTTGTGAAGGCGGCGGGTTCGGTGACTGCGTATGTGGGCGGCTATTTGGGGCCGGAGGTGGCTGTGGATGAGGGATGGGCGATCGTTTTTTTGCCCTATGACTGGAATTTGAATCACTTATATTAAGCGTGACAAAAATTTTGGTAGGGGCGAAGCATTTGGGCGATCATCCTCGCATCAACACCTCGATCTAAACGAGCGCTGTGCAAGTTAGACAGGTGTCCTACGTTCCACCTACGATCGCCCCCCAAATGACATATTAAAAGCTATCACAGCTCAAATCTTCTGGAATATTCACCATGATTTCAGATAAATTTCGACGAGAATTACGATCGCAAGCCAAACTCTGGGAAGCAGAAGGAATCATCGATGCTTCCCTCTACCAACAACTTGCCGATCGCTACCAATTTAACACACTCGAAACCGCTTCCCGCAACCGTTTCTTAAGCATTCTCATCGGCCTCGGCAGCATTCTCCTCGCCATAGGAATCATCACCTTTGTCGCAGCCAACTGGCAAGTTTGGCCGCGGGAAGCTAGAGTTACGCTACTACTGAGCTTATTCATCATAGTTAATGTAGCAGGTTTTTATTTGTGGCGGATTCCCCCATCCCGCAGCAACGGTTCAAATCAAAATATTTTGCCTGCGACAAAAGGGCGATCGAAACTGTTAGGTGAAGGTTTGTTATTATTAGGAAGTCTAATTTTAGGCGCTAATATGGCTTTGATGGCGCAAATATTTCATATTGGCGGTTCTTCCTACGGACTTTTCCTGGTTTGGGGCATCGGCGTACTCGGAATGGCTGCCAGTTTGCGCTTGACTTCTTTGGGTGTTTTGTCTGCGCTTTTAGTCGGTTTAGGCTATTGGCTAGCCGTGTTAGATTCGTCTACAAAAGTCGAGTTTGATTGGCTGCAAATTTTGGTGCGACAAATGCCGATCGCAGCTAGTATTCTGTTTGTACCGCTGGCTTATTGGTGTCGATCGCGTGTTATTTTTACCCTAGGGGCGATTCTGATAACTTTCTCTTTACAAGTTGCGATCGTCCAAGGCTTCAACACAGGCTTAGGTGCTGCGATTTTTTGCGCCCTACCACCCGCTTTGTTGTGGGGATATGATGATATAATCTGGCCGAAAGTACACGGTAGAATGTTTCAGCCGATCGCCCGTAGTTTAGCATTGCTGTATCTCGCCGGTCTTTTTTACATCCTTTCTTTTCACGGGTGGTGGCAGAATTTGCCCGCTCCTTCGCAAGTTCCGCTGGATTGGAATCTTTTGACAAATGTAGCTGTTTTGGGCGGTTTAGGGGTGTTTGAGTGGCTGCATTTGGGACGTTTGGAACTGAGGCGATCGAAACAAAAAGGAGTGGATTTGACTACAGGTGCGATCGGAGTGTCGATCGTCATCAGCGCCTTAATACCATTTTGCCACCTGAGTTTTAGCCCTCTTCCCCAATTGGCAACTTTTCTGTTCAATATTTTATTATTTTTACTAGCAGTCGGTTTAATCCGAGAAGGTTTAGCACTAGGAAATCGCCAAACTTTTTGGGGAGGCATGGTATTAATCACCTTCCAAATTATCAGTCGCTTGTTTGAATACAACACAGAATTGCTGCTCAAATCTTTTGTATTTGTGCTGTGTGGAATTGGCGTAATTGCCGCTGGTTTGTGGTTCGAGTACCACTTCGCCCAAATCAAAGATGAATAGAAATTGCTAATTTTGATAATTGCCGATCGATCTCAACCAAAACCCTATTCCCCATTCTCAATATGAACGCGAAAAATCCCGATTTATTAGTTGAAAATCCCGATCGCAAAAGTCTGTTTCAGCTTCCCCCGGAGGCCAAACGCATTCCTGCGTGGCGGCTGTGGGCACCTTTGCTGCTACAAATCGGACTAATTGCCGCCGTACCAGCCCAAGCAGTTTACACTTTTGTAACTGGCAAAACAGTGATTTTGCAAACAGCACCAGTAGACCCTTACGATTTGCTGCGCGGATATTACCAAGTTTTGAGCTATGATATTTCTCAGCATAACAATCTCCAAAAATTACCGGGATGGAAAGATTTACCCAGTAACAAAATATCTTGTCCTTCCGGCACTGTTTGTCCCGAATCAAAAACGCACTATGTCAAAACCGGAACCAGTTTTTATGTAATTTTAGAATCTCCCAAAAATCCCCAAAATTCTGGCCGCCCCAAAGCTTGGAAACCCGTGCGCGTGAGCTTAGAAAATCCCCATAATTTGCCTGAAAATCAAATCGCAATTCAGGGCAGATATAACGGTTGGCAGATGGAATATGGCTTAGAAACTTATTATATGCCGGAGCATGAAAGGGCAAAAGTTAATAACGATATTGGCGAAGCTCAAAGGACACAGCGACAATCTTTTGTGGTAGAAGTGAAGGTGGATAACAAAGGTCATGCCGTCCCTGTAAGTTTGTGGGTGCGCGATCGTAATTATCGATTTTAGCCCGCATCTTACGTCATTCTCAAGAAGCTGTAAATACCGTAGGGTGCATCGCCTTCAACAATTTGCAACTGAACTCGAAAATCTGGTAGCGACGCACCTGATAATACCAAATCCGGGTTTCCCATCCCCGTTATAATTGGTATGGTGCGTCGCTATGAGATCTCCCAATAGCAACGAGAGTTGTTCGTAGCGACGCACCCTACATTTACTACAGTTACGAGATTATAA
>JAAUPI010000348.1 GCA_012035135.1 Microcoleus sp. CSU_2_2
TCAATCTCGGCCGAGTTTGGACGATGTTTATTTGGCTGCTACGGGCAAAACTTTGTTGGATGCGGAGTTGGCTGCTGCTAGCAACCGTGATTTGAAGGCGGAACAAAAACAGGCGATGCGGTCTTAAATTATACCAATTCGTGAACCGAAAGACCGCCAGGGACTTAAGTCCCTGGCTAATAGCAAAAGTCCTCTGAAGAGGACTGTTAAACTAATCATACCAAATCCGGGTTACTTACCCCTTTTATAATAATCAGCGCGAACGTAGGGTGCGTCGCTACGTACACTCTCGCTACAGACCGAGATTAAACGAGCGACGCACCATACAATTTATAACGGGAGTGAATCACCCGGATTTGGTATCAGTCCTCTTTAGAGGACTTCTGCTATGAGGCGGGGGTTTTAACCCCTGCCGGACTGAGCTGCGCGCGGGGTGAGAAACCCGGTTTCTATGTGGATTTCTCGTCGCCAAACCAGATTTTTGTAATAAACCGGGTTTCTTTTTCAGACATCCAATACTTTCTCTGCTGTCAACGCTAATTCTGGGAAAGTTCGGGAAATAATTCGCTCATTTCCTTGGAAAGCAGTCATTTGATAAACGCCATTTTCATCGAGCAGGTAAACAAAAACTGTAGGTACTTTGGGATTACCCAAATAATCGCGACTTCCCAAAGCTAAATAATCGACAATCCAGTATTCCGAAATTCCCAGGCGCTGATATTCATCCAGCTTGTCGATATAATCATCTTCCCAATTTGTCGAGACAACTTCTACAACTAATTGCAGCGGTTCTGTTATGGCTGAGTGGGCAAAAGGCTGTGATTCCCAGAGAGTTTTATTTATTACACTAACATCAGGATGGCGACCTTGTTCTCTACCATTGAGGTTAAAGTCCTCACCACAATTCTGCCAGATACCCAGTAGTTGAGCTTGAGTCTTTTCACCTCGTCTTTGAAAGTATCTGAAAGAAATTCAGCCAGGGTCTCGTGCAGTCTTATGGGTAATATTCTCACAATCTCTCCATTAACAAGTTCATAGCGGCCTTCTTCGTCGGGAAGTTGCTTGACAAATTGCTTAAAAGTGAGATTCTGCTTAAGTTGGGTAGGAGTTGCGGTCATGTTTGATTCTCATTTAGCTATATTTTTAAGACGATCCTACAACTATTTTAACATACTGTTTTAACACAGGTGTTATCGTGAAAACGGTTTCAGCTTCACAGATCAAATTTTCAATCATTCCGCGTCTTGTTAAAGAATTTATTGCTTTAAATGATTCGGCTGGCGACCCTTGACATTGTGCCATCAATTGGGTAAGCGAGACAGGTTCGATTTCGTTGCTGATTTGAGCGATCGCCTGTTTCTCTATTTCCGACAACCGCTGATAATACTGCTGCAAAATTTGCCCAACTTCCTCGCATAAAAACACTGGTTCGTAACTCAAATATTGAGCTACTCTGCCGCAGAATAAGTTATTAATGGTTTGAGCGACTAATTTTAACCAGAGGGGATTGCCTTTTCATCCCGATGATGCAGCATTAAACTCAGATTTTTTGTCAAAATTCTAACATCCGTTTGATTGTTGGTAACTGTCTTTCCGATTTCCGAAAAGCCAGCCAAATCCGATTGGTAACAGCCTGCGCAGGTTTAAGCACAAGTGTCAAGCGATTTTCTGTCACCCAATTTGAACACAAATAATCGGGAAGCACGCTCAAGCCAAATCCGCATTTCACGGCTTGTCTAATTGCTCTTAAATCGGGAATAATTAGTTTGGGTTGAACGTCGATTCTTCTGCCAAATACCACGCGCCAAAATCGGCGGGCGATGGGTAATTCTTCGCTGTATGCAATCCAATCTTGAGTTAACAGCCATTGAGACAGTGGGTTTAAATCTGCTTGACTGATTCCTTCGGAAATTGGAATTGTCATATTTGGCGGCCCGACTAGCCAGAAATTTTCCTCGAATAGCAATTCATATTCAATGTCGGACAAGGTGATTTTTTGGGTAGCAATTACGATGTCTAGTTTTCCGGCTTTGAGTTGTTGGATCAACTCCGATGTTAATCCAAATTGTATCGTGTAAAAAGTACGATCGTCCTGGGGTAATTGACTGAGAACTTGCTCTATAAAAAATTCTTGGGGCGTACCGATTCTGATGGTTTGCGGTGTTTCGGCGGTGGAGTTTTTGTGGGGAATTGATTCGAGTTTCTCGATCGCATCTACCACTTGACTATACAGTCTTTTTCCCGCTTCCGTCGGTATCATCCGTCTCGGAGTCCTTTGAAACAACGGATTTCCCAAAGCTGATTCTAGGGCTGCAAGGTGTTGGCTGACAGCCGGTTGTGTCAAATACAAAACTTGTGCCGCCCCCGATACGGTTCCCACACGGTAAACCTCGATGAAGCTGCGATACCATTCAAAGCTAATCATAAAGAAGGCAGTTCTGCAACGGATTCTGTAACGGATGTTAGGAAGTTCGGCATTGGCATTTGCTATAATTATATTTATAGTAACCCGAAACTTTTATAATTTGTATTTTAGATAAATTCAACCTAGGATAAAAACAACAAGCACAAAGACATCCGCAAAAGGAATAGACTATGACTAGCCAAAAAGTTCTGATTGTTTTAACCAGCCACGCTACTCTGGGCGACACTGGTAAAGAAACTGGTTTCTATCTCCCAGAAGTGACGCATCCATTGTACGCATTTACTAAAGCTGGATTAACGGTAGATTTTGTCAGTCCAAAAGGCGGCAAAGCTCCAATGGTTGGGATTGATTTAGCAGACCCGCTAAATAAGGCTTTTTTAGACGATTCGGAACAAGTTTCGCGAGTGGAAAATACTCTGAATCCTGCACAAATTGACCCCGCAGAATATGGCGCTATTTTCTACGCTGGGGGACACGGTACAATGTGGGATTTTGCTGATAACCAGGAACTTTCTGGGATTGCTGCTGCTATTTATGAAGCAGGTGGCATTGTTGGTGCTGTTTGTCACGGGCCGGCGGCTTTAGTTAATATTAAGTTGTCGGATGGTGCATATCTGGTTGCTAATAAGACTGTGGCTGCTTTTACTAATGAAGAGGAAGTGGCTGTGGGATTGACTGATATTGTGCCGTTTTTATTGGAGGCGAAGTTAATCGATCGCGGGGCTAATTTTACTAAGGTTGCTAATTTTCAAGCTTGTGTTGTAGAGTGCGATCGGCTGGTGACAGGCCAAAATCCGGCTTCAGCCGCAGGTGTAGGCGAAAAAATGGTAGAATTGATGCAAAATCATCATTTGTAAAACTCTCCGATCGTACCGGTGCGTCGCCACTCATCAATGAGCAAGTTTCATTGAATATCTCATAGCGACGCACCCTACAAATTTGGTGCGTCGCCACTCGTCAATGAGCAAGTTTCATTGAATATCTCATAGCGACGCACCCTACAAATTTGGTGCGTCGCCACTCGTCAAGGAGCAAGTTTCATTAGACATCTCCTAGAAAGAATCTGAAGCCGTTTGATAGATGTAGGGGGTACGCCGAGGGGCGACAATTTATGCCTCAAACCCTCAATCTTATGTCCAAATGCTTCACCCTCCCCCGAGCAAGTGCGA
>JAAUPI010000003.1 GCA_012035135.1 Microcoleus sp. CSU_2_2
AAGACAAGGATAGCAGCCTACCATTTTTGGCAACAGGATTGCGCCCAGGAACCCTAGTAATAGGGATATTAAGACCGCAACGTCTTAAGAATCTCAGTGTCTTTAGACCTGAGAGTGTCAAATTACAGCAGATTCCACGTTGATGAAGTACACCCCCAAGCGATCTCGATCCGTAGGGACACGGCACTGCCGTGTCCTCTATCTTTGCTAGTACCTACTTACCTGAAAAATGCTGTATACCAAATCCGGCTTATTCATCCCCGTTATAAATTGTATGGTGCGTCGCTCGTTTAATCTCGGTTTAAGCGCGAGAATTATTCGTGGCGACGCACCCTACGCTCCTGCTCATTATAAAGGGGGTAACAAACCCGGACATGATATTACTCGTCGGCAGTCAAAACTGCATCTTGTTGCTGCTCCGAATTGCTGTAAAAACTAGCAATAATTGCTACCATCAGCCACCAGAGCATATTAACTTCCGGCCGATACCAGACAGTATCGACAAAACCGTGAGCCATCATACCTGCTAAAGTTGCGATCGCGGCAATTAACCAAAACCCCTGATTCGAGTTGAGATTGGGAGCTGCTTCTGGCAAGTTAGAATTGCTAAATTGCACGTCTCGCAATCTTTTGATCTGCGATAAACCTTGATTGACTGTTACTGTCAGCAGCCACAGAAAACAAGACAAACCGATAAAACCCGTTTCTACTGCAATTTCTAGCAGCACGGAATAGGCACTCAAAGCAGTGAACTTCGGCTTCATATAAAGCGGATAAACTTTATTAAAAGCCGTATTACCGGGGCCAATCCCCAGAATTGGTCGATCGCGAATCATGTCAATCACCGCCGTCCAAACATTCATCCGAAAATTGTTGCTACTGTCTTTTCGGCCGCTAAACACACTCGAAACTCGATCGCGCAGCGGTTCCACTAAGATCACAGCTAAAATTAATGCCCCGGCCAAACCTCCCAATCCCAACGGCAGCGCCCAAGTCCGCCAAAACTTAGGCATTAAAGGACTAAACCAGTACCATACCAGCACCGAAAACACGACAAGAAGAGCGACAAAACCGATCCAAGCGCCCCGGCTATCGGTGTAGCGCAAACACGCACAATTCACTACCAACATTGTCAGCGCCAAAGTTCTAGTGGCCCATCCCTTCCACACAAAAAGTGCGGCGGCACTCAAAGCAATTGCTGGCAATAAATAGGAACCGAGCAAATTAGGATTGCCCAAAAAGCTGTACACTCGCGTGAAATTCGCTTGAGTGGAAGTCGGATCGTTCCAAGTAGCTAGGGGCGGTACTTTGTCTATCCACTGTCGCACCCCGTAGAAACTGACGATGAGGGAAATGTTCAAAAAAATGGCAATTAACCACGATCGTAAGCGGGGCGATCGTAATATCCTGGCCATCAATGCAAAAAACAGCAAATACAGCGTCAGCTTCGTCCAACCTGTAAAAGCGGCTGCTTTGACGAGGGACATTGCAGTTGCCACTGTTGCAATGCCCCAGTATAGGAATACCAGCAAGTGAATCGGCGTTAAGGCGATATCGCGATCGTCCGAAACAGTTAGCAGCACCCAAAATGCAGCGCAAGCTGCCATCAACACTCCCACCAGGGCATTGTTCACAAACGGCGCCAAGCCGAACGTCAAGGCAAGTAACGCAAAGCCCAGCGGTTCTGCCCACTGCATCAGCCAGCTACTCTGGCGCCAACTGCGCAAAGAACCGATCGCTATATTTAATAAATAACTGTTACTTTGCCACTGAGAGAGTGGCAAATTTGCCAGAGTTAACTGTTGCCAAACTGAATTCATTTTTAAAGTGGTAATGGGGAATGGAAATGGGGAATTGGTAATAGGTAATAGGTAATGGGTAATGACAACTATCAACTGTCAACTGCCAACGGACTTCACCCTTCCAATAACTCCGTAGCATTTGTGCAGGGTAGGGACAGCACGTAACGATACCCAGATTCTGGCGATCCTTGAATCGAGATTTGGCCGCCTTGAATTTCCGCCAACTGGCAGCAAAGCAGCAGCCCTAAGCGTTCCCTAGCGCCGTAGCCGGCTAACACCGGTGCCGTATCTGCCACATTCTGAGCCACCAAAGTCGCCAACTCAGAAAACGCCAGCGTTAATCGCTGCGAACCCTTTACTGGCTGTGATTGTTGCGGTTCGAGTCCTATTTCCCTGCTGTCGGAGTTCGATCGCGAACTGCTGTCCGCTTCGGCCTTGAACAAGTAGTCGGAGTAGAGTTTAGCATGGGGCAAACTTTCTCCCAACCAAGGGTGAAAAACCCAAACTCCGATGTTGATGCCGTCTTCTTTCCGAAAAAGGTGCACTTTGATCGTGCTCCCTGCCCCAGCAGATTGAATAACGCTAAAAATTAAGTGGTGCAGCATTTGCTGAATTTTATCTTTATCCGCCAGCCAAATGCGCGGCCCGGGACTCATAGATAAGTTAATTTCTTGCTCTCGTTTAGAAGCAGGTTGTAAGAGGGTATTCACAACCTGTTGGCACAAAGTTTCTATATCGACTGCGGTTCGCTTGATGGCGAAAGCGGAGTCATCGAGTTCTGCCAGTTCTAAAATTTCTTCGACTAGCGATCGCAAAGACCTGCTACTGTCTTGGATCACGTCGATATATTCTTTTTGCTTGCTCGTCAGTGGGCCGTAAATTTCTTGGCTCAACACGCTTGCCATGCCGAGGACTGAAGTGAGCGGAGTGAGCAATTCTTGCGCCAAATGATTCAGCAGTTTTACCTTAATTGTGTGAGTAGATAAATCGATCGGTTGGTTCGTCATTGGTTATTTTTCTGGCTGCATTGTTGATTGTTGGCGGTTCATTAAACCTCTTTCAAAATTCTATAACACCTTAGCCCCTGAAAGGTCGATCGCTCGCGATGCAATATCTCATAAGTAGAAGGAAGAAGGAAGAAGGAAGAAGGAAGAGGGAAGAGGGAAGAAGGAATAATGCTTATAGCAGCTCGCTTGTTAATCATCTTTATTTTACGTTTAATTGGGGAGCTTACTTAATTGATAATTACTAATGGCTAATTATTTCCTAATGACTAATGACTTTTGCCAACTGCCAACTGCCAACTGCCAACTGCCAACTGCCAACTGACTAATTAAGATTGAATCATTCTTTCTAAAGCGGCTTGCAAGTCTTGAGTGAGTTCGGCAACTGCTAACCTGCGACTGGTTTGATATCCATCCCAGCGATCGGAAACTGATATCGGCTCGCCCACGGTCATTTGTACTTGTTGTTTGCCCAATTTCGGTCGATCGAAAGGATTTCCCCCCTTAATGCGAGTCAGTACGTCCGATAGCAGTAAAGTTGTTTCTGCCATCCGTTCTGCGGTCAGTTTTTCTTGTACGTACCTCCCGGTGACGGATACAAAACTTTCTACGAGTCTCATGTGCCACATCCGGAGACTTGCTTCTTCAGCGAGTCGATCGGCCAATCCTCTTTCTAGGGGACAAAGTGCTGCAATATCTTTGATATCTTCTCGATAAATATAGTCCCAGCCTGCTTGTTCCAAACGGCGGCAACGGTCTATTAAACTGCCTTTGGGCTTCAAATTGAAATACTGTTCTGCTACTTGCAAAGCAACATCTAAAAGTGCTTTCAGTCGATCGGTTAAAGCTTCATATCCAGGCTCGCCAGCCGTTGTTTCTGCAATTGAAGATGAGGTTAAAGGGGTGATATTTTGCAAAAAGTTTTGATGGTAAAAACGGGTATAAAACTCTTCCATCATTACCAGTAAATGATTGCCCAATCGAATCAGGCGCAGATATTGAAACTTTTGATTTTGGGTTTCTAAATCGAGACTTGCAGCTTCTAAATTGGCGCTATTACTATCTAAGGCTGGCAATCCGCAATCAGCTTCTAATTGAGTTAAAAGTTTTTCTAACGGTTGCCAAGGTGGCTCGACATAGCGGTATTGAATGCCGAGCGGCACAATTACAACTTTTTCATTCCGTCCGGCTTTGTGCAAATCTTCAACGCACCAGAATCCCATTTGAGCAATGCCCGGTTCGAGAGGGCTAACTATTTCATTGTGACCGTTTGTGGCGCCTTCGGGAGCGGCAGCGATCGGGAAGTTGCTATTAGCAAATAAGTCGCGGGCCGATCGCAATCCGGCTCGATCGATTTTACCACGAATTATAGGTGTGCCACCAAGGCGAGAATACAGCCAGCCGACTCCAGCGCCGGCCCAAAGCGGAATGCCGCGATCGTAGATAAAATGGGAATGTACGGGAAATTGTAGGGGAATGCCTGTTTGCCGCGCCACTTGGGGAACCAGTTTCCAAACCAGTTGTCCCAAACAGTAAGGATCTTCGGAATTAGGGTGGCGGAAAGCTAAGAGGAAACGAACTTTCTGATTTTGAAACTGATGAAAGAGTTCGGCGAGGGTTTCGACGTTTTCGGCTTGAATGTGGCTGATATTTGTCTTACATTGCAGCCACCAGGGGAGCAATTGTTGGCAGACCTTGACAATTAGGGGGTTGTAGGCTGGGGGTATGAATTCCAGCGGTGGCTGAACTTGGCTAATTGAGTTAGGCATTTGGGGATTTTAGATTTTAGATTTTAGATTATTCGCCTGTGGTGAAAATTTGGAAATTTTTATTAACCACAGAGGACACAGAGGACGCAGAGAAAGAGAGGAAGAAAGAAAGTGGATAATTTTCAAGCCTAAAGTCAGCAATTTTTCCCTAATCCAAAATCGAAAATCCTGTTTATTAAAATTCAACTGTCAACTGCCTGCCCGCTCGCGTAGTCGAAGGGTCAACTGTCAACTGTCAACTATTTATTGTGCTGCTTGAAAAATCAATTCTTGGAATTGAACGGTGTCCGATCGAGGATCGCAGTGGGTGACTTTGACTTCTAGTCGATCGCCTATGGCAATCGATCGACCAAATCGCATGGCTAATTCTAACCCCAATTCTTCTAACAAAATCAATCCCACATTGCTATCTTCCCTTAGCCAGCGCAACATTAGAGCTTCCCAAACTTCATCGGGGTTGCGTCGCAAATATTCCAATCCCCAATAGCGATTCGTTTGACGTTCGACGCTGGAGGCTTCTTTGACTGCGGTGCCGAGACACATGACAATTTCCTGCATTTGTTCGGCAGAAAAAGGTAGCGGTTCACCCCGCAGGTGAGATTTGATTTGGAAGTGAGTCAGCAAGTCGGTGTAGCGCCGGATGGGGGATGTAACTTGAGTGTAGGCTTCTAAACCCAAACTCGAATGCCGTCCGGGGGTCAGACCCATTTCGCTGCGGGGCATACAGCGGCGCACGGCGCAAGCTCGGGCGGGCCCGGCGGGCACGGCCAGCAGTTCTTCCTCAGGAGGGAGTTCTGGTTGAGGTTGATAGCGGTAGGGTATGGGGAGGTTGTGCATCTGACCATAGCGTGCCGCTAGTTCCCCAGCTAAAATCATCATTTCGGCTACTAAATCGCGGGCTGCTGAACCGTCGATGACGTAGATTTTGATGTCGTCGCCGTTGACTTTGATGACTGATTCGGGCATAAAAATATTGATTGCCCCTTGGGTTTGTCGCCAGTTTTGCCGGAGTTTTGCCGCTGCTGCGATCGCCCCTATTTCTGGTTCTGCTTCTATACCCAACTCCAACATCTCATCTACGTCATCGTAGGTTAAGCGGTAGGTGGGCTTGATGGTGCTGATGTGGATGCTGTAATCTTGTGCTGCACCGGTTTCATCTAAGACCACGCTGAAGCTGAGAGCGCTGCACTCTTGACCTTGATTTAAACTCATCGGCCCGGTTGCTAAAGCTGCGGGAAACATTGGAATCATGCCTGTGGGCAGGTAAACCGTAGTGGTGCGCTTTCTGGCTTCGAGGTCGAGTTCGTCTCCGGGGGAGATTAAGCGGGTGGGATCGGCGATGTGTATCCAGAGGCGCTGCTGGCCGTTTTCCAGGAATTCTAAGCTGAGGCCGTCGTCTATTTCGGTGGTGCTTTCGTCGTCGATCGTGTAAACCTTGAGGTGAGTTAAATCCAGACGACTGGTTTCGGAGTCGGTTGGGAGATTTTCGAGACAGCGTTGGGCCACTTCTGATACCTTTGCGGAAAACTGTAGGGGAATTTGGCTGCGCCGCAAAAATAGGTTTTCGTGGGTAGTCCACAAGCTGAGATCGACTAAGAGTTGAAAAGCTGCTTCGGGAGTTTCGGGGCGTTGTAAGCTGGCTAAAGTTTCTAGGGCTGGGGTGCGGTGCGTGGCTTCTTCTCCGAGGGTGGCAAATCTTTCTAGGGCATCGAGGCGAGTTCGATCGCTATTTTCCCAGTCTACTTTTTCCCCTGCCAGTCGCTGCTTGACTCGATCCCAAAATCCTTGGGACTCTTGGTGTCGCTGCTGTTCTACTTCTTGCTGGTGTTTGATTTCGGCTACTTGAGCGGCCGATCGCGGTTCGTATCGATCGCCCTTTTGTTTAAAATACAGTTTGTCTGTTGACAACAAACAGTAAGCTGCGTAGCACTGAGCGGAACTGCGATCGGAAAATAACAGCATTGCCAAGGATGCCGGATCTGCCGTTTCTCCGTCCCCGACTAGCAATTCCCAAGCTACTTCTAGACTGGATGGATCTGAGTAAACTTCTACTTCTTTGAGAAATCTTGGAATGTCGGAGGGTTTGTAGGTTTCTCCGGCTATTTCGTAGCTGATTTGTTTGGGCGGTATGCTGTGCGGTTGACCGTTTTCGTCTACCACCACCCAGTTTTTTTTGCCGTCAGGGCGATCGGCAACAGCTAGACGGCGGTCGCCGTGCACTCTAAATTCTACTAATGTTCCCTTCTCCACTTGCCCGCTTTATATTTGAGATTTTAGATTTTTACGGTTGCCACTTGTCGGGTTTCGAGCTTGCGATTTTAGATTTTGGAGGTTGGCAATTTTGCGCGTCAATTGTCAAAGTTCAAATTCCAAAGCTAGTTTTTGGTTTTTTTGACCTTTAACTTTTAACATTTTGATTGAGACTTACGGAGCAGCGACTCAAAACCAATATTTGCGATCTTCATCACAGAAAGACGTTGTTTTCGCGTAAGTCTTATTTCAATCCAAAATCTAAAATCTAAAATCCCAAATCCAGTTATCCTTCTTGGTTTACGAAGGGCATCAAAGCTACAATTCTTGCTCTTTTGATGCTTCTGGTCAGGTCTCGCTGCTGTTTTGCTGTCAAGCCTGTAATCCGGCGTGGCAAAATTTTCCCACGTTCGGTGACGTATTTTTTGAGCAGTTCGACATCTTTGTAGTCGATCGGATCTCCGGGTTTGATTGGCGAAACTCGCCGACGAAAGTAAGTCATGATTGTTGGGTAATTGGTAATTTGTAATCGGTAATCGGTAATCGGTAATCGGTAGTTGTTGGCAAACACCAGTCAATATTAATTGCTAATGACTTATAACTAATGACTAATGACTCATGACTACTAACTAATGACTACTTGATCTCTTTGTGATTCGTGTGCTTGTTGCAGTGGGTGCAGAACTTTTTGAGTTCTAGCCTAGCCGTCGTGTTGCGACGGTTTTTGGTCGTGGTGTACCGAGACACGCCTTTCGAGCGTTTGCTCGCGTTTGTTCGGCACTCAGTACACTCTAAGGTAATTATGATGCGGACGCCTTTAGCCATAATTCTAGATAAATTTCGACTAATTTAAACACAATTTATTATCTTCTCACATTGCTCTGCACTTGGTCAAGCAATCTTCTGACTTTGATGTCTAGGGAGTAGCCGCGACGGGTGCCGATGACGATCGTCCCAGCGAGTCGATCGTGGAAGGCTTGGGGAAACCTTTCGGTATCGGTAAAGGCAACGCTACAATCGATCGCCAGGGGTAGCAGCAGCAACAAGACGGCCGCATTGGTGGATGTGAGTCCCCCCAAGCCTGCGAAGGCTAGGGCAGCGCAGGTGCCCAGCAAAGCCTCGCGTTTGCACAGTTCTTGGAGGCCGGGAGTCCGTTGCAGTCTGGGGTCGGAAATTTTGATGTCTACGGCCCAGCGGCCGAGACTTTGGCCTTGGTTTTTCCTGACAATGGCTACTCGCATTATCAGCCACAGGAGGATAAAAAAGATGATTTGGACGATCGAATTAGCGCCGAGAACTAAGCTAGGCAGCCAAACAGCTATTCCGTCGATACAGAAGGCTGCGGCGCGGCGACCGATTGTCACTTTGGGAGGTAGGGGAACTAGGTCAGAACTCATAAAACAAAAGGGCGATCGCTCCTAGCTACTTTTATATCTTAAGCTTTGGAACAGTCGATCGACAGCCGTCAACCAGCCAGCCCACCTCTAATGATTCAATCAGAAAAAGGATGCTCTCCTACTCCCAACTGGTGTTTCGATTTCTCCACCTGTTGCCAAAGCTTGTCTATCTGAGCAAATGCCTGTTCCACAGAAATTTTCCCGCTAGAAGCCAGAGCGCTGATGTAACCCACTCGCTGAGTAAACTCTTGCAAATTTGCATTAAACACCAAATTCTCTGGCTTGACCTCACCGTAGTAGCGATTTTGAGGATACAAAAAATTTGAAATTGCTACCATTGCTTTAGCCTCCTATAAAAATGTCTTTCCCTCGCCTCTAATCACAATATAAACTGTGTTGCATTATATACTTGTGCTAAAAGTATCAAATTTATGTGATATTTTGGTACTTTTTGAGTGATGGCAATTACACATAGAGTCGATCGACCACAAAAAGATCGGCAATCGCAGTCCTTGACAAAGTGACACAACAATTAAACAATAGATATAATCAATGTTGCCAAAATATAGTTATAATTTTTAGTAGGAAAGTGCGTAATGTCTGCTAATGCGCGATCGCCTTGCCCTAAACCTCCGTTCAAGCAAGTTTTAATCAGACTCGTACTCGTAGTAATTGCTGTTTGTATCGCGATCAATATTCCTCACTCCTTAATTCCCGTGTTCAAAGAACCCATATCGGAAGCTAGTCCACCGCCGGAAATTCAAAACGTACTCGCCGGCAAGCGCAAGATTGTGACTATTGGCGACAGCATCACAGAAGCTGGGCAATACCCCGGAGGTTACGTTTGGCTGCTGCAACGCTATCTAAACATCCTTTATCCCGATCGAAAAATCGAAGTTATCAACGCCGGAATCTCCGGGCACAAGGCGACTGATATGCAAGCGCGTTTCCAAAAAGACGTAATTGACAAAAAGCCAGATTTAGTCACGATTAATGTCGGTGTTAACGACGTTTGGCACGCTTTCTTTGACTTCCCAAACAGCAAACTTTATCCACAGGGCAACTTGCCGACGGGAGTACCCTTGGCAGAATACCGAGAGAAATTAACTCAAATGGTGCAGGCGGCACAGTCGGCTGGCATTCGAGTTGTGCTGCTTTCTCCTACTCCCATCCGCGAGGTTTTAGACGGCCCGGAAAACAAGAGATTGAAAGAGTATATTGCCGCCATGCGGGAAATTGGAGTGCAAAATAAGTGTTTGTTTATTGATATCAACGCGCCTTTTCGGGAAGTGATTGGCACGTTTCAAAAGCACGCCGGTAAGACTCTGAATTTGTTAGCAGCAGATGGCGTACACCCAAATCCGTCTGGTTATCGAATAATTGCTTTTACTATTTTACGGGGTTTGGGAGTGCCGGTGAAGGATATTGAGAATTTACAGGTGAAAAATTGAGATTTGGAAGTCAGTTGGCAGTTGGCAGTTGGTAGTTGGCAGTGGGCAGTAGTCATTAGTCATTAGTTATTAGTTACAGCAGATTCCACGTTGATGAAGTACACCCGTAAGAGCGATATATCGCCGTAGGGACACGGCACTGCCGTCTCCTCTATCTTTGCTGTTGTATTAGTCTGAAGTTATGCCTGGTAACGCAGATCCGGAGGCTCTGCCTCCAATCTTCATGGAAGCTTTCATGGAAACTTGCGAGGCAGAGCCTCTAGACATCGGTTCCCCGGCAGAGCCGAGGAACCAGTTAATGCCCAACGCCCAATGCCCCTTATCATTCAATCGGCGGATGATAGCGCTTTAACCAACAGCTACCAATAATCACCAGCGCCACCACAACTATAATTTCTGTCCAGAAAAACGACAGGAAATCGCTGGCAGTTCCCACGGGAGGCACTCCCGGTTGAGAGTTGCGAATCGCGGGAAAAGCAAACAGCATTACCGCCGTCCAACTCAGCATTCCAACTTCCGGCAACTTGCCAGATTTCATCACTTTCAATGCCAGCAAAAGCGCCATAATTGACAGCACCCACATAATGACTATAATTGTTAAAGCAAAGAATTTTACCGGGAGCGATCGCGCCGTGCGGACATCGATATAAATAAAGATAGAGGAATTCTCTTCCAGAGGCTTGTAAGTGATGTCAAAACCGGGAACATCCGCATTGAACTTAAATACCAGCGGCACGGGATTCAGTTCAAACGGGGCAAATTTTTTGCCGATAGAGGGTAGCGGGTCGATCGAAATAGCTACTTTAGCAATGTGTCTGTCAAACGGATAATTATTGATTTTTCCCTTAACTAAATTGAATTTCAAAGCCGGGACAATCATCGGCTTGCCTTCTTTAAAGGTAATTTCTGAATCCTCAACATTGGCACCGTTAACTGTCATCAACAAGTCTTGAGCCGGGTAAGTTGGACCCTTTTTGTAAATTCCTTTCAGTTCAAACTGCAAGCGGGTTTCTAATTCGTTTTTAACTGGATCGACTCCAATTACAGTCATTTTAACTTCTACCAAGCCTTTGGGTGGTACAGCGGTATCTTGGGATGGGCTGTAAGGTTCTTGAGCGATCGCACTTTGAGCGTAAATAGATAATATAATGGCAAAAAGTGCGATCGCACTGCAAATTAAAATAATTATTTTTTTGAGATGATTGCGGTTGACAATTTGCATCGATTATGAATAGGAATCTTATATATTTGGTACTATCTGCCGACGGATTAATCTCACGGCTCAAACCTAAAATCAATATATCATATTCGCTGAATTGACCAGAATTCTCGTAGGGGCGGGTTTTTCCAAAAATATTTGGTGAAGATGCATAGTCCATAAACCCGCCCCGCTTGGGCTGTAAATCGCTATCTATCTCTTTCAAAATATAAGATACCGTAGGGTGCGTCGCTTTCTACCATCTAGAATTAAGCTGGAAAATCTCGCAGCGACGCACCGACAAATTGCGCACTACGACTCAAGAAACCGAGTTTTTTGGGTTTTCTAAGAAAACCCAAAACCAAGAGAACATAAATTATGTCACAGGAATGCTTGCCTGAGGATAACAATTCCGAGCGTCCAAATGACGACTCAGTTAAGCAATGGAGGACACGGAATTGCCGTGTCCCTACCCCAAAACGATCGCAATCGCGATCGGAGAGATTTAACCATCGCCCGATTAATTGTAGGGAAACGGCACTGCCGTGTCCTGACTGCGGGTAATATTACAGGACTTACGCACGGGTAGACGGTTTATCTCAGATCTTGCACCATTCTCAATAAAGTTTTGCAACCCTCGATATTTCGTCGATCGAACCACCAAAACCTAGGTTTTCGTGATTATTGACATTGGTGCAAGATGTCAGTTTATCGCACTTTTTCTTTAGATTCCGGCGGACTGCTAATCTATGGTTTAAGAAAGCAATACATTTGAGGTAAAACTGCCGTGCAAACCGTAGGGAATGTGTTGTTTTAAATGCAGGTGCGCTACGGGGCCTTTGGTGATGTCGCGAGCATCTAGAATTACTAAGGTCGATCGATGATTAGCCGCATCATACATCAAAACTAACAACCAACCATCATCCTCGATATCGTCCTGCCCCTCCTTAGCAAGGAGGGAACGGGGGGTGCGAGGAACAAACACCGGTTCGCCCGCAAAACCGCGCGGGGCTGCACTCCAAATTTGCCTGTTTCTGGTCAATAAATCTATTTTGAGAATAGCTTGCAAAGGAGCATTTCCAGTGGGAGAATCTGCCGCACCAATATAAAGATATCGATAAGGCTGCCCGACATTATTGGGATGCAAAGTCGGAAACTCGCAGCACCGAGTTTCAATTACTTGATGCTCTACTTTACCATCTACTAAGTTCAGCTTAAACCGCCACAATTCACCCGCTGGAACTGTGCTAAAATCTAGCTCGCGAAAATCGCCGTCGGGTTCCACATTGGGAAATGATTCGTAGCAAACTGAATCTACAAAAATTTCACCATCTTCTTCCCATGCGTTCGTGTGGTGAAAAACAAAACAAGGTTCTGTTTCTAATATTTTTACCTCATCGGTGCCATTGCGGGGAATCAAGATTGCTTGCGTCGGCTTGTTGGGCGAAAATTGAATGCACTGGGCCGCACTCCGCATCCCTAACAAGAAAGGCAGGGGATTGAAGCTGACGGGATTTTGGAAAAATATGCAGTAATTCGGGGTAATTACCATATCGTGCAAAAAGGCAAAACCCGGAATTGTATGAGCGTGTTTCTGCAAAAGTTTGCCGCTTTCGTCGAGTTCGTAAATAGTAATTACGCTAGACAAACCGGGTTTGACAGAAAAGTTTACAAGTCTGTCTCCTTCTCCATTTTTGCCTTTTTCAATTCTTGGGTGGGCGGCGAAAGCTTCACCGGGCCGTAAGATGCCGTCTAGGGTATCTAAACCGATAGTTTCTAAGGTGCAAGGGTCGAGTCTGTATGGTGCTGCTGCTTCCCAAAGTGCTAATAGTTTGCCTCCCCAATAAATGATGTTGGTGTTGGCAATGTTTTTGATTTTGAGGTCAAAGATGTTGGTAAGCCAGCCCCCCGGCTTCTGCGTGCCGAAAACGCCTCGGTGCAGGATTTTTCCGGCTGCTTTTTCTGCTAAATAGCCTTCGGTGTGGACGAAGCGGTTACGGAAGTGGGCGCGGCCATTGGAAATTACGATCGCACAAACCATGCCATCGCCATCAAATGGGTGGTGGATTCGCTGGCCGTTGATATCTAGCAAACCGGGTCCGTTGCGAAAAAATGTGCCTTGCAAGTCGGGGGGAATTTCGCCTTCGATTTCGTCAATCCAATAGTCGGATTCGTTGAGTTGGGATTCGTAGCCGCGCTGCCAGTCTGTGCGATCGTATGATGGTTTTTGGGCTGCTGTTTGAGGTTGAGAAATTTGTAATTTTGGCATTGGTAAAGTTATGGAATCGATTTTTTGAACCGCAGATTAACGCAAATGAACGCTGATTGATTTTGATGGTTTGTGTTAGTCGGATGTGCGGCTTTCTGATATGGCTGTCGGTACTAAGTCGGGAAAGTATTCGGGCATGAAATGCTGTCCGCCTGGTTTGGAACTGCCTAGTTCTGGTTCTAATAGTGGTAAGGAATTTTTGTGGTCCGGTTCGCCGCTTTCTGTGCTGGCAGCGGGCAACCAACCTAAGAATGGTAGGGGGAGAAGTGTGGATAGGTTGGTGATGACAACTAGCAGCCAGAGGTTGTCGAAATTGCGATCGGTAATTCCTAGCCAGTGAGTCAAAACTGCACCGCCTTCGTAGGACAAAAGTCCGGCTAAGTTGGTGACTGACATCAGCAGTGCAAATAAAGTTGCTTCGACGCCGCGGGGACACAACCGTGCGGATAGTACCAGCACGGGCATATAGGCAATTTGTCCGATTACTGTCAGGATCAGGCTGTCTCCGATGCTGAACCATTGGTCGTCAATTCCTAATGCTCGGTTGGCATGAGTTACTAATAATAAAGTAGTCATGCCTAAGGCAGTTGCAATGACTGTTGACCAGCCGAAAATTACCCGAAATGGAATTGCTTTGAGGAAGCGCTGAAATAGCCAGATGCCTAGGAGGGCTGCAATGCTGGTAACGAGGCGCACTCGGCCGAGAAATTCGGGTTGAAAGCCTAATTCATTGGTAGTGAAAAAGAAGAAGGCGGAGTCTGAGCTTGGGGTGGCTTGCCACAGAAAGAGAAAGGCGGTGGGCAGCCAAATTGTTTTTTGTGTTATTGCTTGCCGCAGTTGTTTTAGTTGGTCTTTTACTGTTTCAAAGTCAGTTTTTTTGTTGACTTTTTCTTCGGTAATTAACCATGCTGTTGCTGATACAATTAGGGGGAAAGATGCCGTGATTAAAAATATGGTGTGGGTGCTGAAGTGTTGCAGCAGGGAACCGCTGAGATAGGCGGTAATTAGTCCGCCGAGGGCTGAAGCGCCCCAAGACAATGATTGCAGGGAACCGGCGTCGGTAACGGATTCTTTTCTGGCCCTTTCGACTACTAGGGAGTCCGCGATTACGTCGCTGACGGCGAGTGAGAGGGAACTCAGGGCGATCGCACCTGTAGCGGCCAAGGGTGAGTGTACGATCGTAGCTAGGGCAACCCATGCTGACGTTCCCAACAGCCCGGAGAGGACGATGTAGGGGCGTCTGCGGTAGCCGAATATCGGCAACCCGTCGGACATGAAGCCGAATAGGGGTTTGATAATCCAAGGTAGGGCGACGACGCCCAGCATTGCTGAGACTTCGGCGGGGCTCATTCCTAGTTCGTCTTTGAGGAAGAAGCTGACCGCCAAGCGGGCTAGTCCGAGAATCCCTTGAACGAAATAAATCAGTAAAATGGCTATGAGTTCGGGGGTTGGCTCATTCCCAAAGAATACTTTTTCTTTTAAGGATTCTTTGAGTTTGCTGACGCCGGAGGGGGAAACAAGCATTTGAGCAATATTTCTTAATGAATCTCAATTATTTATAACATATTCTTAACGACTTGCGGTAACTGTCGGAAGTCAGTTGACAGTTGACAGTTGTCAGAAGCAAGAGGGAAGAGGGAAGTAAGTGTTTGAGCACTTAGGAATTTCCTGACTGCCAGCAGAGGTTGCTAAGATTGTGATTAGCTCAAATTAAAGTGTTTACAGACAGAATTAAAAACTACTGCAAGGACTGTTATATGATTATCGATCCTAAAGATGTCCTGGAAAATACGGGTTCCAATTACCCTCAACAATTCAAATCTGTTGTTTATGGCAGAGTTAAAAAACGTTTAGGTAATGCCGCCGGATTGAAGAATTTTGGAGTAAATTTAGTGAGACTTGCACCGGGAAGTTGTTCTGCTATTCGACACTGGCATACTCGTCAAGATGAGTTTATCTATGTGCTAGAAGGAGAAGTTACTCTGGTGACAAATTCGGGAGAGCAAGTGCTAAAACTAGGTATAGCGGCGGGTTTTCCGGCTGGGGAGGCAGATGGACATCATTTAGTCAACCGCACGGATTCTGATGTTGTTTATCTGGAAATTGGCGATCGCACTGATGGTGATTCCGCTAATTATCCCGATGATGACTTAATCGCGAAAGCTAGCGGAAATGGTTGGATTTTTACGCACAAAAACGGCGAGATTTATGAGGAGTAAAAAACAATGAGTCAAGTCAATCTTTGGAACTCGGCGGAACACGCTTTGTCGTATCTGGCTAAGGCCGATGGCATTCCCCATCGCACGGAAGGTGAAGCGGTA
Source organism: Microcoleus sp. CSU_2_2 (assembly GCA_012035135.1). Classification (GTDB taxonomy): domain Bacteria; phylum Cyanobacteriota; class Cyanobacteriia; order Cyanobacteriales; family Microcoleaceae; genus Microcoleus. The sequence continues at coordinate 15,462 of JAAUPI010000003.1, forward strand.
TTGTTGGAAGAAGTGTCGAAAACTGTAAAGCGAATTCTGGATGTGGGTACGGGAGACGGGCGTTTGTTGGGCTTGCTAAAGTACGATCGCCCGAATGTTGAATGTGTGGCGATCGACTTTTCGCCTACAATGTTGGAAAAAGTTAGAGCTCGTTTTGCGAATGACAAGAATGTTACGGTAATCGAGCATAATTTTGATGATTCGTTGCCGGATTTAGGGAAGTTTGATGCGATTGTTTCTAGTTTTGCTATACATCATGTAGAGGACGATCGCAAACGTTCCCTTTACACCGAAATTTTCAACTTGCTAAACCCAGGTGGCATCTTTTGTAATTTGGAGCACGTTGCTTCAGCAACTCCGGCTTTGCACCAAAAATTTCGCGAGGCACTTGGTATTGGCGATACGCCCGACGATCCTTCTAATAAATTGCTGGATGTGGAAACGCAATTGCGCTGGTTTAGAGAAATTGGTTTTGATGATGTAGATTGTTATTGGAAGTGGTTAGAATTAGCTTTATTGGTGGGAGTTAAACCAGTAACTGTCAACTGTCAACTGTCAACTGCTATACTTACTGAATTAAATCAAATCGGGTACTTGAGGTTTAATTCGGCGCTCGTACCAGTTCATTAACGGGGTAGAACTAATTCCGTGTAGCATCACAGAAATGACGATAGTTGTAAATGTAATCCAAGCAATTTGTTCTCCTAGTTCGCCTTTCAAGCCGTGACCAAAAGCATAGGTTAGATAATAGATAGAACCGACGCCGCGAATGCCGAACCAACCGCAAAGCCAGCGACTGGCTGGATGCAAAGGACTGCCGATCGTACTAATCCAAGCTCCCAATGGTCGAATCAAAAAAATTAACAATCCAGCTACTAACATAGAATCGACTCCAAAGGCTAACATCGGTTTTAGGCGTAATAGGGAACCTAAAAGTAAAATAGTTCCTACTTCCATTAACTTTTCGATGCGCTCTGTAAAGTGCAGTTGGGAAAGCGGTTTTTCGGGGTTGCGGTAACTGCGCTGCACGACAATTCCTGCTACAAAAACTGCGAGAAATCCGTAACCATTGACTACTTCTGTGAGAGAATAGGTGAGCAAAATTGTACTCAGGGCAATAAAATCTTCCATTAATTCGTCGGCAGGTCGGTAGCGTTGCAATCTGCGATCGATCCAGGTGACGGCTTGAGCTACTAAAATTCCCATGACAATCCCTGCGAAAACCGCCCAGATTATATCAATTGCTACCCACTGCGAAAACCAGTTCGGCCAATTACCATCTTTTAGTGAATAAATGCCGAAATAAACAAAGGGAAAAGCTAGAGCATCGTTTAAACCACCTTCGGATGTTAAACCAAAGCGCAATTCATCTCGATCGTCTAGATGAGATAATTGGACTTCTGATGCTAAAACTGGATCGGTAGGTGCTAAAATAGCTCCCAGTAAAATTGCTGCCCCCCAATCTAAACTCAAAAAAAAGTGACCGATTCCAGCTACAGCAAAAATCGAAATAGGCATTAATAAACCGATCAGTCGCGCTGTCGAATTCCAAGCCCAAATTTGCAGGGGGCGATTCATTTTTAAGCCGCAACTGAACAGAGAAACAATAACTACAAATTCTGTGAGTCTTTCTAAAAATTGAGCTTCGGGGCGCAATTCAATCAGTTTGACACCGTAAGGCCCCAATCCGATGCCAACTAACAGGTAAATTAAGGCATAAGACAGTGGCAATCGCGAAATCCATCCGGAACCTAATGTGACCATCAGCAGGAGGATGCCAATAACTAACAAGTTGAGAATGTAATTATCCACCATAGCGATCGCACTTTGTAAGCTTTAACAAACGCAATTCTACTCGGCAAACAATTCGCACGCATCTGTCACCAGCTAGAGTCTGCTATCCTCCGAAAGTTACAGTCAGACCAAATCCGGGTTACTTACCCCTTTTATAATCTCGTAAATGTAGTAAATGTAGGGTGCGTCGCTACGAACAACTCTCGTTGCTATTGGCAGATCTCATAGCGACGCACCATACCAATTATAACGGGGATGGGAAACCCGGATTTGGTATCAGACGATTTTAGATTTTAGATTTAATCCCAGGGATGAATCTGGGGCGATTCGCTGACGCGATAGCTTCGCTTCACGCCAAAAGGATTCTCCTTAAAAAAAACGCCGATACAAAGCCGTTGCATAACTCCTGTTTTAATGTACTGTAGTAAGTATTGAGAGGTTAAAAATATGATTGATGTTGGTTCCTTAGTTCGATCGCCCAAAAACGATTTGGGAGTCGGAAAAGTGCTTGAAGTATCCCGTACTGATGCGCTAATTGAATATTTTTGTTCCGTCAAACATCGCATTCAGAAAACTGTACCCCTAAGCCTGCTTCAAGAAGCCAGACTTCAGCGCCAAACCCGATGCTACCTCTGGACAGAAAGCGAACAGCGTTGGATAATCGGTCGAGTTTTTGACTGGGATGAAGATAACTTATATTATCAAATTGACCTCCCCGACAGCCAAACCGTACAGGCTGATGAAACGGATATTTACGTTCGTTGCAATATCCCGATCGCCGATCCGATCGAAATTTTAGCAGTCAAAGGTCAAGAAACTCCATATTTTCACGATCGCCGCCTCGCATTCGTTCAATTTGCGATCGCCGGGCGGGCCGTCAGCCGCGGTATGACTGGTTTAATTTCTGCTAACATCGAACTTTATCCCCACCAAGTAGAAGTCGTGCGGCGCGTTCTGGAAGACCCAATCGGACGCTATTTATTAGCAGACGAAGCTGGACTGGGAAAAACTGTTGAAGCCGGGACAATTCTCCGCCAATATCTCCTTGACGAACCCAACGGGCGCGCTGTAGTTATCGTTCAGAAATACCAACTAGAACAGTGGCGTCAAGAATTAGAAAATAAATTCTATTTGTCTCATTTTGCTGACCGAGTGCAGCTTGTTTCTATTAACAATATCAATCAAGTTAGCCGCAATGCTAATATCAATTTTCTGATTGTCGATGAAGCGCACCACATCGCTGCAATGGCACATTCGAGCGATCGCAGTGCGCAGCAGTGCTTTGAAATCTGCGAAATTCTCGCTCACAAAACCAAACATTTATTGTTATTATCGGCGATGCCTGTTTTGGGATACGAGCCGGATTTTCTGACGATGCTGCACTTACTAGACCCGACAACTTACCGTCTTGATGACCTGGAAAATTTCAAAGAACGGGTACGAAATTGTCAGGAAATCGGACGCGTTTTGCTGACTCTTAAAGAAGGAGTAAAACCTGCTGTTTTGAAAACACAAATCGGTCAACTCCGCACTCTTTTGGCAAAAGACGATTATTTAATCGGGCTGACAAATGAGTTAGAAAGTTGTTTGAAAACTAAAGAAACAACAGAACGCGATCGCATTATCAAAACTATTCGCACTCATGTTAGCGATACCTACCGCCTGCACCGTCGCATCCTTCGCAACCGCCGGGATGCAGTAGAAGATGTCATTTTCGATCGCGATTCGATGCCCAAAGCCGAGTACGATCTGAATGACGAACAGTGGGCGGAAATTCACAGCCTCCTCGATAATTGGCGGACTGTCGCTCCTAAATCGATCGAATATCAGAGCATTTTTCTGCTGTTTTTGGGCGCTTCCGGTACTTGGCTGCATATTTTGGAATTGGTTGTCAAAGCTCGCTTAGAGCGCAAATCTACTGCGGAACTCGATCGCGAATTGGAGAAAGAAGAGATCGGAATTTTGACCAAAACTGCGCTGTTTCCAGAAGAAAGCGCGATCTTGGAATCTTTGCTCAAAACCCTGGAAAAGCCGCAGGAAGGCGCCGACAGGCTGAGTTTGTTGAGAATCGTCATTATCCAATTTCTAGCCGTTGCTTTGAAGATTCCGCCGGAGTATCGCAACAAAACTAGCGATTTGTTGTCAAGAATTCAACAGCAAATTAAAAGACCGATTCCGGGCGATAAATTCCCCAAAATTGTGATCTTTACCAGTTTTACAGGAACTTGTAAAGCCATTGCAGAAAGTTTAGCTAAGATTTTGGGTAAAAATGCGATCGCCAGTCATGAAACTGCAATTTAGCCTCAGATGCAGAGGCGAATCTGAAGCGGTTTAAGACTCAGCCGAATTGCTTTATCTTAGTTTGCGATCGATCGGCAGAATCAGGGCTGAATCTACAATTTGCCGATTGGTTCATTCATTTCGATTTGCCGTGGTCTCCCAACCAATTAGAACAAAGATTGAGCAGAGTCGATCGCATAGGCAGCAAAATGGGAGTGCAGTTTTGTTTGTTTGCAGGCCCGGATTTGCCGGAAAGTTTCCATGAAGCTTGGTTTCAAGTTTTAAAAGATGGATTTGGCATCTTCAACAAATCTATTGCTAGCCTTCAGTTTTACGTTGAGGAAAAACTTCCTAAACTTGCAGAAAAGTTGTTTTCTGGGGGAGCAAAGGCACTGTCCAGCGAACTGGAATCGATTAAGCATGAAATAGAAGCTGAGAAAGTCAAAATTGACGAACAGTACGTCCTCGATGAAATTGATATTCTGGAAGAAAGCGCTTCTCAGTATTTTGAATCCCTCGATGATTGCGATGCTAAGCATAAAGAAATGCAGCGGGCGGCGGAAGGTTGGATCTGTCAAGCTCTCAATTTCAAACAAATCGAACATCCGAGTATATCGGGGTTACTCCGCTATCAACCTAGTCAAAAAACTTTGATTCCATCGAACGATTTGAGAACGAGATTGATTCCGTATTGTCAGCAGTATGGTAGTTACAACCGCCGCATTTCTCATCAGAATGCGGATGTCGTTCTTTACCGCATTGGTGAAGGATTGATCGATGCACTGAGTTCTTATATTCGCTGGGACGATCGGGGTCAAGCTTTTGCATTGTGGCGTTACGATGAAAGTTGGGATGCTGGGGAAGGGATGGAGTGGTTCGGGTTGCAATTTAATTATTCGATCGAGACTGATTTGCAGCCAGTCGAGCAAGTTTTGAAGTCAGAAAATATCGAAAATTACAACTTAAAAGCTTTGCAGCGGCGGGCTGATGCTTTGTTTCCTCCGGTTTTTGAAACTGTGTTTGTAGATGCTCGCAGCGAACCGATGTTGTTGGTTGAAGATGAGGAACTTCTGAATATTTTGCAGCGCGCTTATAAGGGGAAAGGTGGCCCGAATCGGGATTACAATTTGTCTAAAAATCGCACCTCGATTATCGATAAGTTTGTGGAACCGCAGGATTGGGATGATTTTTGCCAAAGGGGGCGGCTGATATCGGAAAAATTGCTGCGGAGTCGATCGGCTTTTGTCCAAATGTGCGATAAATCGGCGGTGAGTGCTGCAATTCAACTGGAAAACCGGGTGAATCAATTACAATTGCGATTGAATAGACTTTCTGTTGCGGAACAGCTTTTAGATTCTGTATTGGCGGCGGAAATTAGCACGGAAAGTGTGTTGAGTCAAGCGATTTTATCGGGAATTCGTCAGCCCCGCATCACTCTGGAATCTGTTGGATTTATTGTGATTTCTGGGCGTCCTCCTATCAAATCGGAGGATGAGGGATAAGTCTAGGTACAAATAAACATATAGCACTTCTGTGCAAAATGAGGTATGCTTGGTAGTTGGTAATGGGTAATGGTTAATGGGTAATGGGTAATGGGTAATGGGTAATTGGTAAAAGGCTATAATACCACAAATATTTCTCTATGGAACTCACCAATTTTATTGCTTGGTCTGCGATCGTTGTCACTGCCCTGGGAATTGGCTTGGGGACAATGACTTGGGCTTATGTTGGCAAGGGCAGTATTGCTGTGCTGTTTAAAGAACCGATTTTAAATTCCCCAGAATTTCCAGCTACCGATGTCGGAAGCAAAGCATCGGTTTATTTTCAACAGGGAATTGAAGCTTATCAGTTAGGAAATTACCGCCAAGCCAAAGATAAATTTAGCAGCGCTTTACAACTAATTTCAACTTTAGCAGAAGCTTACCACAATCGCGGTTTGGCCGTAGCGAATTTGCGATCGGATGACGAAGCTGTTGCAGATTTGATCCGTGCTAGCGAATTCTACCAACAGCAGGGAAATGGAGAGGCGATCGTCCTCGTCAAACAAAATCTTGAAGCCTTGAAGCAGCGCAAACTGGAGCGAGAAAAGCAAAAAGCAATAACGACAGGTTAAACAGTTGACAGCTTGCAGTGAGCTTGCCGAACTGTTGACCCTTCGACTACGCGAGCGGGCAGGCAGTTGATAGTGAATAATGAACAGCAAAAACCTAAATTATTCATAAAAACAGAGAAACCCGGTTTCTTTGAGAAACTGGGTTTCGGAGAGGCTACAAATTTTATAATAATCAAAACTTCATATTTATGCTGAAATTTAAACTTGTCTGGCATCTTCTATTCGATCGATTTTAGCAATCAGCATTTCTTTAGTAAGAGCCACAACTCGATCGTTAGTAATGGGGTCGTAAGCTTCCCATTCTGAACTCACTTCACGATCCTGCCATAAAAACCATTCCCGATAAATTTCGCCCTCATCAATATCACCGCACAGGGGAAGCCAATCATCCCCAGCCACAGCCTCAAAATTTCCACCTATCAAATCAAACCAAGCCGCAGCAATACAAGATTCAATAGCATTTTTATCGACATCAACTGTATTAGAATGTAGGGAAGTTTCCGGGAAGCAAAGAGTAGATTTCATAGGTAGTTCCTGAATGTCATACTATTACTTTATAAAAATTCAGCAGCCGCAGTGATAGTAGAATGACACTATCCCAACCTCCACAGTTCCCAAACAGTTCCCACATCGATCGACCCTGACAGTCGATCGAACTCAAGCGTCCGCGCTGTATAACTTGATCGCACTTTTGCACTAACTCCCAGCAGAGGATAAATTTAGCCAATTTGCAAACTGGCACAGCAACCCTATTTGCAGGATATTGCTGGCGAACATTTTTGGTGCGAGTAAGGACACGGCATTGCCGTTTCCCTGCAAACGCTACTTTTCACGCATTGATATTACTGGGTAAATTTCATAATTTCAGCACATTTTGTGTGATACAATTTTTAGCAACATAAATTGCCGATCAAGAGCGCAGTTAAGCAATTAAAATAATATAGATATAGTTAATCATGTTAGAACTTCACTGCCACACAACTTATTCCGACGGTACTCTCACCCCTACGGAACTCGCAGCCGCTGCCGCTGCATCAGGCATTCGCGCTTTAGCAATCACCGATCACGATACCGTGTCAGGCTGGGACGAAGCCTTCGCGGCCGCCGATTTGTACAATATAGAAATAATACCCGGACTCGAACTCAGTACCGTGCACAACGGTCGATCGCTCCATATTTTAGGTTTTTATCCCGATGCCGATAAAATTCGCGACCCCTTAAATTTGCGCTTGGAAGGCAGGTTTCGCCGATCGCAAGAAATGGTAGAAAAATTAACAGCAATGGGATACCCGATCGAACTCCCAAAAACCGGAAGTCCAGGAATGGCACCGGGACGGCCTCACATAGCCTCTGCATTGGTAAAAGCAGGTTACGCAACATCATCTCGCGAAGCATTCGATCGCTGGCTAGGAGACAACGGTCCCGCTTACGTGCATTACGAAAAATTCTCGATCGTAGAAGGCATTGATTTGCTGCACAGTTGCGGTGCAGTACCCGTTTGGGCTCACCCTTATTTGTTTCGTGGCGGAGTTGTGGAAGAAGTATTAAAAGAGTTGGTAAATGCTGGTTTAATGGGAATTGAAGTTTACCATCCCAGCCACAGTTCCAGCCAAATCCAAAAGTTGAAAAATTTGTGTCTTCAGTACGGTTTGTTGGCCACTGGTGGCAGCGACTATCACGGTCCCGATCCTCAAAATAAAGGCACCGAAAGCACGCAGCTCAATATGCTGCATTTGCCGTTAGAATTGCTCGAACCAATTAAACTTGCGGCTGCAAGTTTGAATTAACTGATTAAGTATGACTAAGTTTAGTAAAGTTTTTGGCTATTTAGTCCAACTCTTCTCTATTTAAGTAGTATAAAAGCCCAACTAATCCCCCTATCAGGACAGCAGATCCTATCATAAGAACAGCTAATACTTTTAAACCAGATGAGTATACCATCAGAATTAAGCCAGCATAAGGAGTTCCCAGCATAATAATACTCCCTAGAGTTTTTAACGGCGTCCACTTAACCTTGAGCGTCTTAGTATCGTAGGATTTACCAGTCAGTGTATAGTGGTCTTTAGCTGATCCTAAAGGTTTTAGAGGCGGTACTATGGGTTTTTGACGAGGCATACTATTTTATTGATATTCGGTGACTAATTGTTTCAGTTAAATTGCCGTTCAATCCGGGTTGAATTTGGAGAAAATTGAGTCAGTATTTTTCGAGAAGTATAGACTGTAAATTTGCGAAAAACTTGTGAGGAGAGCATTCTGTTTCAACTCGTTTAAGGGCTTTGTTCCTAATGTGATTCCAAAGTTCACTATCCTGATAGAGCCTAATACACTGTGTAGCAAAAGTCTCTGCACAGTCAGCAACCAGTAACTCAGACTCATTTTTCCATCCTAGCTGTTTTGCAATAATTGATGTCGTTACGATCGGCAAACCGCGAGCTGCTGCTTCATGAATTTTATGGGGAATTCCCGCTGCAAATCGCGTGGGAGCGACAAATAAACGAGATTCGTTATACAAGTTAGTCAAATCATCTATCCGACCTAGCATTTTTATTGAATCATTCCCTAATTTATGAATTTGCTGCTTGAGTTCCCCAACTGTATTAGTACCCGCAATCAGCAAATTGACATCTTGACCTAGCTTGGCTTGTATAACCTTAAAAATGGCTTTACTTAGCCACAGTACAGAGTCTGCATTAGGAGAATTTAGGTTATAGATAGAACCAACAAACAGAAGATTATGACGTTCAGAAAAACTATTAGGTGTAGGAGAGCTAGGAATAGAGTGTCCGAGCAAGCTTACTGTTTTATATCCATATTCGATAAATTGCTGTTGCTCTTGTTGAGAAACAGCAATAATACAGTGACTTTTTTCCGCTAATTTTAATTCTCGATCGAGTTCAATTTTGACGTTCTCAACTGTTACAGGGTTGCCTTGCAGTCGTCGTTCCTCCAATTCTCTATGACAGAAAATAGCTTCAGCATCATAAATAATCTTTGTCTGGTCTAGTAAAGTTTCCTTTGACAAAATTAAGTGGAAATGTTTCATATTATGAGGGCGACTGACGAAGACAATATCATAATATCCCTTTCTTTCCCTCAAAAAATCTTCTAGTAATAGTAAATGATAACCTCTCATTACTTCTACTTCTGTACTAATGTCTGCATAAATGCTTGTCCAATCTTCTGTACAAGAAAGATCGGTCGGATATATCGTAACAGCATACCCCAACGCCACCATTCCGCAGAGGATGCTGTGACTGCGAGTATAACCTGAACCTAAGTAAGGATGCGGAACTCGATCGTCAATAAATAAGATGCGTCTGCGATTTTCCCTAGCATGAGAGCGAGCAAACAAAATGTTTTTGATCTCAGAAGCATATTGATGCTGAAACCAATCATGATGTTTTTCTCTCAAGATTTTTTGGTTTTGTTTCATCAACGCGATCGCGTGTTGGCTAGAACTTGAATGACTAGAACTAGCAAATTCATAGTGCAGAATCGCGACCTTAGGATTATAAATAATCTTTTTGCCTAATTTTTGCAGTCTGACACAATAATCAGTCTCTTCATAGTAAGCAGGTTGATAATCTTCATCAAAACCACCCATTTCTAAAAATAGTTCTCGTCGGGTTAACAAGAACGCAGCCGAACAATAATCAACAGAACGTTGAAACATATACTGGGGTGCTGTAGGAGAATCTCCGCGTCCATAACCGATGCAAGAGCCATCTTTCCAAATCATACTTCCGGCTTCTTGCAAAGTTCCATCAGGGAGTATTAATTTACCGCCAACAGCACCGATATCATCTGAGGATTTGAGGGTGTTTACAGCGAAAGTAATGCTATCGCCTAAGATTTGAGTGTCATTATTTAAGAATAATAAATAATCCCCCTCTGCAACTTGGCTACTTTGATTACACGCGAGCAGATAATGAAGATTTTTGTCATTTAATATAATTTTAGCACCTTTGATACGTTGCAGTAGTTGGTGAGTAGTATCGGCGGAATTGTTATCAACCAGAATCACCTCAAAAGCTTTAAAAGGATTTCTGAGTAAGGAATACAGACAGCTAAGGGTTAATTCAGCACGGTTATGGAGGATGATAACAATACTGACTTCTGGTTTTTTTGTGCTTGTAAAGTCAATCTGCGACCCTGAACTTAAAAAGCTATCTAAAGTAATTTCGTTGATAGTATCTAATGATTGCTTGGCTTGCTCTAAGTTTATTTTGTGAGCATAATCTGGCTGGAAAGTGTGCGTGCTTTTTAATTGATTTTTTCCAGGCTGAGGGAGGATACCTTCTAATAAGATAGCTGCTTCGAGATGTTCTGGCTGCAATTGCAAGACTTTTTGATAAGCGACGATTGCCCGATCTAAGCGTCCTTTTTTAGCCAGTGCTTTTCCCAATCCAAAGTAGAACTCAGCATGATTAGGACAAATTTCTAAAGCTTGGTAGTAGTTTTGCAGATCGTCAGGATTTTGCTCAATTTTTTGTTGATAAAAAGTCAGCAAAGTAGTGCGATCTGATTGTGCTTGTTTTTGCAAAGCACCTGCAATTTTTTGATAAATGGAAGGCAGGTTAGGGTCAAGCTCAAAAGCTTTTTGGTAGGAAGCGATCGCTTCTTTCCATTTTCCCACACTTGTCAACTTTTCTGCATTTTTGTAGTGAATCTTAGCTAGATCTGGGTTGATTTCAAGAGGATATAAATCTGTATTTTTCAATTCTTTTTCCTGTAATATCTGGTAAATCATGTTCTGAATAGTGATAATACTTCCTGCCACTGAGCGATAAATTGATCGATGTGAAATACCTTTTGTGCCATCTTTTTTGCATTTTTACCTACTCGGCGTACTTCATCAGGATTTTGAGATAAAAACTCCAGATATTCGTACAGTTCGTTCATATTGTTAGAAGCATAACCATTTTCACCATTGCGGATATACTCGCTCTCACCGTGACAATTAGTAGTCACGACGACAATGCCGCACAACATCGCTTCAGTACGAGCTCTGGGGTTAGGGGAAGCATATGACGGACTGAACAAAATTGAGGAAGTAGCTAAAAAAGCTCGATACTTGTCAAAAGAGTTGAATTTGCAGTCGCGACCAATCCAATCAATTTTAATACCTGTTTTTTCCTCAAACTCAAATATCGCAGTGTTGTTGCGATATTCTTGATGAATTTTACTAAAAGCCTGATTGACTATAATATTAGCACGACCGTAATTAGTTTGTGGCCATTCTTCTGGACTCATACCGTGACGAATGAAACGCGAGTTCTCAATTCCCCAAAGTTTATGAGCAGTGGAACTATTACAAACCATAAAATTATCGCCAATCAGTTCCTTCATTTGTTCTGACGAACACCCATCAACCATGTTGCATCCGTGATTAATAATAATCTTTGGTTTTTTGTAGCGATCGCGATAATCTAGAAATAGAAGTCGTTTGTCAAGTTCGTGCCAAGTCCACTGATCTACATGGAGAATCATTAGATCCGTTTCTCGAGCATCTATAGTATTAACAAATTCAACATTGTCTGGTACCGGTCTATTATTTATATTCCAGCGTCGATGAGTATTTGAAAGCAAAACCATGTTTTGTGGGAGTTTACACAACTCATAATCGTGAGAAACGTGCCAGGGATATTTAAGAATATTAAGTTTATTAGAGAAAACGATACTTTCTGAAGAAGATGCTTTCACTGAAGTCAACTGTTTCATATTTTTTATTCTTGAATTGTTGTCAATGAGAGATGATACCAAATCCGGGTTAAAAACTCCTTTATTGCCGAAGAAAGGGGAAGGGGAGAAATGAGCAACCGCGATCGAAAAGGGGGTGAGTAACCCAGATTTAGTATGATTCAACTTGTAACTAGCCAATTATGGACGGAGTGGTTGGAGTTGCTGGAGTTCCTTACAAACTTCTGTATATTTTTTATTGAGAACAGCCAATTCCAATTTTAATTTCTTAGATAGCTCTTCTAGTTCGTCAGATTTTTCTTTTTGAACGGATAGAAGTGCTTTATAGCCAATAACTTCTGCTTCCGCATTAATTATCTGCTTGTATGATTGAAGAATTTTACTTTTGAATTGTGGGTTTTGAGAAAAACCATTATTTGATTGTTGATTGGCAAGCATTTTTTTCTGACCTCGATAGCAATTTTATGAATCGTTACTCAGCTCTATTTTTGTTCAGCTTATATTCTTTCTTGCAAGAATGGAAATAGCACTGCATTCACGTTTTTGAAGCATCAGCGTATCTAACTCATCAAAGCGATCGCGATAAAACTCTTCAGCTAGTTCTAAGCTTTTATCAAAAAGTGCGATCGTTTCCACAATACTATCTTTAGTACCCTTGACTGTATTTTTTCCTAAAGAGCGGCGGATACCTTCAAGAGCGATTCTATCAAATCTAGAGTAACAGTAGTAGCCACTATCAACTATTGTGTAACCTAGAGCTTTAATACGTTCTATCGTCGCTTGTCTGGAAAAACCCAAGTGATAGTGTTCGTGCTTTTCCCAAGCTACCTTGCGACAATATTCAATGTCGGCTTCAAATTCTGGACGCTCGTTAAAATGAGGAGTATCAATGTACAAATACCCACCAGGTTTAACCGAGTTTGCCATGAGAGATAAAGCAGAAAAGTAGTCTTCAATGTGTTCTAGAGTTTGAATTGAGAAGACAAAATCAAACTGCTGACTAATTATGCCTTTAGAACAATCTACTTCAATAAAATGGAGCCTTTTACAAGATTCAAACAATGTTTTTGTCTGATTTGGAATATACTTAGAGCTTATGTCATGGCAAAAAACTTCGGTGCTGGGGAGTAGTAGAGCTAGTGCGGCTTCGTGAGAGCAACTTCCCGAACCAAATGAACCTATCGTTTCAAAATCAATGCTGATTTCACGTAACATCCTGGCCATAGGTACCCAAGAAAGTAACAAACGAGCTAGCGTAGTTAGATGAAATTGGCTCCAATATTCAATCAAATCAGAGGTCATCATTTCTTTGAGATGCTGTTTCACTTCTGGTCTAATATTCAGATTATTCATGATAGGTTCTATTTGTCCTTAATGATTTTTTCTTCCCGATCGATCGATTCTTCTTCAGAAACTCGCCAAGCCAAACCAAAAACTTTAAAATATAAACTCCAGTTTTTGTTCTGGGCTAGATCTGCAATCGACCAAGGCCAAGCGCGATAAACCCGATACTCCCAATGAGGTTTGGGAAACGCCACCGAAAGGTAAGATAAAACTAACTCAGGAGTCATTTCTTGCTTATGATGGTGGGAGTTATTACTATTAGGACGAAAATCCTTAAAATGATCCGGTACCCAGCGACATCCTGTTGTATCACCAGTAGCTTTAAGATTTTGCCAATATTCAAAATTAGGGGTTGTCAGCGCAAAAACCTTCTTCGTATTTTGAGCGCAGAACTCAAAAAAGCTGGCAGAATCAGCAGGTTTTATATGTTCTATTACTTCCATCGCCAATACCAAATCGGAAGAAAGATCGCGTTTAGTGGTAAAGGGATTGATGGCATCGACTCCTTGTTGTGCTAGATGTGCTAAGATTTCTGCATCTGTTTCAGCACCGATGTAAGATGGCGTACTAGCTTTAGAAAATTTATGAAACCAGGATTTCATAGGCCTGGTTCCGCATCCCACATCCAAGCAAGAAGAAAGTTGTAATTTACTTGACTTAACGAGTCCATCAATCACGGGTTCTATTCGATAACCGGAAAAAGAATCTATTTCTGGTTGTTTCAATGATAAATGTTCGGGAGTAGCCGTCAACGTTTCTGTCATAATAACTCTCTTTTTTTTAGGTAGATGCTTTATTTTTTAGTCGTTCTTGTTGGCAACAGGTTACATCTAATTTTTCCATACCGTAGGCGATCGCATTCGGCAGTAAGTCAGCAAACTCACTCATGATTTCAGTGCTAGTATCGTAAGTAATCCGATGCCACTGGTCTTCCAAGTTAGGAAGTTCTGCTGCTGCTTTGGGATTGTTTCTTTCTAACCACTTAGCATAAGTGGATGAAAGATTAACAGTTTGTATTGGTACTTTGCGTATTGCTACGGGAACTTTAGTGCAGCGATACTGACTTGGCGTTTCCTTAAGGGCTTGTAGCAGTAAATACCACGTCCAGTAATTAAGAAATCTTGGAATTTTTGATAGGTATGGCTTAACCCAATCGCGATGCACTAGCATCACTCCTGGAGTAACTCGCTTCCACATCAACTGAATTAAATCAGCTCCAGAAACTGTCTGAGTATCAGATAAGCAGCCATAAGAATTGCTGTTGATAACTAACACAGACTCAGGGCTGGCGGCTTTTAGATGCTTGTCGATCTCAGTGTAAATTCCTTGAGATAAGACATAGCCTCCTGAAACCAACAAAATCCAGTCTTCCTTAACTTGCGAAACCACCTCCTGAAAATGTTGGAAAATTTCAAAATAATCAACCTGCGGGTAAAGATAGTGAAAATTAGCTTTTTCTGCTGTAGCTGTACTAAGACAGTAGGCTGTAGCAGCGATGGCGTACTTAGTGCCAAAATCTGACCAACTTATTTCAGATTCTTCAATGGTCAAATTAAAGCTTCCGGAAAGTAAGTAATCGTAAATCAAAACTGCTACATCAGAGACAGATTGCCGGGGTATGGGGGGATGAAGATCTTGGCTAACATCTTTGCTAACTAGTTGACGCATCCAACGTTTAGGACTGTTGACAAGATGCTCAAACCAATTTTTGGTTATTTTTTCAGTTGAGTAGAGTTCGATAGTACGTTGGCGCGCTTGTAAAATTTCCGCTTGCACTTGTGCAAAGTTAGTTTTCAGATAAGCTAACTTAGCTTTCCAGTTACCATTATATTCTACTAAGAAGTGTTCCCCTAAACCGAGTTCTCGAACAACTTGAATATGTTCGGGAGTAGCAGTTGCTAGTACAGGAATTCCTAGTGCTAATGCCTTAATCAAGCGATTGGCATTTTTGGCAAGATTCCACTCCGTAGGTTCCAAAGGAAACAGAAGTAAATCAAACTCTGTCAACACTCGATCTACGGTATAGATATCAAACTCGATATTGCCACCTTTTGTAACTGTTGTAATCGGTTCGTCAATATTAACAAGTTCCAGTTGTAATGCACCTTCAGGAGCGCCGAACCAGCCAATTCGTTTTAACTCAGAACGCGGTTGCCGCTGCACTGAATCAGAGATAATATCCACAGGATTCTCCAACACGAAAACATTGGGATGGTACTTGGTAGCAAAATCAGTTAGATATTCACTGCCAACTGTTACTAAATCAGCAGAATTCATGAAGGCAATCAAATCGTCTTGAGTTCCCTGTGTTGGTAAGGCATAGTTATCATCAAAATCATAGACAATTAGAGCCTCCTTATTTTTAATCTGTTGAATTTTGTCAAAAGGTCGGACTTTTTGATAAACGTATACGTCGCAATTATCCGCATGACCGATGGTCACTTTGTGACCTGCATTTTGCAGACAATCAACTAGTTTCCATACTCTCAATCTGGCGCTGGCTTTAGAGTAATCGCCAAAAGGTACAAAGCAGAAATGAAGCGGCTGAAATCCTGTGCTACCATCAGCAATGGTTAGGTTAGCAGATGCTAACCACAACTCTCCTCCTTGAGTAGTTGGTAAGTCGATGTGAAAAACAGCATAAAGTTTTTCAGGTGCATCTGGAGCAACTTTCTGGAGATCGACAGACAAATGTGTCGTTGACCAGCCAGATCCAGTACCAACAGGAATCGACTCTTGATGAATTTTCTGAGTGAGTTCTCTGTCTGCAAACAAAATCAAAATTAGAATTGGTCTATGCGAATTACGCAGGCACAATTTCAAGGAAGCATTCAATATTGCACGATCTGGACGTTTGGATATTTCAACGATTTGGCGCAGATACGAGCGGGGTTTTGGTTGCAGAACTTCTTCAAGCTGAAGATGCAAGAGGGTTTCGTTGTTAACAGGTTCTCCTGTAGCAGGTGCGTGACTTAGATTAACAATATTAGTGTTCAGCTTCCATTTGGGTCTAATCCCTAAGTTCCAACTAGGAAGTAACAAATTATCTGAGGAGCGATCGCAACCTTGTTTAGCAGCAGTAAACTTGGAATTTTGCAGTAAATTCTTGCTCAGATTCCCCTCAAAAACTGCTTCAGATAGGGGGCGGTTCTGAGAGACAACGGATGTAGTTGTTAATGACAACTGTTGTTGGTATTTAATTTTTATTTCTTGGTTCTTTTCTTGATTAAGATGCTTGACGACTTTGAGAATTTCATCGATCCGCCGATCGAAAGTATGATTTTGGCGGATGTATTGAGATAACTCAATTCGTTGCTCCCAATTTGTGACTCGTTCTTCCGAGCAATCTTTAATTAATTTCGGTAATTCTTTAGCTTCGCTGTAGGTAACAACTCGATCGCCAAATATTTCTGACAAGCCGGATACTTTGTCCGATATAATTGTTGCTCCACAAGCTGCTGCATCAAATAAACGATTAGAAATGAAACCATTTTGACTCATTGTCTGCCAGTGATCGTTTAGCAAGACGCTGCAATGGCTGTAGTAGCGATTTAGTAAATGGTTGGGAATGTGTTTTCCTTTCAAGCATCCCGCTGGCAGAAAAGACTCCCAACCTGTACCGTAGACATCGACGTTGATACCGCTTTCGATCGCATCGCGAACAATTTGTCTGTAAACTTTTCTAGCATTACCGACAAACAGTACCTCACCAACATCTGGATCGCCATCTAAGTCAGGATGGAATAAATCTGGATCTGTACATTGCAAAAGTGACTGAACTGGAACTGTCACTTCTTTACTTAATTTTTCAGCATATTGTTGTGAAGCAACGAACACACGATCGTACTTTTCATACTCTTGAACAGAAACCCGATCGGGGTGACTAATATTCCAGATTAAGTTAATGTGGTAAGGTTTTGGTTGATAGCTGCTCAAACCTCGCAAAACAATTACTACATCATCTCCGTAGGCTTTGGAGGTATCCCATTCTGGCAGAATATCGATGCGTACCGAATGTCCTTGCCGTTCAAAAGCTCGCTTCATGCCTAGAGCAAAATGATAATCTCCCCACTCCTGTGCTTCTGCCAAACTAGGTACGCCAATCTTAATGCTGATGCGGAATGTCAAGCTCATTTTATCTCGCAGAGCAGTATAAACAGTATGAGCACGGTGTTTATAGTTGTGATCCTTAAGGACTATTTGCTGTAGTTTTTCTACTAAAGCCAGACGTTTTGGTTCGTCAGTTAAATACTCTCTAAGCAGTTGCTCTAAAGATTCCTTTGAATCATAAGTTGGCAGCAAACCGCCAAATACTTCTTGACTGCCAATCTTGCCATTAGTTATGACTAAAGCGCCTGCTGCTAGGGCATCAAACACGCGAGAATTCACTGAACCCCATTCTTTAGTTGCCAAATTGGCATCGTCGATTACAATTTTGGTTGCAGCATAAACTTTTGGCATTTCTGTATAAGGCAATGAGCCTCTATACCAAGTTTTGAATTTTTCTAACTTCTCCCAGTTATAACCGTATAAGGCAAAATTGAATGGGAGATTATTTGGTTCGAGAAAGTCAATAATTTCTCTGGTAACATCCCAATAACTACCTGTAAAACAATAGTCTGAACTGAACTTAGTATCGACTGTTTTTTGGTAGAAACGTTCTGGATTAGTAGCAATTCGCACTAAGGTAACTGGTTTAGATAGCTTTTGTTGTAGATAAGCAGCAGATTTTTCTGAAGAAGACCAGACACAATCATAATCTCCCACCCATTCCTGGGATATTAATCGTTCAAACCAATTGCGTGCCCACATAACTTTTACAAGGCTATGTTTAGCATTTTTTATTAATTGCAAATCGTAGTCGTCGCGCATGACTACAATAACATCTAGCCCAGCCATGTCGTACCACTCTGATTCTTTGGAAAGATAGAAAACATCCCAACCAAATTCTTGTACCAGTTGTTCGCCTAATTCAAAAGCTGTGAAATAATCTCCGGTAGAAGAGGCAAGTTCGGCTTCAGTAACTGCAAATCCTATCCGCAAGGGATGCGCATTCCAAGATGAATCTTTGCTAAAGAAATCTCTGAGATGATTGCGGCGCACAAAGTAGCCGAAGCGATTTTCCAGGAGATGGCGGTTATTTGCCATTCGCTGTTTAAATTCAGGTTTTTGGTTGAATCGTGTAAATCCGCGATGATGCAATGCTGTTAAGTTGTTGGCACAAACAATTTCTTTGCCAAGGATTTGTTCGATTGAAAGGGACAAGTCTACATCTTCATACCCATAAAAATAGCCTTCATGAAATCTTCCAACTGCTAGAAAATCCTCGCGACGACACATCATTGTTGCACCGGTGACAGCGGGTACTCGCCAAGGTAGATTACTAATATCTATGAACTCAGGTGTATAACGTAGATCGAAGGGGCGAAATGGCAGATTTGGCTCGTCAAAGTTAAAACTAATACCCAGATGCTGTGTTTGCGTAGCAGTTAAAGATTCATCTGATTCTGGAGTGTCAAGTAATTTTATGCCGACAAGACCCACTCGATCGTCTTGCATGATTTTAACTAATTCAGGAATGATATCTTCGCAAAATATAATATCGTTATTGACAAATAAAAGCAGTGGCGATCGAGTCTGGCTAACTGCTAAATTGTTGGCTTGAGCAAAAGAGTGGTTGTGGGATAATTTTAGTGTCTTTATAGGCAATTTATTGCCCCATTCTTCACATACTTTTAAACTCTCATCCTCCGAGCAATTGTCAACAACTAATATTTCCAGGTTCTGATAAGAATTATTCTGATTCAAAGCTTGAAAAAATGTTTTTAAAAGTTGTGCGCCATTGCGGTTGACAATTACCAAAGCAACTGATAATTCTTGTGTTACTAATGATCGAGATGTTTGCAGACTGACGGGTTGGTGATATACTAAATGGCTAAATGAAGAGCGATCGCTTACTCCAGAAATACTATCGTGCCTTTTTCCAACACAGCCAATCAACTGCTGGACGGGTGAACCAGTTAAATGTTGATTAGTTTGACTAATTTTTACACTAATTTCAATTGTTTCATATTGGCGAGGTAAGAAGTTGCTAATTTCCATTAAAAATCCATAGCAACCATGATTATTAAAATGTTGAGATAGATCGTGACGAAATTTATTAGCCACACAGGTGCCAACAAAATTATTGTCAACAAAAATATCAACAGAAATACTTCGATCGGGCTGATGTGCATTTCTAACCCAACCGGAAACAAAATTTTTGTCTACTAAATCAATAAATCCTTCAAAAGATAGTGCTGTTTTTATTGGCTCTATTCCTTTGGAAATCTCTATCAATCGGGAATGGGCTTCGGTTAAATTGGGATTAATAGCAATAGCCTGTTGATAAGCATCAATAGCTTTATGATGTTGATTTTTAGCAACTAAAGCATTGCCCAATCCTAAGTATAATTCAGCATCATCTGGCTGAAGTTCTAGGGCTTTTTGATAGCTTTCTACATCTGTGCGATCGCGGTCAATTGCTTGACGATAGTAGGAGAGTGCTAAATCGAGATGCGATTTAACTTGTTGGTGCAATGCGCGGTTCAGTTTTTCTTCAATTTGAGGTAAGTCTAGTTGGAGTTGCATAGCTTCACGATAAGCCCCGATCGCCTCTTCCCATCTCTCCAACTTCACTAAAGCTTCGCCCAAATTATAGTGAGACCAATGGAAATCTGGATTTAGCCCGATCGCACTTCTGTACGCCTCAACCGCCTCCTCCCATTTCTGCTGCTTAATCAGACTATCCCCTAAATTATTGTGCGACCAACAAAAATCAGGATTTAACTCAATAGCCAGACGATATGCAGCAATCGCCTCATCCAACCTTCCTTGTCCTTGCCAAATATCACCTAAATTGTGGTGAACTTCCCACAATTTAGGCTGAATTTTTAGAGCTTTTTTATAAACTATTACTGCTTCGTCCAACTGACCATTTTTAACAAAAGCATACCCCAAACTTTGAAAAATTTCTGCTGAATTAGAGTCTAGCTCCAAAGCTTTTCGATAGGAAGAAATAGCTTGATCCCACTCTCCCTTTTTTGCCAAAGCTTTCCCCAAGCTGTAGTGGGGTTTGGCAGCATTGAAGTTAGCTGCTAAACTCAAAGAAGAATGCTTTTCTTGCTTCATATCTTGTTCCCCAGATTTCGAGACAGCCATTTTTAAATTAACCGCTTGTGGAGGTAAAATATCGGGAGAATCTTGGTGCGATAAAACGGATAAATCCGAATGGTTGTTGATGGGAAATGCAATGATTTTGGATTGGTTGCTCATACCCTGTACCTGTTATATTTTGAGACAAGTGAATCCGTTTAATTTATTGTTCGGTTGACCGACTCAGCTATCCGGAAAAATTCTAAACTTTTGCTAGTTCGATCGCGCGATTGTAAGCCTCGATCGCACCATCGATCTCACCTTTTTCTTGCAAAGCATCACCTAATTTATGGTGGACTTCCCAGATGTCTGGTTTCAATTCAATGGTTTTTTCATAACATCCGATCGCTTCATCCAACTGACCCCAACTGTTTAAGACTTCTCCCAAACTCTGATAAGCTTGAGCCAAATTGGGATTTAATTCGATCGCTTTTCGATAACAGGCGATCGCTTCTTCCCGCCGATCGAGAGTTGCCAAAGCTTTGCCCAGACTGTAATGAGAACCATCGAAATTCGGGTTCAATCCTATTGCTTGTCGGTAAGCCGCGATCGCCTCTTCCCACTTGCCCTGAAGGCTCAAAACTTCTCCTAAATTGTGATAAGCATCGGCATAACTCGGCTGCAACTGAATCGCACGCTGGTAACACGAAACGGTACGCTCTAACTTGCCCTGCTGTAACAAAGTATTGCCCAGAGTAAAGTGTTCCTCAGCCGTTGCCCAATTGATATCTAAAGTGAGAGCTTGATACCAGCAATCTGCCCCTAATTTTGGTTGACCAGACTGCACAAATATCTTAGCTAAATTTCGGTAAGCCGATGCTAAATTTGGGTTAATTTCAATTGCTTTGCGGTAACAAGCAATTGACTTTTGCCACTGTTTTTGCTGAGCATAAAGACTGCCTAAATTGGCATGAACTTCAGCAAAATCTGGATCGATTTCTAGGGCTTGAGCGTACCAATACCAGGCCGCGTCTAGTTTGCCCATCGCTTGGGTAGAATTACCCAAAATCTTGTAGGCAAGTGCCACTTCTGGTTTGATTTCAATAGCTTGCTTGCACTGTGCGATCGCCTCCTCATATTTCCGCTGGCTGTAATAAGATTCTGCCTGTTTAATGTATGTTTCTGCATCGTGATGAGGGACTATCGGAGCAGGTTGGCGATCGCCCTTTGGAGGCGCGGATAATGCTACAATTTGCCCAGATTTTGCATGACCTTTGATCGGAGTATTTACCCGTGCTGCGGACGCTAAAGTATTCCCAGATTTATGCTGATTTGGCAAACTATGTTTGTTAAGTTCGGCCACTCTTTTGAAACAGAGCGCAGCTTCATCTAACTTACCTTGCTGTTTTAATGCTTTCCCCATATTGTGATAAGCCCCAGCGAAGTTTGGGTTTAACTCGATCGCGCGGCGGTAACAGGCGATCGCCTGAGTCATTTGACCTTGTTTAAACAAACTATTACCCAGTTTCAAATGTTGCTCTGACGGCACTTTTTCCGGTTCCAAAGAATACGCTTCGTACCAGCACTCATTCGCCTCTTCCTGCTTGCCTGCCTGCGTCCATACCCTAGCTAAATTACGGTAAGCTGCTGTTAAAGTTGGTTGAATAGCGATCGCATTTTGGTAACACGCAATGGCGGGTTGCCACTGTTTAGTCAGGGCATACAAACTACCAAGATTTACGTAGGTTTCCACATCATTAGACTTAATTTTGATGGCTTTTTTATAGGACTCGATCGCCCCTTCTATATTCCCTTGCGCTTGCAAAATCTTGCCACACAGTTTGTAAGCAGCCACCGCATCTGGTTTAATTTCAATAGCCCGCTTGCACTCAAGGATAGCCCGATTGAATTCCTTGCGATTGTAATAAGATTGTGCCTGTTGAATGCACGCATCAGCCGTTTCCTGTTTCCGAGAATCTGCTTTCAAACTGCTGTCAACAACTGTCACTGGCGACAAAACATCAGCCGAGTTTTGAGGCAGGGGGGTAGAGTTTTTTACCGAATGGGCGATCGCATTTAACTGTTGCGGTACAGTATCGATCGATGCTGGTGGCTGAGGCTGCACGTTAGGTTTTTTGGCAGAGATTGTTGAACCGAGTTGCAAAGGATTAGTTGTCGGACTTTCCGACATCTGAAGCAACTCTGATTTCCCGTTCAAACTTAGAACTACTGTCTTAAACAAATCCCCAAAAATGTTAGCTGGGCGTTCAATGAGTTTTCGATAAGTGGCAGTTTCTTCGTTTAATTTTCTTTGACATTTCAGAGCATTTCCTAAATGTTGGTAAGCCTCGTTTGAATTGGGGTTTAACTCAATAGCGTGGCAGTAACAGCGTATCGCCTGCGTTACTTGATTTTGTCGCAAAAAGTTATCGCCTAGATGAATATGTTCTTCCGGTGTTGCCTTAGCAGGTTCGAGAGAATACGCTTTAAACCAGCACTCATCAGCCTCCGACAACTGACCCATTTGCGTCCATACCCTAGCCAAATTTCGGTAAGTTGACGCTAAATCCGGCTGAAGGGAGATCGCTTTTTGGTAACACGCAATAGCGGGCTGCCACTGTTGTTCCTGAGCATAAAGTGTTCCCAAATTAGTATAAGCTTCAGCAAAATCAGGATCGATTTCAATAGCCTTAGCGTACCAATTTTTCGCCTCCTCTACCTTGCCTTGAGCTTGCCTAGCATTCCCACAAATTTTATAGGCCCTCGCATCTGCTTTAACTTCAATTACTCGCTGACAAGCCGCCGCCGCCTGCTCAAATTTCCTTTGAGCATAAAATGCTTCTGCACCTTGAATGTAGACCTCAATATCATCAGGATCGCCGTTGAAAACACCACGTTCGCTATTAGTCTTTGTTGGAGCTTTGACCTGAATAGAATTGGCTTTTTGATAACAGACTAAAGCCCGTTCCCAATCTTTTTCTTGGGCGTATAAAGTAGCAAGATCGGTATAAACTTCGGCAAAATCTGGCTGAATTTCCAGAGCTTTACTATACCAATGCTTTGCCTTAGCTAAATTGCCTTGTACTTGACTAGCCTTGCCCAAAGTTTTGTAAGCTGGTGCAAAATCAGGTTTTTGCTTCAGGGCTTGCTCGCAAGCAGCGACAGCATCATCTAACTTGCCTTGTTCCAAATAAAAATCTGCGCGTTTTTGGAAATAATCTGCGGATTCTTGGTTCATAATAATTGAGTTGGTATTTTTAATATTTGCAAGATTTAAATCTCCTATTTTATCTGAGGGAAGGAGATTGATTTTCCCGATCGCTTTTTTGAGAGAACTCAAATTCACCCAAATATCTTCGGTTAATGGGTTTTGATACATTAACTCTCGAATCGGATCGCAGTTAAAACTTTCCCCGGTTACGTAATAATGTTCGAGATTTAGCTGCTGACCGATCGCCCAATAGTAATGTCTGATATAATTTGGTGACATCAGCTCAATTACCTTGGTTCCCGGTTCACAAAACATAATATTTGTTAAACCGCTACCGTGGGGCGCAACAATTACTTTTGCACCAGCAAATAAGGCTATTTGTTCATCCAAACTCATAGATTCTAATAACACTGTAACAAAGCCAAATCCGCTTAAAACTTTTATTACATTTTTGTCATTTATGACTCGCCGATAGCTGCATTTGCTGCGACTGATATAGATGCGCTCTGGGTAAGATTTGCGATCGCCTGCGGGAAAACCTGTGTTACTTAAATTTTTGGTCTTATTAGATAGATTTTGAATTCCGGATAAAACCGTTTTTTTGGTATAATTATGTAAGTCTTGTTGATGAGAAAAGTCTTTTAAAAAAAACTGCCTCAGAAACCTCAGCCCTCGTGGCGACAACCAGCCCAGATATCCAGAAAAAGAGGGAACAATTAATTCTTTTGCTTGGATGTAAGGATGACGATCGCTCTCTATAATTTTAGCTTCAGGAATACCCAAAGCTTGCAAAGTTTCTCGCTGAAAAGGCTGCTGACAGCTATTCACCAAAAACCAATCAATTTCCTCCAGATTCACACCGCTGCCGAGCAAAATTTCGACTCTAGGCAGGATATCTACCATCCAATGAAAATAGACATTTCCCGATAGTCCAGCGAATACCGCCACCGTGCCGTCTATTTGTTCTAGGGGTGGCAATTCTTCCGGTTCTAAATTCAAAAACCTGTGTTGAATAGAATGTTGATTCTCGCATCCCGGTAACTCACCCGGATATTCGCGAGAAAGTTCGGGTAAAAACCGATCGTCTCCATCGATAATAGCGATCGCATTGCAAATCATCCAAGAATTTTGCTGGGGTACAATCCAAGCCCGCCCATTTGACAATTTAGCGACAAAAGCTGCCGGTGAATCCACAGCAGTCTCTCCCTGCCCAGAACAAAAAAATAGGCCATTACCTAAATGCACCGGATTGAACTCTCGGAAAATCCGCTTCAGACACCGCTGACAATCTAAACCCTGACATTCCGATTTTGGCTGTTGATTCCCGTTAACAATGGAGGGCTGTTTGATGCTTTCTAAGTCAGAGTCAGAATCCGACAGGGCCGACAGGGGTTGAAACCCCTGTCTCATAGCTGAAGTCCTCTGAAGAGGACTAAAATATAACTCTTTAGTCCACTTTAGTGGACTTTCGCTATTAGTCAGGGGTTTAAACCCCTGGCGGGCTGAGGGAGACGGCGGTTTAAACCCCTGGCGGGCGGAGGGAGAATCAATCAACTTCTGCTGTTTTTCCAATACCGCCAGTAACTGTTCGGAAATATCAGCGCGATCGCCTACAATAGCCAACACCATGCGGTAAACTATAATCGCTGCTGCAAATCGCTTCTGCTTTGCCAAGCAATTACCCAAGCGCAAGTAAAGCTCTACATTATGAGGCAGAATTTGTAAAGCTTTTTGGTAATAAATTTCCGCCTGTTCGTATCCGCCATACTCGAATAAGGCGTTTCCTAAATGAAAGTAACTATCTGCTAAATCAAGAAGCAAGGATTCAGGATGAAGCTGATTTTTGTAAAAATTAGAGATGCCAGATAAAGAATTAATTGCAGAATCCGATCGCTCTTTGCCTTGAAGTTGTTTCAGAAATCGGACGCAGGCTATTTGAGATCGATCGAGTTCATTGAGTTCTTGTAGTGAAGTTAACCGCATTTCTACTCGATCGCAGTAATCCTCAACAAACTCGCTTTGCAGAGCAATAGCATTTTGAAAACATCCCATTGCCTCAGCTAACTTCCCTTGTGCCATCAGAGAAATAGCCCGATCGCTGTATGCTAAAACATAATCCGACTGTTTGCTAATTACTTGCTCAAAACATTCTCCTGCAAAAGCGTGCAGCCCCAATCTTTGAAATGCTTTGCCCAAATTTTGACGAGCCATAACTAACTCTGGCTGCAATTTTATCGCCTTGCGGTAAAGCGCGATCGCCTCCTCTGGTTTCCTCTGTTCCAACAGAGCAATACCTAAATTATTGTACAGAGTAGCATCATCGGGAGCAACAGCTATTCCCGCTTGAAAAACCTGAATTGCCACCTCAAATTTTCCCTCCTGCACCAGAATGCAGCCACAATTACTATAGGCATTAATTGCGTAGGGTAAAAGTGCCTTTCGCGAGCTTTTTGCCCAGCATTGTATCGCTTGCTGGTAACTATCAACAGCCGCTTCGATCTTTCCTTGCAGTTGAAAAGCAACTCCTATATTATAGAGAGCTTTAACATCATCTGGGTTCACAGCAAGTGCCTGCCGGTAGCTGCTAATCGCCCCTGTGAAATCCCCCTGCTCTTGCAAAACTCTACCCAAATTGTGCTGTAGTTCGGGGCTGTTTTTTCCTAAGGTTAGGGCTTGTTGGTAGTGAAAAGCAGCATCTTCTACCCTTCCCGTGCGATCGCACAGCAAACCCATTTTGGCAAAAGCTTCTACTAGATTGAAATCCGGTTCCGTTCCTTGAGTGGTGAGCATACTTATTTATTAATGATAGATACACCAAAAATTGAGTAAAAATCTATATATAGCAGTTGAAAGTTGCCTGCTCCCCCCTCTCCTCCTCTCCCCCTCTTAAGCAATAAAGAGGTTTTTTAACCTAGATTGGTTATTATTCCCTCCCCTTAATAAGGGGAGAGTTGGCGTGAGGTAAAAACTTGACTACTCATTTAGATGCACTATATAATTTCAAAGTTGTTCGACCCAAGATTTAGGTTATTACCTACTTGAGCGACGATCGACAATTGACCATTTTGATTGCGGTAGTACAGCGAACCATCATTGGGGTTGTAGATCAGATTAGCCGTGCCAGCACCCACTGGATTGTTGGGATTGAAATTGGGAACGGTAATAAATTGGTTCGCACTTAAATTGCCCGGTAGTAAGGCATTAAATACACCGTTGTCAAGCTGGATTTTATCTTCTGTAGGATTAAAGTCGGTCAGCGTATCCATATTATCTACACCCAGGAACTCGAAGCGGAATATATCTGCACCGGCACCACCTGTGAGGGTGTCATTTCCTATGTTGCCAGAAATAATGTCATTGCCAATACCACCTTCTACGATGTCATTACCTTTGCCACCGAACAAAATATCGTTTCCTTCGCCGCCTATGACAGTATCATTTCCTAAGTTGCCACTTACGAAATCATCGCCGGGGCCACCCTCAAGGAAATCATCGCCCTTACCGCCGTAGACAGTATCATTACCATCACCGCCGCGGGCTGTATCGTTGCCCTCGCCACCAAAAAGCAAGTCATTGCCAGTACCGCCTTCTAGCAAGTCATTGCCTCTGTCGCCATACAGAACGTCCTCGCCGGCACCGCCATCGATGACATCATCGCTTTTGCCACCGAACACAGTATCATTTCCGTCGCCCCCGATAACAGTATCATTGCCCTCACCGCCAAACAGCAAGTCATTGCCAGCACCGCCTTGTACTAAGTCATTGCCTCTGTCGCCATACAGAACATCGTCGCCGCCGTCACCCTTGACTACATCATCGCCTTTACCGCCGAACACAGTATCATTGCCGTCGCCGCCGCCGACGATATCATTTCCTTGGTTGCCAAACAGAACGTCATCGCCAGCGCCGCCATCGACTATATCCTCGCCTTGACCGGCGTAGACAAGATCGTTTCCTTCACCTCCTCTTAAAGTATCATTGCCATCTAGACCGAACATGGTGTCATTGCCACCTAAACCGGCTGCTTCATCATTATCAGAACCTAGAATGATTTGATCCGAACTGGTGCTGCCGTTTATTCTGTTGGCTACATCCGGAAAGCCTTGGATAATTAAACCCCCAATACCGTTCGATTGAACGTTTTGGGGTTGAGTGGGATTTGTTACTTGGGACATAGCCAATCATCTCGCATAGGGGGACATCTATTGGGAGTATCTCTATCTCTGCTCAGATTTACTACGCCAAGTCGTAATGTCCGGAATGGATTTATCGGAAATTATTCACAATAATTATTTACAATTTAAAGGTTTTAAAATAGGAACAAAAGTAAACGGAATATCGTCTCTACGCTACCTCGATTTCATTGATCAATTACTACGTAGTTAAATTGTAAAATCTAAAATCTAAAATCTAAAATCGATTGACTGGTCTAAAATCGTAACCCGTAACGGATTCAGTGTCTGGTACAACTTGCAACATAATTACATTGCTGTTACGATCGCCACTGGGCAAAAACTTAACTTCCCCAGTCGCACCGTTAACCTTAAAATCAGAATTAGCCAAAGTCTTAGCCAACATAACTCGCCCTGCTTCGCCGCTATTCGGAGTAATTTTGCCGATCGACCTTCCCATTCGCAACACTTGCACCGCATCATAACTCATCGCCGAGCGCCAATTAACATCAATTCCCCACAAGTTTCTAGCTGATAAAGCAAAGTTTTGATTTTTACTATCCGCAAAATGCCAAGGTACAGAAATTATCGTACCATTCAAACTCGCTCCATCCTGTTTTAATAAATCCGTATTGTAGAGAGCATCGCCTCCAATTATTTGGATTCGACTTTGATTAATTTTAGCAACTTCTACAGCAGAATTCACAGTATCTGAATCCGGCAATAATACCAGTACATCTGCTGCAATTTCTGTTAGTTTTGCCGTAGCATTCGGCTGGGAAAAATCTACTTCTTTGACAACTTGACCACCTTCTAAAATCAGAGTAGTCGAAAAAGCTGTTTGCAGAGATTTACTGTAAGAACTTTTAGGATTATAAAAAACAGCAGCCGTGGTTTTTTTGAGGTCTTTTAATACATAGCGAGCCAAAGCCGTACCTGTAAATTGGTCGCTCGGTATCGTCCGAAAAAAATAATTCACGCCATCCGCACGCTTCGGAATAGTTGCTAATTCAATACTTGTGCTAGTTGGTGCGATCGTCACAATTTGAATTTGGCTATAAATAGGAGCAACCGCTAGAGAAGTTTTGCTGCTGCCATGCCCAACAACGGCTAAAATATTACTATCTTTGACTAGAGTTTGAGCGATTGCCTTCGCCCGATTCTCATCGTTACCATCATCAGCAATTACTATCTTGAAAGGCACTCCCGCTTTAATTGCTTCATCTTGAGCTTGAGCGATCCCGCGCAATATTTCCGCTGCCGCACTGGGATTGTCGCTAATCGGAATAACCGCTGCAATCTTAATAGCTTCTGCACTGCCGAGACGAGCATTATTCAGATAAATCAAACTTTCTGGGTCATTGCGATCGACTTTCAGAGCCGCTTCGAGTTTCTTGGCAGCCGTAGGAAAGTCTCCCGCAGCTAAAGTAATGATTCCTGCTTGCTTATCCGGATTTGTAGTGGCAGGAAACAAAATGCGATCGCCCGCACTGATATAATTGCTAACATCTAGATTTTCCGGCGATTCTGATTGTCGATCGGACAATTTGGGAACAGCAGGATTAAGTTGAATCTCCGCCAAATGTACGGCATATTTTAGGAAACTTATCAACTGAGATCTAAAGCAGAAAGAGCCAACACCTAAAGCAATTAAAGAAATTAAAATTAGATAAACAATCCACCTTTTTTTGCTGGTAAGTGAAACACTCTTCTGAGCTTCACTGCTAGGTAAATTAGCAATTACTGGTTCCTGCAAAGCTGCTAGCATTTCTTGCGCAGTTGTAAATCGAGTTCGTGGATGAAACCGAATCGCCTTATCCAAAACAGCCGCAAATCTGACACTCATCTTTGCAGCGTGATTCTGCCAAACAATCTCCCTAGTTTGGGAGTCTGTTTCTAATTCCTGCGGCCACTTTCCAGTCAGTAGAAAAATTGCAGTCAATCCCAAGCTGTACAAATCACTAGAATATTCCGGTCGGCCTCCGGCTTGTTCCGGTGACATAAATTGTGGCGTTCCCATTGAAGCGGTTACATTACTTCCCCCAGTATTTACCGCCAGATCGATTGTTTCCTTGACCACGCCAAAATCTATCAGCACTGGTCGATCGTCAGACTTGCGCAAAAGAACATTTTGTGGTTTAATATCTCGGTGAATAATCTGTTTGTCATGTATATAATTTAAAATTTGCAGCAAACTTGTCAGAATTTCCTTAACCTGAGCCTCGCTCATTTTGCCAGCAGCTTTTAGTCGATCGCTCAGTGTTTCTCCGTCTATCCATTCCAGAGCTAAGTAAAATAAACCATTTTCCTCAAAGTGACCGTAGAGTTTAGGAATCTGAGAATGTCCTTCGCCCAACTTTTCCAAAACAGCAGCTTCTTGAGCAAAACGTTCTCGAACGCTTTCGTCAATGTTAGAGTTATTAGTGTGGGATTTTAGCTGCTTAATCACGCAGCATCGACGCGAAGGCATTTGTGTATCTTCTGCCAACAATGTTAATCCGAAACCGCCTTCTCCCAGTTTGTCGATTATGCGGTAGCGATTGTTTAAGAGTGGCTCTGGCTCTTTTTTGTACTCCGATGCCTGCAAAATCTCGCCGTTGATTTCAACTGAGTTTTCTACTGCTAGAATGCCATATTTTCCGCTCTCATTTGGTTCTGCATGAATTAGTTGGGATGTTTCGCCTTCGTCTTTTAACTTTTTCTTGAGTTCAAAAATGCGATCGACCACGATTTGAACTTCGTCACCTTCTGGCGGACGCTTGTACATCGCATTAAAAATCGCTGCCGGTTCGATATATTTGCCGTAGTGTTTGCTCAACAGCAGCAGTACGACATACTCTTCTTTATTCAGGTTTATGCACTCTGAACCTAGCTTAACGGTGCGGGTTTTAGTGTTGACGCTCAAGTTGTCCATACAGTTGATAACCCCCCCCTCGCCCCCTCCAAGGGGGGTTGACAGTTGATAGTTGACAGTTGATAGTTAACAGCGAAAATTCGCTCTGGGTTTTTACTCTCCACTTTCCACTAAAACCTCTTTGAATACAACTTGATATTTTTAGTAGATCATATCAGTTGTTTGTGTAATTAATTTCGCAATCTCAACCTATTGCGATTGATTCACTTTACTGGGCTACCTTCATTTCGGAGATGGCTGCGTTTATTTATGGCCGGCTACTTATTACAACAGATCGGGTTAGCCCATGGGTAAACTAAGCGTGAATCCTGTTTGACCAAGTATGGCAGAATTTAGTTTAATATCGCCGCCATGGGCCCGAGCAATTTCCCGTGCTAGGCTGAGTCCCAATCCCGCTCCTTCGATTTTTTGAGTCTGAGTGGAGTCACCGCGATGGAAGCGCTCAAATATACGATCGCCCTCGCTCAAAGGAATATTTTGAGAACTATTGACAATGTGCACAATTACTCTTTTTCCCTGACACTTAGCCTGTAACTTGAGCCAACCATTTGGCAAGTTATATTTAATCGCATTACCAACCAGATTTTGCAAAACCTGCACCAACAAATCGCGATCGCCCTGTATAAATAACTTAGGAGCAATTTTCATTTGCACGTCTAAATGTGGTGCTAACAATTCCATATCTTCGGCAATTTCCGATAGTAAATCCGACATATTCACCTTAACCAAATTTAAACCCATACGTCCGGCATCGGCTAGAGAAAGTAACAGAAGTTTGCGGGTTATTTCACTCAAACGGCGCACTTCATCCAACAAATTACTCAGGGTTTGCTGCACCTCTGAACCCGATTCAACCTGATGCAAAGCCCGTTCGAGTTGCCCTTGCAAAATTGCCAGCGGAGTCTTTAATTCGTGAGCCGCATCTCCACTAAAACGAGAAGCTTGTTGAAAACTCCGTTCCAGACGTTCTAACATCTGATTGAACACAAAAATTAATTCGACAAACTCGATATCAGTTGAACCGACAGGCACGCGACGATCGAGCCCTTGTACGGTGACATTGCCGATTGCTGTAGTAATTCGCCCAATTGGATACAGAATACTTCGCGATATCAACCACGCGCCACCGGCTACGAGTAACAACACTATGGGAATAGCAATTAAAAAGATATTGCGAATAGATATCATCTCCCGATCGATCGCTTGCAAATTAACGGCAATGGCTGCTTGTGCGTAAGGAGAATTAATCGCGCCAACACGCCAAATTGCTGTGCTAGTATGTTGGGTTGCTAGCTTAGCTTCGATCTCTTGAGGGGGGCGGGGCCGAAAGCCTGGAGGGAGTCGATCGTGTGGGAGTCGATCGTGTGGGGGCCGATCGTGTGGGGGTCTTCTTTCGGGCGGTGGAAATAAATTGAGGCGATTTGGAGGCGGCGAATCTAATGGATTTAGTGGAGGGGGAGGTTCTAATTCCAACTCTCTTCTACCACCATTTGGAGGAAGCGGCCGCAAAGATATCCATAGAGAATTTGCATCAAGTTTTTCTTGCCAATGACTCGATTTGTAGACTAAATTACCATCTCTTTGAGTGACTAACAAAGCCACTGCTGTTTGCCCATTCATACCCAAAAGTAAGGGCAAAGAAGCCATATAAGCATCCCATTCAAGCGCTTGCGCGCGGGTAGCGTGGAGCAACTGAGTTTCGATTGCAGCATCAAGACGCTTGACTTTAGCATCGTAAATCAACCACCACGAAACAATACCAAAGCCAATTAATGCAATAGTTGCTAGCACGGCAGAGGATAAAGCAATCCGAAAGCGAAAAGATTTGAGTTTCATGAAACCTCTTGCAAAACTCGCAAACAATCTTTAAAATATCTGCGTTTATTTGTGTTTATCTGCCTTGCATCTGCGGTTAGCCTCTCGATCGTAGATTGATATAATTCAAGTCTATGATGTTAATTCCGGCTTGCGAAACCGATAGCCAACGCCGCGCACACTCTCAATCCATCCCGTACCGCCAATGGGTTCAATTTTTTTCCGAATGCGTTGAATGCACACATCTACTACATTGGTATTTGGATTGAAATCATAACCCCAAATATGTTCGAGAATTTGCGTGCGGGTGAGTACCCTACCGGGCGATCGCATCAGATATTCCAACAAATTAAACTCGCGAGTTGTCAATTCTACTGCATGACTTTCGCAGGTAACTTCTCGCATAATCCGATCGAGCTTAATTGGGCCAACACTTAGCATATTTTGGCGCTCGCCGGAAGCCCGCCTTACCACAGCATAAATCCGAGCAATTAACTCTTCAACAAAAAACGGTTTAGCTAAATAGTCATCAGCACCGAGATGTAATCCTGCAATGCGATCGTCTAGTTCGTTGCGAGCGGTTAGTAAGATTACTGGTACATTTCGTCCGGCTTTGCGCAACTGTTTGAGAATAGATAATCCATCTTTTCCCGGTAAGACAATATCCAGGACGATCGCATCATACTCATTATCGATCGCGTGATCGTAGCCATCATTACCATTATCGCAATAGTCCACGACAAAGCCTTGTTCTTTCAAACCGATACAAACAAAATTGGCAATTTTTTCTTCATCTTCAACATATAGAACATTCATAAATTATCAATTACGGTTAATGGCTGTTAAACAGTTGACAGTTGACAACCCCCCTCGCCCCTCCCTTTAGATATTGCCGGTGCAGCGAAAAAGTTGGGAGTCACGGAAGCGCGGTTGATTCAAATTTTGGGCATCCCACCACGTCCACCTCTTCCACCGGGCGATCGTAACATATAGCCGAAGGAAGAAGGAAGAAGAACCCCCCTACCCCAGGGCTGTTTCATTCTCTTGTAGGGGCAGCAAAGAGTGGCAGCCCCAATCCCTGAAATGACGATAAATGGTCGGTGGGGGGGGTAGGCACGGGAGAGGGAGAGGGCGGGCACTCTTGGCACCGCCCCTACAGCCCCTACAAAACCCTCGTTTTTTGGAGAATGAAACCGCCCTGCCCCCAAGGGGGGAAGAAGGAAGAAGGAAGAGGGAATAGGGAAGAAAGAAAGTCATTGTTGTTATACCTCACGATTCGGAAAAACGCTAATTTTCCCAAATTACAAAACTGTAATGCCAGCACAGGGATAAATGTCATTTTGAACCAGCTTAATGATTGTAGCGACGAACTTAAAGGCGATCGAGAATTCATTCCTTGAGCCTGAAAGCTACTTCAAACTTAGAAAATTAATCGAGGAAATTACACCATGCCACAACTATTTTTTAATCGAAATTCAATCAATGCACCTGGTAATGTTTCTCCTGAAAACCAAGGCACACCTGGCAATTCTCCTGGTCAAAACCAACGTGGCATGGGCAATTCTCCTGGTCAAAATCCAGGTACACCGGGCAATCTCAATGCTCAAAATCAAGGTGGACAACTTACCAATTCTGCTTTACCTCCCCAAAACCAAACTCCACCCACTCCACCAGCTAATAGCATTAGCACCACAGCAGGAAACGACAATATTACCGGAGATGCTTTAGATAACTTCATCCTAGGCAGTAGCGGCACAGATACCATAACGGGAGGATTAGGCACTGATACCATAAGTTATCTTTCCCTTCTCAACGGCATTACGATTAAAGCTCAAGGTATCGTAGATAAAGGTGCAGCCGGCACAGATACCCTTCAGGGCATCGAACGCATTACTGCTCCTTTGGGACAGCCTAATACTATTGACGCTTCCACAGGTAGTGGCGCAGCTTCTATTAATGTGAATTTGTCGCAGAATAGTTTGGCGGTTAACAATATACCCGGTATCGGCACTCTGAATTTGACTGTAGAGAATTTCGTTAATGTCACGGGTACTCCCAATGTAGATGTCCTGACTGGAAACATCCAAAGCAATGTTTTAGTAGGAGGAGATGGTAGCGATACACTCACAGGTTTGCGCGGTGATGATACGCTGATTGGAGTAAATCCATTGAGTGCTACACCTGGAAGTAATGAAACGGATGTGCTGATTGGGGGTCGGGGTAGAGATGTCTTTGTACTCGGTGATGCGACAAAGACATACTATAGTGGAACAGGATTTGCATCGATTCAAGATTTTCGGCAGGGAATCGATCGCATTCAGTTAAGCGGCAGTCTTTCTGACTACAATATTGTTGGTAACTCGATCAATTTGGCGGGTACCTCTGACCAAATTGCTGTGATTCAAGGGGCTTTTACTCCTAATAGTTTCTTGTTTGTTTGAGATTCTTCAACTTTACTCAACACCTGGGAATGTTGGGTTTCGTTCCTCAACCCAACCTACAAAAATGTAAGTTATTTAATTCTTATTACTGATTTTGTAGGTGGGTTCTTGGTGCTGAAGCGCGACTACAAATCTAAAAGGTCGATCGCCCTTTAATCCAATCGAGTAAAATAGGATTGACTAATTCCGGCGCTTCATCCTGAGGACAATGACCAACCCCCTCCAACGGAATAAACTTTTCCACAGCCGGAAATTTAGCCAATTCTCGCCCAAGTGCGATCGGTTCCCAAGGATCTTCTGTTCCCCACAAAATCAAAGCAGGACAGTTTAAACGCGGCAACAAATCCTCCGGTAGCGGCCCTTGGGAGTAACTGATAAATGCTACAAATACTTCCACTGCGCCGCTGTCTCGCGCTGGTTTTAACAAGATTTCTATCAATTCATCGCTAACAGCTTCCGATCGCCTGTAAGCTTGCAACAACACTTTTCGCACTGTATTCGGCGTCGCTAACTGTTTGAAAAATAATTGACTTATCCATTTGACATTAAGAACTTTTTGTGCGATCGGCGCTCCAAAACTGCGATACCAAGGCATTTGGGCCCGTTTGCGATCGTGCAGCAACCGCAGGGAACAATTAATTAAAATTAAACCATCAGCAATATCGGGAAAATCCACAGCCGCTTGCATAATCGCCACACAGCCGATCGAATTTCCCACCAAAAAAGCCGGCCCGCCTGCAACTTCCCGACAAAAATCAGCTATTAGCTGTCCCCAAGTTTCAAAAGTATAATCAATTTCAACTTTAGGCACAGGTTTAGCAGAACCACCAAAACCGATAAGATCGATCGCGAAACAGCGACAATCATCACCCAATACCGATAAATTTTTGCGCCAATGACCCCAAGACGCGCCGAAACCGTGGACGAACACCACCGCAGGCCCCTGGGAACCCGCAGTCTGGTAGCAAATCGGAAAACCTTTCCACAGCCAAGTTTGAGGTGCAGCAACTGTTGGAGGAATTGGAGTAGAAGGTGTCATAAATTAAAAGTAGAAAACAGATTCAGAATATTGCTTAACTAGCCTGTTGTATTTTGTCTAATTTGTCGGACAAAACACAACGACACCCAGAAAACCCTATAAAGTTGGCTCTCTTGGGTATTCGGTGATAAGTGAAGCCTATATGACTCCT
Source organism: Microcoleus sp. CSU_2_2 (assembly GCA_012035135.1). GTDB lineage: Bacteria > Cyanobacteriota > Cyanobacteriia > Cyanobacteriales > Microcoleaceae > Microcoleus. The sequence continues at coordinate 51,570 of JAAUPI010000003.1, forward strand.
GGTATGAGTTTCAATACTTGCACCGGAGAATTTTGTAGCTTAAGATACAGTTTGCACCACAATCCCAGGAGAGCCGAAAATTCCTTCCCTCCTCTCTCTGCGCCCTCTGCGCCCTCTGCGGTTAAATCCTCTTCTCTTTCCTCTGACAACTCTCAACTAACTAATGACTTTGCTTTGAGAGGCAATATTGTGCAACGATGAAACTTGCTGACTTGTTCGATCGATTAAAACTCCCTCTATGCCAACCCTCGTTTCCACTTCCGTCGTCCCCTTTCTGGGATCGGAAATCGTACCCGACTACGACACCGCCAAAGTAGTTATCTTGCCAATTCCCTACGAAGCAACCACCACTTATCGGCGCGGGTGCGAAAACGGGCCGGCGAAACTTTTAGAAGCTTCTCACCAACTCGAGTGCTACGACGAGGAACTAGATTCCGAAGTTTGCTACGATGTCGGGATTTATACCAAAGATCCGATCGCAGATACTCGCAACAGCCAACGGGTTTCATCCCTAGAAATGCTGCAAGTCACCCAAGCCACAGTACACCAGCTAATTACGGAAAATAAATTTGTCATCTCCCTCGGAGGCGAACACAGCATCACTGCCGGTGTTGTGGAAGCCTACCGCCAAGCATACCCAGATGAACCTTTCACAGTCGTGCAAATCGACGCCCACGGCGACTTGCGGCACGAATACGAAGGCTCGATTCACAACCACGCCTGTGTGATGCGGCGTATTGTAGATATGGGCTTGCCGACACTGCAAATCGGCATTCGCGCTATCTGCAAGGAGGAAGCTGACTTGATTAAGGCAAAACAGCTAAATGTGATTCGAGCTAGGGAAATCGCTACTCAACCGGATTGGGCCGATCGGGCAATATCGAGCATAACAACCAAACGGGTATTTTTGACGATCGACTTAGACGGCATCGATCCCACTTTAATTCCAGGAGTGGGCACTCCGGAACCCGGAGGCTTGAATTGGTATTCGTTAACAGCATTTTTGCGCCGCGTCTTCGAGTCCTACGAAGTAATCGGCTGTGACATTATGGAATTAGCACCTGTTGTAGATTCTGTAGTATCAGAATTTACCGCGGCCAAATTAGCATACAAACTGATTGGATATCAAGCTCTAGCTCAAGGTTGGCTCAAACAGGGCTAGGGTTAAAGGGTGAAATACGAATCAAAATTGGTTTTTGGCAAGGCGAAAATGAAAGGAAAGCCAAAAAAAGACTATCTTATTCGCGCTGGCTAATTCAATTTTCTTGCGTTGCAAATACTACTCCTCACATTCTGAAAAAATGAGTTTACTAATGGAAACAACGGGTACTCCGATTAACGGCTATGCTCCCGATTTTGAACTGCCGGGAGTTGACGAAGAAGTTCACCATTTATCTCGATATTTAGAAAATTATCGAGCGATCGCGGTAATATTTATGTGCAACCACTGTCCTTACGTGAAGTTGTATTTAAATCGCCTCAAAGAACTCCAAGCAGATTTTCAAGATCGAGCTGTTACTTTAATCGGGATTAATGCTAATGATGCAAATCAATATCCTGAAGACAGCTTTGAAAACATGAAAAATTTTGCCTTTGACAATCAACTTAATTTCCCTTATATCCGAGATGTTGCTCAAGATGTGGCGGAAAGTTTTGGGGCTTCTAAAACACCGGAAGTCTTTTTGTTAGACCAAGATGGCAGATTGCGCTACAAAGGTTTAATTGATGACAATCCTGATGATCCAGCAGCGGTGCAGGTTTCTTATTTGCGGACTGCGATCGCCCAAGTTCTCGACAGCGAATCGGTAGATCCGTCACAGACAGAAGCAATTGGCTGTTCTATCAAGTGGCGATCGTAGTCATTAATTAGTTGTTAGTTGTTAATTGTTATTTGTGAGTTTTTAGTCTTAATAACTAATAACTAATAACCAATAAATCCTCACAATAACTAACAAATAATCTCAAGTTCTTTGAGATGATGTAGGGGTGAATAATTTGGGCGACAATTCATGTTTCCCAGTGGAGATGTTATACCCAAATGCTTCACCCTCTCCCTCCTGCGATTTAGCTCACACTTCTATTATGCGATATTTTATTTTTCTGCTTTGCGATACCTAAGTCTCGATCGAAAAGTGCGAAATTAGGACAGAACCTGTGAATTTCAACAGAAAACGCATCCTCAACTCGATCGTAGCAGCCGCTGCATCGCTGCTAATACTAATTAGTTGGAACTTGTTTCAGAAAGTTTCCCCAGCAACAGCGCAGCAGCGAACATCATTAACAGTATCCGCTGCTATTAGTCTCTCCAAAGCCTTACAAGAACTCAAAACAGTTTATCAACAAATAAATCCCAAAGTTATTATTACTTATAATTTTGGTGCTTCCGGAGCCCTAGCGCAGCAGATTCAGCAGGGAGCACCAGTAGATGTATTTTTTAGCGCTGCTACCAAGCAAATGGATGCTTTGCAGCAAGCTAACTTGCTAATTAACGAAACGCGCCGCCATCTACTAACAAGTAGCCTGGTTTTGATTACTCCCAAAAACGGCTTAGCTTTGAGTAGTTTTAAACAGTTGACAGCTCCCAGAATCAAGAAAATTGCGATCGGCGAACCTAAAACTGTACCTGTCGGACAATACGCTCAGGAAATGCTGACAAAAATAGGAATATGGCAGCAAATAAAACCCAAGTTAGTGTTAGGAAATAACGTCCGCCAAGTGCTAACATTTGTGGAAAGTGGTAATGCCAATGCTGGTATAGTCTACAGGACAGATGCCAAAACTTCGCCAAAAGTCAAGGTGCGAGCAATGGCTCCGGAAACTTTGCACTCGCCAATTGTTTATCCGTTAGCAGTTATTAAAAGCAGTCGCAATCCCGCCGCTGCTAAAGCATTTGTTCAGTTTTTAGCGGGCGATCGGGCTAAAATAGTATTTAAGAAATACGGATTTGGTGTAGCTCGCTAACCAGTCTCATACAACCAAATTTTGCAGAGGCGGATTTTACCCACAATATATAATTTCCGCCAACAATCTATCAATGGATGGATGCGAGTTTTATAGACATTCAGCTATTGCCAACTATTTTTCTGAAACTGCCCTACGATAACTATTGTAGAGGCGATCGGCTGGGGCTGTTTCCTGACTGTTATTGAACCCGTTGCCACATTTTTCCCCTGGTATGTTCAATTCGAGCCAATTAGGTTAATATTAATCAAAGATTAACTGCGAACCCTATTATTTTTTAATTCGCTCAAAACCCAACATTCAACTATGACTGACAAAGTTCAAAAAACCGAATCTGAGTGGCAAGCACAGCTCACGCCCGAACAGTTCCGCGTTACCAGAAAAAAGGGAACGGAAAGAGCTTTTAGCGGTGAGTATCACGACAACAAAAAACCAGGGATTTATAAATGCGTTTGCTGTGGTACGGAGCTATTTAAATCAGAAACCAAGTACGACTCAGGCACTGGCTGGCCGAGTTTTTACGATCCAATTAAAGAAGAAAATGTCAAGTGCGAGTCGGATAACACCTTGTTTATGCGCCGTACAGAGGTACTGTGCGCTGTCTGCGATGCTCATCTGGGCCACGTATTTAACGACGGGCCAAAGCCTACCGGTCAGCGTTACTGTATGAATTCTGCTGCACTTAATTTCGTTCCTAAGGATTAAGTGTTTTAGAAACGGGCTAGAAGCCCGCCCACAAAAAATCAATGCTTTTGTGGAACAGGCATCTTGCGGGTTAGCAGCCCACCCCACAAAAAATCAATGCTTTTGTGAAACAGGCATCTTGCCTGTTCGGCTCGCACCCCAACTCGACTCCACAACAAATAAATTCTCTTGCAGCACAAACAGGATGCCTGTTCCGGGCAGTTGATGTTCAAAATGTCCGCGTGCTGGTATCTTATGGTGGAGGCAAACTGAGTAAAAAATAGTGGCGGCATGGGGATGGTTTATCAGCGAGTATTGCTGAAGCTCAGCGGTGAAGCGCTGATGGGCAGCTTGGGCTACGGTATCGATCCAGTAGTCGTTGGGTCGATCGCCCAGGAAGTAGCCGATGTCGTATCCAAAGGCATCCAAATGGCGATCGTTGTCGGTGGCGGCAACATTTTTCGCGGGGTGAAGGCTGCTTCCGCAGGCATGGATCGGGCAACAGCAGACTATGTGGGCATGATTGCTACAGTCATGAATGCTATAACTTTGCAGGACGCCCTGGAACAAGCAGGAGTACCGACAAGAGTACAATCGGCGATCTCAATGCAAGAAATAGCTGAACCCTACATCCGGCGGCGGGCCATTCGCCACCTGGAAAAAAAACGGGTAGTTATCTTTGGTGCCGGTTCTGGCAATCCTTTTTTTACAACAGATACTACAGCCGCTTTGCGGGCGGCAGAAATTGATGCAGAGGTGATTTTTAAAGCGACTAAGGTAGATGGGGTGTACGATTCCGACCCTCACCTCAACCCGGATGCGCGCAGGTATCAAACCCTCACCTACGGACACGTCTTAAACCAAGACTTGCGGGTGATGGACAGTACCGCGATCGCCCTTTGCAAAGAAAATAATATTCCTATTATGGTATTCGATCTCTCGGTATCGGGAAACATCTACCGAGCTGTAATGGGAGAATCTATTGGAACCCTTGTGGGAGGTTTTTGTGAAGTTAGCTGAAGCAGAAGATCATATGCAAAAGGCAGTTGAGGCGACTCAGCGGTCTTTTAATACTATCAGGACGGGACGGGCAAACGCCTCCCTGCTCGATCGCATAATGATAGATTACTACGGAGCTCAAACTCCGATCAAATCCCTCGCCACGATCGGTACGCCGGATGCGAGTACGATCAGCATTCAACCGTTCGATCGCCAAGCGCTGAATTTGATTGAAAAAGCGATTTCCCTGTCGGATGTGGGACTCGTACCCAACAACGACGGTTCAGTTATCCGCTTGAACATTCCCCCGCTAACTAGCGAAAGACGCCAAGAATTCGTCAAAATGGCCGCCAAGTTTGCGGAAGAAGGCAAAGTTGCAATTCGCAATGTCCGTCGCGACGCTATAGATTCGATTCGTAAGCAGGAAAAAAGCAGCGATATCTCTAAAGATGAATCGCGGGACTTGCAAGATAAAATGCAAAAGCTGACAGACAAGTACGTTGCCAAAATTGAAGAAGTTCTGGCAGCAAAAGAAAAGGACTTAGCGACAGTCTAATCGTCAGTTGACAGTTGTCAGTTGACAGTTGACAACCCTCCTCGCCCCCCCAAGGGGGGATGACAGTTGACTGTTGACTGTTAACTGCTTTCCTGTTGTTGGTGATAATTACCAATTACCAATTACCTATTACCAATTACCAATTACCCATTACCCATTACCAATTACCTATTACCTATTACCCATTACAAATCTAAAATCTAAAATCGAATGACAATTTATTTTTATAAAGTAGAAGAGCCTTATGGCTGTTTTTCTAATTTTTCAGCCCACAACATTTACATAAGCGGTCAAGACTGGTTAACGGTAGAACACTACTATCAAGCCCAAAATTTGTGGGCAGTGCTGATGAAAGGTTAATTGCGTTGATTCGAGCCGTATTAACTCCTCAAGAAGCAGCCCAAATAGGCCGCGATCCCAATCACCGTGTTCGAGCTGATTGGGAAGCGGTAAAAATTCCAATTATGCGCGAAGCTGTTAAGATTAAGTTTCTCACCCATGCGGACATTCAAGCTATTCTCCTCGCTACAGGGGATCGCCAGATTGTGGAGAATTCACCCACGGATTACTACTGGGGGTGTGGCTGCAACCAAACTGGGCAAAATCATTTGGGTGAAATTCTGATGAGCGTCCGCGACGAAATCTCTCAACGCCTTGCAAGCTGAGCATAACTCAAATTATTTTATTTATTTTCAGTATATGAAGTTAAATAAATAAATGTTAAACTCTCATAACTATTAATAATTTTTATCGTAAGAGTTCAAGATGGCAAGAAATTAATAAGACTATTAAAATAATAATTATTATTTGGTTAAGTCGCTCAGCTTACGGAAGGCAAAGACTAAACCTAACAAACACAGGGTTTTCCCCAGCGTACCAAAGGCGATTTATCGCCGTTTCTAAGCAGTGCGCAGTAAATTAATCCTACCATTCGGTTAAGTCAAAAACCTGGCGGGTATTGAAAACTTAATTATTATCACTACGTTGTCTAAAAAGGAGATTTATGAAATCGACAGAAAATACAGAAGGATTATATCACAAACTAGACCGAGAAGTTTTGGTGCGACGGATAACTGAACGCATCCGCCAATCTTTAGAATTAGAAGAGATTTTAACCTGTGCGGTAGGAGAAGTCCGGTCTTTTTTGAAAACAGATCGAATTATGATTTACAGGTTTAGTCCAGACGGCAGTGGAGAAGTTGTCGCAGAGTCACTTAATAGCAACCGCCTCCCTTCTTTGCAAGGACTAAACTTTCCAGTAGACGACATTCCCCCTCAATCCCGCGAGATGTATGTCAACCAACGCCAGCGGACAATAGTAGATGTTAACTCGGCTACGATCGCCCTGAGTCCATTGGATACTGCGGGAACAGGTCAACCTTTAGCAACTGAAGAAATACATTACCGATCGCTCGACCCTTGCCACATAGCTTACCTGATGGCAATGGGAGTGCAATCTTCCTTAGCTGTGCCAATTTTACACCGCAGAAGCGAGCCGGCAAATAGCAAGATATACACCTGCGATTCACACGCGTGCCAAACGAGGTACGACTCCGAAAAAAATCAAAAAAATCACATCGAATTGTGGGGACTTTTAGTATCCCACCACTCGCTCCCGCGCAGCATTTCTTCAACAGATTTAGAAGTAGTTCAGCTAGTAGTCGATCAGTTGTCGATCGCGATCGCTCACTCCATCCTCCTCCAGCAAACCCGCTCTCAAACTGCTCTGGAAGCAACAGTCAGCCGCATTGCAACTCTACTTTATGGGCAACCCAAGATTCAATTGCAACAGGCTTTAGAAGCAACTGTCACCGCATTGCAAGGCTGTGGTGGGAGACTCTATATTCAAGCCTCAAACTTCAATGCTGAAAAGTTATCGACTCAGAAAGTCGATCGACAAGTTCAAGTTACCACAAATAATCAGATTTCAACTGCTGTTTACGCCACCAATTCAGCCTTTGAGCTGTTCGCCACGGGCGAGCAACCAATACTTCCAGACTGGGAAAAAGCAATCGCGATCGAAGCCCACCCTCTCTGGCAGCAATGGCTAACCACAGGATTGACAAATACCGACAATATTTCCAAGTTCCCGATTGCAGGTTCGGAATTCCCTGTTTGGGTAGTTACAGACTTATATAAAGAATCTCTATTCAGAGTATTAGTTCCAGCTTTTCAATCTACTAAAATTCGGGGTTTACTGCTAATTCCTCTCCATTACCAACAGCAATTAATTGGTTGTTTGACTGTTTTTCGCAATGAAATAGAGACCGAAAAAATGTGGGCAGGACGCTTTGATAGCAGCGCTAGACAAACGCTTCCCCGACAATCATTTGAAGCCTGGCGAGAAACCAAAAAAGGTCAGTCACCCCAGTGGAAATGGGACGAAATTGAGCAAGCTAAAGCGATCGGCAGCCAATTTAGTTCAGCTATTAAGCAGTACCTTTTGCATCAAGAAGTACAGGCTCTCAATGCCAACTTGGAGCGTCAAGTTGAAGAACGCACCGCCCAGTTACAAAAATCCTTGGATTTTGCCAGGGTATTGACGCGAGTTAGAGATCAAATTCGTAGCACTCTGGATTTAAAAACAATACTTCAAACTATTGTGCGAGAAGTGAGAGTTTTGCTGGATACCGATCGCACAGTAATTTACCAATTTGCCCCAGGCAAACAGGGCGAGGTAGTTGTCGAAGATGTTCGCGGCAAGTGGCAGTCAATTTTAGGTGTAAAATCTCCAAAAGAATGCTTTCCCGAAGGGTCATCCTGTCTTTACCGAGAAGGACGGGTACGAGCAATTCACGACATCTATAGGGAGGATTTAACCCCCTGTCACCGAGAATTTTTATCAAGTTTACAGGTGAGGGGAAGTCTAATCGTGCCGATCGGCAAAGATACCCAATTTTGGGGATTGCTGATTGCCCATCAGTGTTCCGGACCAAGATTTTGGCAAACAGCAGAACAGGAATTGCTGCAAAATTTAGCCGATCAAGCTGCGATCGCCATTCACCAAGCAGAACTTTATCAAGCAACTCTCAATGCCGCCGCCGCCGATCGAGCAAAAGCCGAACAGCTAGCTAAAACCCTCGCAAAATTGCAAAATACTCAAGCCCAACTGATTCAAACTGAGAAAATGTCCAGTCTCGGACAACTGGTTGCTGGTGTTGCCCACGAAATCAATAACCCAGTTAATTTTATCTACGGTAATCTCACCCACGCCAACGAATACAGCAAAGATTTGCTCTGCTTGCTGGAACTCTACCGCCAGCATTCCCTCAACCCCAACCCAGAAATCGTTGAGTGTGAAGAAGCGATCGACTTAGAATTTCTTGCCGAAGATTTGCCAAAAATTTTGAACTCTATGAAATTGGGAGTTGAACGCATCCGCCAGTTAGTTGTATCTTTGCGCAATTTTTCTCGGCTCGATCGACCTGAAAAGACAGGCGTTGACATTCATGAAGGGATCGACAGTACCCTTTTGATTCTGCAACATCGGATCACAGCCAAGTCCGATCGAGAAGCCATAGAAATCATTAAAGAGTACGGGAATTTGCCTCTAGTAGAATGCTATGCCAGCTCGCTGAATCAAGTGTTTATGAATCTCATCAGCAATGCCGTTGACGCCCTAGAAATGGGACATAGAGAACGAGTTACGAGTGTATCTGGATTGGGGGCAAGTACAGCAGTAACGACTTTAAGCTCCCAAACACCAACTATAGATTCGGAAAATTTAACGGTCAGTAACGAGTGTTTAATTCCCGATTCCCTATCTCCTTGTATTCGGATTCGCACTCAATCGATCGATGCGAAAACGGTTGTAATTTGCATTGCAGACAACGGTCACGGCATCCCCAAAGAGTTAATCTCCCACATATTTAATCCCTTTTTTACTACTAAACCCGTCGGTCGAGGTACGGGGTTAGGACTTTCGATCAGTTACCAAATTGTAGTAGAGAAGCATAAAGGGATACTGAAATGTGTTTCTAGACCAAATCACGGCACAGAATTCTGGATTGAAATTCCCATGCATTAGTTATTATTAGTCATTAGTTATTAGTTCTTAGCTACCAACCAATAATATCGTTTCCGGTTGCATCGGCATAGTATATTGAATCGGATCGGTGCGAGCTGTCGCGAACTCGCGACAGCTCGCACTACATAATTCCGATGCAACCATATTTGGTATAACAACTAATACCAAATCTGGGTTACTTACCCCTTTTATAATCTCGTAAATGTAGTAAATGTAGGGTGCGTCGCTACGAATAACTCTCGTTGCTATTGGGAGATCTCATAGCGACGCACCATACCAATTATAACGGGGATGGGAAACCCGGATTTGGTAT
>JAAUPI010000075.1 GCA_012035135.1 Microcoleus sp. CSU_2_2
CCCCTTTTATAATCTCGTAAATGTAGTAAATGTAGGGTGCGTCGCTACGAACAACTCTCGTTGCTATTGGGAGATCTCATAGCGACGCACCATACCAATTATAACGGGGATGGGAAACCCGGATTTGGTATTACACCTTTATTTGGACTGTTGCCATGTCTCCCAAGCCTGCCAGCGTCCGCGTAGAGATGCTAGTAATTTCTGTCCTGCTAAGGTTCCTTCTTTAGGTAGGAATCGCAACCATTGTAAAAAACCAGGGGCATCTCGTGTTCCCACAAATGTTGCCCAAAATACAAATGCAGTACGTCGAATCGATGGTAGGTTTTCTAACAAAACTAAAGTTTCATTGTGTACGGCATTGAGCAAAGCAATGTCATTAAATTCATTGCGCCGATCTTCATCAAAACGTTGTGCTGGAAAGTGATCTACTGCTACTTTTGGATCGTAGATCAGCTTCCAGCCTGCCCGTTTCAAGGCTAGACTAAATGCTAGTTCAAAGTGTACCTGAGCTCCTGTACCTCGCATTCGCCGATCGAACTGCATTTGCCCGATCGCACTTCGCCGAAAACTCATGTTTACACCCTTAAGCACATCTACCTCACGGGCTTCTCCCACTCCTAAATGATGTCCGCCAATGACTCTGCCAAACCACTGCACCTGTCCTACTCTCTCGCGTTTTCCATCTTCTAACTGAGTGCCGTGATACACCCAATCCCGCCCCCCTACACCACCGATATTACTATCTGATAAAAAGTGAGTTTCGATGCGTTCCAGCCAATCGGTGTGAGGTGCGGCATCATCATCGGTAAAGGCAACGATCTCTCCACTAGCGGCATCCATTCCTGCATTCATGGCTGCTATCACACCCGACTCAATCACTGTGGCAGTTCGCAGTGGCAAGAATTCTGGGTTTAATGTTTGGATAAATGCCCAAGTTTCAGTATCCGTATCTCGAACAACGACTAAGACTTCACTAGCAGGAAGTTTTTGCTTTTTGAAGGCATCCAAGCAGCGTGCTAAGTCTTTCGGACGGCGGTAACTGGGAATCACAACTGAAATCTTTAGCACGGCTGTAGTTCCTCAAATAAATTTACATAATTACTTGCCATATTAGCCCAACTATGATGTTCTGCGATCGCTCTAGCTACTTTACCCATTTGCTGTCTTTGTTGTCGATCGCATTTAACTAATCGATCTAATGCTTCAGCTAAAGCCTGGGTATCGTCTGAGTCTGGCAACACTATCCCGCAGTCTGGTGTTACCAACTCAGCAGCCCCCGTTGTAGCAGCCGTAATGACGGGTATTCCTGTCGCCATCGCTTCTAATACTACTAAACCAAAAGGCTCGTAACGGGACGGAAAAACTAAAAAATCTGCTGCTTTCATCAAGTCGGGGACATCTTGCCGGAATCCTAGAAAATGCACTCGATTTTCTAAGTTTAGCGATCGCGCTAATTCAGGATAAGGACTGCCTGCGGTTCCCCCGACAACTGCGAGATGCAATTGGGGAACTTGCACTAAGGAATGCAAGATTGTATCCAAGTTTTTCCGAGGTGTGCGGATATCTCCAGCAAATAGCGCCAGAGGTACTTCCTTTGGTAAATCCCATTTTTGCCGATCGACAATACCGGGAGCAAATTCTTGTAGATCGATGCCATTTAAAATAGTCCGAATCCGATCGCGCGGGACACCGATCGCGATTAATTCCTGGGCGACTTTCTCAGAAACGGCTACTACGACTTTCGCTCGATCGAAAGCTTGTTTTTCCCAACCAGCATTTAAGGCAGTGTAAAACCGCTGGTAGATGCTGCGCAAGCTGGGATTTTGGGTTGAGAGATTAAAGGGCGATCGCAACCAGGAACTATGGACAAAATGCACTGCATTAACATCTCCCCCAGCCGAACTAATTGCACCATTAAGTTTAATTATGTCAAATTCTTTTCGGTGTTGATTTAACCACCCAGCACTTTGCACCGAGAAAGCCATTTCGCGGAGCAGTTGCACTGGATATCCTTTAACTGAAATAGGAATCCATGTAACCTGGCTGTGTTTTTGCAATTCTATGTCTGCGCTACTTGCTAATAATGTGACATGATAACCGCGCCGAATTGCTTCCCAAGCAACTTCATAGTTGACCCGACCTTGACCATCGCCTTTAACAACACTTGATGTCACAATACATAGCTTCATATTTAATTTCCTATTCGCTGGCGAAAGATTTCTTCAGCACGGTCAGTAGTGCTCGATCGGGAGTGGCTTTTCACCTTCCCCTTATAAAGGGGTGGGGGCAAGAGATTTACAAATCATTTGCGATCGCTATATTTCGAGATCCTCAAGAATCTATGCACTAATGCCTGAAGAGTAAAACTCCACATGAGTGCTGCTATAGTTCTTAAATTAAACTTTTGTTGGCTAAGAGCACACAGAAGATAAGGACGTGCTTCTGCTATTTGTCCTGCTCGCAGTAAACCAATAGCCATAGTCGTATTCTCGTGCGCCAATTTCTGTGCAAAATAGGGATTGAACTGTTTTAGCCGCTCATCTTTCATGAAACGATCGTAGCAAAAAATCCCAGCTTTTGCTTTTCGGATTTTAGCTTCGACATTTCCGCTAGCAGAGCTCATAGTTTCAGATTGGTCATGCACGCGGTATTGAGTTAATCTTTCGGGACAATAGTAAGCCCCAAGACCGGAACAACACGCAAGATAGCTGAGATAATAGTCCCAAAAAACGCCTGCCTCGTGCAACCGATCCCACTCAACAGCATCTTTGCGAATCACAGCAGAGGAGGCAGCAAACACAGCCTTATGTACCAGTGCAATTTCCCAGAAAGGCTGATAAATTCCTTCTTGTAGCCGATCGCGCTTCCAATGCCGTGTATTCTTCTTAGTATCTGGGTAATTAATCGTACCATCTGCATCTATTATGTAGTGATCGCAAAAAGCTAAAACTAGACCTGGATTTGCATCAAGATGTGGAACGAGCTTTTCCAAAAAGTTTTTATTCCATATGTCGTCATCGTTCAGAGTAGCAACGTATTTTCCTTTTACTTCTTGAACTGCTTTTGTAACATTAAGAGCGACTCCTAAATTTGTTGTATTGCGTCTGAATCGAATCCGCCGATCTTTGAATGACTCAACTATTGCTTGAGGACTTTCAATACTACAATTATCAGAAACAATAATCTCAATATTTTGATAGATCTGCTGAACAGCACTCTCGATCGCGCTTTTTAGATACGACGGGCGATTATAGGTTGGGATGATAACGCTAACCAAAGACTTTTGAGTAGTAGGAGTTATCTGCATCATTTTAATGTTTTGAATTTACAAACAAAATAATACCGATCGCAATTAATTCCTGGGCGACTTTCTCAGAAACGGCTACTTAGTAACTCCTTTATGAGACAAAGCTGTTTCGTACAAAGTCAGATTATCGCTGGCAATTCGCTGCCAACTATACTTTTGTGCCGTATTATAAGCATTGCGACGCAATTTTTCTAGGTAGGGGCGATCTGCAATCAAGCGTTCCAAAGCTTGCTCGATCGCCTCACTGTCGCGGGGTGGAACTAAAATCCCATTATCTCCATCGCGCACAACTTCCATCGGCCCTGGCGTTGTGGTAGTTACAGGGGCTAAACCGCAAGCCATAGCTTCGAGAAGAGCGACGCTAAACCCTTCTGAAAGGGTAGGAAACAGCTTGATGTGATGTCCGCGCAAAAGTTCGGGTAGTGTTTCATGTTTGTAGCGCGGCACGACTCGAATGCGATCGCGCACAGATGGCTCAAAATCCGCATCCCGTAGAGAATTAGCCACTTCCTAGAGTCGGAATCCTCCATGATAAAGCGGATATTTCCAACTCAATTGCAATTTGCCAAGGCGGGCTTCTTCTAAGTTTTCTAGGTGCATAATATGCTCTAAACCGTGACTCCGCGTTACCAAAACCGGACTATTTGAAGTACGGCGCAGTTTTGCCCACACCCAGGCATCACCTGTTGAAGCATCTATCACATCAACGGCTTGTTTTTGGGAGAGTGCTAATACGTGACTGGCCAGAAATTCTGGAAATATCATCGACTCTAGCATTCCTGGCAATTTGTGCGGCAGGTTATCAAAAGAGTAATAAGACACTTCATGACCCAGCCTTTGATATTCCTGACCTAGTTTCCACGTTACGCCAGGAGCACCTGCATTGGGATCAAGATTGTGATGGATGGTGAGTAAGATTTTCATAATCTGATAGTCGGTAATTCCTATTAAATAGAGTGAGGATGGAAACTTATTTCACTATCATTATGATGCTGGTTCATAGATTCACAAACCTTTAACTTACTTGACCTGCTTCACTTTGCATTTGATGGTATTTCCAGAGATAACTGCGCTGTTCTAGCAACTCTTGATACCCTCCTTGTTCCACAATGCTACCTTTGTCGAGCACAACCACATTATCGGCTCGGACAATTGTCGATAGACGATGGGCGATCGCAATTACAGTACGACCTACAGACAGCTTTTCTATAGAATCCTGAATCAAACGCTCTGATACAGAGTCTAAGGCACTGGTTGCTTCATCTAATATTAAAATTTCTGGATTGCGCAATAGGGCGCGAGCGATCGCAATTCGTTGGCGTTGACCTCCAGATAGCCGTACTCCTCGATCTCCAAGTTGAGTTTCAAATCCTTCAGGCATTTGTTTGATAAATTCCAGAGCATTGGCTCGTTGAGCAGCTTCTTGAATTTCCGCTTCAGTTGCACCTTCAGTTCCGTAGGCAATATTGTTCCAAACAGAAGTATTAAAAATGAAAGTATCCTGACTGACTACAGCCAATCTTTGTCGTAGAGATGCGATCTCAAACTCCCGCAGATCGGTTCCATCAAGCAGAATCTTACCTTGTGTTGGGTCATAGAATCGGGGAATCAAGTCAGCCAAGGTTGTTTTACCAGCACCGGAAGCCCCCACCAGCGCTGTCATCTTTCCTCGCTCGATCGATAGCGTAATGTTTCTGAGAACTAAACGATCGGTATCGTAGCCAAACCCTACATCTATAAACTCAATAGAATTTTTTAAGCCTAAAAATTCTGTTTGACCGTTTTGAAAATATGTTTTATTATCCGTTCTCAATAGCTCTTTGATGTTCTCTGCTGAGCCGTGCAAACTACTAAGCACTGCTCTGGTTCCATTGACATCCTGGATAATTGGAACTAAGCGCACCAGGATAAAAAGAAACGTTAGTAATGAAGCTACTTTGAGGGGACCATTCGTTAAAACGCCAGTGAAAGCTACCAGAATCATCCCAATTAAAATTGTTGTTGCTATCCCTTCTGCAAGAGGCTTTACCATTGCCCAAATCCGGATAATTCTTACAGAGGCACTGACAAAATCTTCACTAGCTTTGTAGTAACGCTTCCGCTCAAAATCTTGGGTGGCAAATGACTGAATTGTCCGAATGCCACTAATAAATTCTATGGCTGTCGTGGTGAATTTTCCATTAGCGGTTGATATTTCAAAACTTCTTTCACGGACTCGCTTATTCAAAGTGGACAAGCCTACAGCCATCAGAGTGAAGAGCATTATGGAAATGAGTGACAACTGCCACGAAATCAAAATCATAGACATCAGGTAAATGGCGACTGTTAGCCCTCTAGTGAACAAGAAAGCGCTGCCATTAAAAATGTTCTTAAACTTTTCAATTTCCGATGTAATTGTATTAATTAATTCTCCTGATTTTGTCGTCGCAAAGTAACTCAGATTTACAGCCTGAAGTTGTTCAAAAATCCGTTTGCGGAGCCGATCCATCAAATTAAGCTGGCAATTTTCCGTATAAGTTTGCGCCAAATAGTTAAATAAGGCGCGCGTCCAGGTACTCAGCCATATTAAAGTCGATATTCGATAGAAGCGGCTGGTAGCAGATGTATTGACTCCCAAAATCCAAACATCAAACCAGCCGATTCCTGTCTTAATCGGCGCTGCGTCAGGATTTGTCAAGCTTTGTAAAAATGACAGCAGAAACCCAATACCAACTCCTTCAAAAGTCGCTGCCAGGAATGAAAATACTAGAGCTAAGATGACAACTTTAGGAAAGTATTTGAATTCTCGCAGGAATATGTAGTTATTCTGCCAGAATTTCGTAGCTTGCAGTAAACTGCGAAGTGGAGTTGGGAGTTTAAATGGCATTAATTTTTCTCTGCAATAGGGACAAACCAAGAGACCGATCGATATATTCGGTAATATTCATTATCATCCAGAATCGACGCACTGCTAAACTTAGAAATAAAGTTGGATAGAATCATCATAAGGTCAAATCCCCAGCATCACATCAAGTTTTGAGTATATGGCTGAATTTGAATATTCGCTTTCAAACGTCAGCGCAACCGCTTCAGAAAGCTGTTGAGCTAGTTTTGGTTCTTTAACTAAATTTAAGATTCTCTGTGCATACAACTCTGGTTCATCTGTAATATAGGTGTGGATAAAATCTCGTTTGGGATCGAGATTTCCCAGCTCTATAGTTCTTAGCCCCGAATTAACTTGTTTTTGAATTTCCGGGATTAAGTGTAGATTTGTTTCATTGTCGCAAATTGGATAAACTGCTGCTTAGGCATAAAGTGCAGAAGCTTTTTTAATTGAAGATTCAGTGTTGATCTACAACCAAATACACCTCATTTTAATTGTTGTACTGAATCTGAGCTTCTGCAATTTCCAATAATGCACTCACCTATTGTTAACTTTCCAAGCTGAGTTTTACCGCCTCCGATATAGTCAAAGGATAGAATGAATCCTTTAAGCTAACGTCACCCCGTAACACATTCAACAACTGTGGTAACTTATCCACGTTGTACTTACACATCCAACGAATTAAATGTGTAGCAGGAGAATCGTCATTCGCTACTGTCGTGGGAAACTTGAGCAGCCGGAAGAACTTGCCTCCTGTGCCAATGTACCATTGCTCAGGAGAAATCGGCTCTGGTGAATAGAGGTAGATCGATATAGCTGTCGCCAGTATAATCGGGCTGAATAATAACAGCAAAAGAAAGGCGGCAATTGAGTCCATCCATTGTTTGAGCTGGGGACTAAGTTTGCTTGGCTTTGGAAATGTTTTTTGAATACTCCGCCGTCCCCGTAGAAACACTGGTTTGTCAGCTTGCTCGCAGGCATCTGCCCAGAGCTTTAGCGTTTCCTCACCTAGGTTTGAATGGAGGCAAACCAGCCGTATCGGAGATGGCTTCAAACATTCTACTAGCTGTTGTTGAGTCTCAAACGCCGAGATATAAGGTTGTTTGCTCTGCGATCCGAGACTGACGACTAACTGTCCTTGTCGCCATTTCAGAATGCAGTGAGGTAAATAATTGCTTGAATGCTGTTGCTCTACAGAAGAATAGATCTTTAAATTTGAGAGTGTTGAGTGGGGCATAGGTTCTTATTACCTGACACTAATCTTACTAATGATTGTTGGTAGAGTAAAATCACCCAGAAATTCAAATTTCCTGATAGCGGGATTACTTAAGTAGAGTCCCGCTTCTCTTATAACACACTTTCAGGGAAAATCAATACTTTATGATCTTTTTTCGGAATATAGAATTTGTATTTAAAATTTAAATTGACAAATTACAGAATTCATGTATGTAGTGAAATAACTGATTTCGATCGCGTGAGTGAGTGCCAAGTAAGTGAAAAACTTGACTAGGCAAGGTTTTGAGTTGAGTGACCTCAGGAAAGATCAAAGCTGGCGATCGTCTTTCCTAAATATTTACTACATATGCAATTCTATGCGTGGAGAGTTCAAGACTTCACAGGGCGTATCTTGCTCTTTTTGAGACTAATACCTCCATTCGCAATTATCCCGATCGCATTTAACTTGTTCAGCATGGTTGCAGTCTCAGTGAGTGCGGTTTTTGTCACCCGGTCAATGCGCGTTACCAACACGACCCCGCGACAACAAGACGCAACCAGCAGAGTATCTACCGTCCCTAAAACGGGAGGCGCATTCAGCAAAACTAAGTCATAATTCTGCTCAAATTCTACTATTAGTCTCTGCATTTGAGGAGAACTTAATAGATTTACTGGATCTTTGGGTATCGATCCGGAAGTTAAAATATCAATATATAGGTCTGATGTTGAAATATGACTGCGTATGGGCATCGTAGCGTTACTTTCCAGCAGAGTTGAAAGCCCATACTGATTAGGGAGATTGAGTTGTTTGTGCAGCATCGGCTGGCGGAAATCAGCATCAATTAGCAGTACCCGTTGATGTAGACGCGCAGCACTAATAGCCAAACCTAATGCGATTGTTGATTTTCCCTCACCGTCCAATGCTGAGGTAATTATTAAAGGACTGAAAGTCGAACCAGAATTTTGAAGTTGAATGTTCTTATAAATTAGGTCAAAGGATTCCCAAGCAGGCGGACTGTGAATTACTTCAATCGTGCAAGGCGCCATACCTTCCGGCTTGCCGAAAGGTAGCTTGATGATTGGTTCGATTCCCCAAGTGGCGGAAGCTTGCCGCTTGCCAAAAGGTAGCTTAAGGATTGGTTTGTGCTTCTTGTTCTGTGGTAGCTGTGGAGTCATTCCTAATAGAGGCAGGGGAACCAGTTTTGTTAACTGATCCGAGCTATGAACAGAATCGTCCAACATATCGCGACCAAAAGCCACAGCAACACCCAAGAACAACCCAACTACGATACCCAGCATAATGTTCTGCTGTTTTTTGGAAATACTCTTTGTACCGGGCTGCGGTACTTCGACAACTTGCCAATCAAATCCACCTCTGGCAATTTCCAGGCTTAAGTCCTGGCGTGCTTTCTCTAACTGTTGAAATGTTTCACGCTTGAGTTGTATGTCTGTTTGTAGACGAGCATATTTAGCCAATAGATTCGGAAATCGATCGAGTTCTACACGGAGCTGCTGCTCTTTTTTTGCCAGTGCTTCGTCGCGTGCCGTTAAGCCTTTTAAGTTTGTCTGAATCTCCAGAAGTTTACTAGCGATATTTAAGTCAGTTGTACCAAGTTGCCTTTCTTTCAAAAAGCTTTCTCCCGTATCCGGGGCCTGAGCAGAACCTTCTGGTGTAGCACGTTGCCCTTCTGCTTGCAAAAGATTTAGTTGCTTGTTGCGCTCGGAGAGCAGCTTTTGAACAATTGGGTTTTTGTCAGTGAAGCGTATCCGTTGTTGGGCGATGGCTAAATCTGTCTTTTGGATTTCGTTGAGTAAGGCTTGATAACGAGAAGACTGACTTAGCCGTGCCGCCACAAGCGCTTCCTGGGGAGAACTAGCAAGTTGCTGCTGCAAAGAGTCGTATTGAGCCTGAAGATCCGTTCTATTCGCCTGGTTTGTCCGTCGCTCTTGCTGAATGTTGTTAATTGCCTCACTCAGAGATTTTGCTTGTACTTCCGGCTCAATTAGATTTTGATTTTTGCGAAACTCTTCTAAGGTAGCCTCAACTTGAGCAACGTTTTGACGAACCTTGGGTAATTGTTGATCGATGAAGGTTAGACCTTTAGTTAAACGTAGTCTCTGCTGTTCTCGGTTGTAATCGAGATAAACCCGTTGCATTACTTGTAGCACTTTCTGGGTTTGAGTTGGATTATTGGCCGTGTAGGTTACTTCAAAAATTTTGGTCTCGGTTTTTGCCTTCTCATCGGCAACTTGAGTGACAACTAAGGATTTTTTAATCTCTTCTACATCGATCCCTGAATACTTAGGGCGAAGCAATTTCACCGCCCTTTCGATGAGCTGAGAACCTTGCATCAGACTAAGCTGAGTAGCATTGTCTATCACAACATTAGAATCGGCAAATTGATTATCTGTTTTACTGTCTTTTTTGCCTTGATAATTAGATTCTACCAGGATCTGCATTGAGCTTGTATAGGTAGGCTTTTCCTTCAACGCTTTTGCAGTGGCAGCAGCCAGGACAATACACAAAACACTTAGCAACCAAAAGCGCCGACGGATTAGAACTGCAAACAGTTCTCCATAGCCCACTTCTGTTTCAGCAATTGAGTTGATATTGTTTTCAGTCACTTTTACGCCTCGTCGGTCAATCGATTTTAGATTTTAGATTTTAGATTTTAGAATCGACCTCACGGATAAATCCGGGGGCGAGCACAAGAGGATTTTGATTCCCCGGACTATAACTGTCAACTGCTATAGTATGGCTGTTGCGTCCAGGACTGCAAATATATTTAAGGCTGATGATGGCCGCAAACTTCCTCAATCACTCCCTCTACTTTTTCAAAGAAAGCTTCTTCGGAAAAATTATCGATCGCATGGTCTCGGATTTTTTCGTACTCCCATGCAATCTTACTAGACTCAACTACTGCTGTGTGAATAGCTTCAGGTGTCTGTAGATTAAAAAAGACCCCAGTCTTACCTATGATCTGAGTATCTAAGACACCACCCTTACCATAGGCAATTACGGGTGTGCCACTAACATTAGCTTCCACTGGAACTAAGCCATAATCTTCCAAGGCAGCAATAATCACAGCACGAGCTTTAGACATCAACTGACTACGTTCTGTATCGCTGACATGACCTAGAAATTTAATATTTTTTAAAGCTCTAGACTCAAGACGCTCTCGCTCTGGGCCATCACCCGTTATCAATAATGGCCATCCCAGCCAATTGAATGCTTCAATAATCACATCAATGCGTTTGTAACCAAGAAGACGAGCTGAGACTAAATAAAAGTCTTCCTTATCTTTGGAAAAAATAAATTTATTGATGTCAATGGGATAGTTAATTACAACTGATTGCTTTCCATAAAATTGCTGGATACGACTGGCAACTGTGCTGGAATTTGCAATGTAAAAATCAGGCTCCTGAGCTGAATCTAGATCGGCTTTTCTCATTTGTTGAAAAATTGGTTCGAGTATACCAGAAAGATTTCGATAGGTAGCATAGTCTCGAAGATAAGTTGTGGTATCCCACAAAAAACGGGTGACATTGTGACAGAAACAAATATGTGTTGCTCCTGGTCTTTTGCGCACAGCTTTAGCAAAGCTCGTGGTACTGCTGATAATTAGATCGTAGTCTTGTAGATCCAAGGCTCGAAAGGCTGAAAAATAAAATGGAGCCATGAGCCTAAAATTCTTACTTGCCCCTGGAACTTTCTGAAGTACAGTTGTGCGAACTTCACGTTCGCCTAGATCGATAGTTCGTTTAGGTTCGTAAAGAGACGTGAAAATATCAGCATTGGGGTAGCGCTTGCACAACAATTCAAATACACGTTCTGCCCCACCGGGTTGTGTTAAGTAATCATGGACTAGTGCAATTTTCATTCTACTCTCTCTATTTTTTAGCATCCGACACCGACGATGCCGTTGGACAAATACTTCTTCTTTCAGCGTTTCTAGAGCCGATCCAGAATTCAGGCAGATAACAGAAGCACCAAGGTAAAATACACCCAGAAAGTTGGTTATACCAAATCCTGCTTTAATACCCCCTTTATTGTTTAGTTCGTGTCGGCAGACTTTGTTGGTGTAGTAGCGATTTCAATCGCTTTACAAAGTGGGTAAGAAGCACGGATTTGGGATTACACGCTAGACAAACGTATCGCAATCGCTCGATACTACTTCAGTTGGGCTCATCAGTTTCTAAATTCCGTTGACGAGCCTTGTAGAAGTCCCGATCGTCAGCACGAGAGTTGCACCACTTGTACATAGGGGAATTACTGGTATCTTGCTTGGTAGATGGAGCCGATTACTTACCTATTTATCAGTATCATATCCCAAATTCACCAGCACTGTATC
Organism: Microcoleus sp. CSU_2_2; assembly: GCA_012035135.1. Lineage (GTDB taxonomy): Bacteria > Cyanobacteriota > Cyanobacteriia > Cyanobacteriales > Microcoleaceae > Microcoleus. The sequence goes on from JAAUPI010000075.1 coordinate 11,738, forward strand.
AGCAATTACCTTAAGCAAAAGTTTTTCAGATATATCTATATATACATGACTAGTGCGAGTGTTCAGTAAAAACTCAGGGGTTGCCCAACCCATCTACAATGGCCTGAATCTTATTATTGCTTAATGCTAATATATCGATGCTGATTTTGCACTCGATCGAGCCACTTAATAATTGCTGGAAATCCGCTCAGATCGAATCCGCCCTCGCCCGCAACGTGCGTGTAAGCAAATAAACCGATATCAGCAATAGTATAGCGATCGCCTACAAAAAAGTCATTTTTTTCTAAATGCTTTTCCATCACTCCCAACGCAGTATAACCCGGTGCTTGTTTTTGTTGAAGTGCTTCTTGATATTCTTCAGCTTTTCCGGTCATGTGCCAAAAGCGAGAAGTAGCAATAAAAGGTTCGTGGCTGTATTGTTCAAAAAATAACCACTGCATGACTTGAGCGCGTTCAAATCGATCGCTGGGGAAAAACTCAGTTCCTTCACTTAAGTAAAACATAATTGCATTAGATTCAGATAGGAATTTACCTGGTTCAACTTCTAATACTGGAATCCGCCCGTTAGGATTTTTGAGCAAAAACTCAGAAGTTCGACTCTCTCCTTTGGTAATGTCAATTTCCAGTCGAGAGAATGGAATATTAAGCTGAGTCAAAAGCAAGCGAATTTTGTAGCAATTACCAGAGGGGGAATATTCATAAAGTTTGAACATAATTATATTTATGCCAATTAACTATTCCCAATCCTACTTAATTTTACTGATAACTGCTAGATATTTTATACTGTTTTCAGATTCGAGCTAAAATTTTGCTGAAGTAACTCACCAACAATGGCGATACCCCGTTCGATTTCCTCAGTCAAAAGAGAGAAATTTAGAGGAAGAGGCTAAAAATTTAGTCCTTCGTAAGCATTGTCCTCTAAAATTGGGCATTGATAGAGTTAATGAATCGATCGACTGTTTCGGTCAAAACCGCCAAAACCGTATCTTCACAGATTGTCAGTTTTGAATCAAAATGGATTTGTATTGCCTCAAGTTAAAATTAGAGTCTGTGCGTCAGTCCTATAAATATTGGATACTAAATTTGGTAATTGTCGCTCCTTTCGAGGTTTTGCCGACAATATTTGTGGTTCTAAAACACGGCTTGACAGCTTCACCGATCGCCTGGTTGGGTTTTGCTTATCTGAGCGTTTTTAGTCAATTTATCGCATTTTTTGCCTGGTATCACGGGATGGCAATTGGCGGAGTTGCCAGGGTAGGGCAAATTCAGTTGTTGCAACCATTTTTGACGATTCTGGCCTCGGCAATTTTGCTTGGTGAAACTGTGGAGCCGATCGCCCTAGTCACGGCTTGTTTGGTTGTAGCCAGCGTAGCTGCGGGTAAAAAAGCATCCATTAAGCGGGCAGCAGATTTGTGATTATAGTGACAAACCTTGCCGTTTTTTTGATGCTCTTTGAACAGGCTACTGACTCCAATCATTGACTTTTACGCTTTACATCTATATTATTGTTTACCCGATCCATGAAATAACGAGTTTGTTTTTTAAATCAGGAGGAGGCAGCTTGGTTTATCGTGTTGAATACTTGCCGATTACTAAATAACATTTTACCGTCAGGCTGGTGCAAAACGACTGGTTCGCCTTTTGCCAGGGCGATCGTCGAACTAATGTTAATTTAAGGGCGATCGAACACTAAATAGGATGGATGATTTACGGGATAAATATCCGAGAAACCCCCCTATATTGCTCGATCTCAAGCGCAAGCTCAACGAGACGAGCAGCACATCTTTCTCGATAATTGCGCTCATCAAGCCGATCGAGATTTCCAATTGTCACTACAGGCAATGAAGTCGAGGTATTCTCTTCGCGAATCGTTTGCTCTAGGGAGTCAAGGCCTTTCATGTTCCGATTGGCAGTCAACAGAATCATTTGGTTAGCTTGAGCAAATCGCCAGACAATGCGATCGCTGCTATCGATCGACAATCCCACCTCTTCAAAAGAAATGAAGCGCAGGGGTGCTAGCTCCAGCCAACCTTCAACCGCAACAATTCCCCAGAGTAAAACAGCTTGACCTCTGATATTGTGGTCAATTAGATACCTCATAACTCAGACTCAAGTCTAGTTTTCCATGCCCGAAGTTTTTCCCAGAGAGCTTCTGTACCGGGTTTGGGTGGCAGTTGAGCGATGCGGGCAAAGTGTTCGCGATTTCGCTCTTCCCAATATTGTCGATTTTCTTCTGCTATTTGCAAAACTTCTTGATATTCTGCTTCCACTAAAGCGCGATTTTCTTCAATGAAAGCCAGGGCAGCATTGACTTGTTCGTCCGTGAGACAGAGTTTCTCGCGAATCAATTTTGGCGGATAATTAGCTGTGACATAATCCATCATGTCGTATAGAGTGATGCGCGTACCTGCGATCGACAGTCCGCGTTCTGTTCGGACAACGATCGGTTGAGTATTGGGTGTCGAAGTCATAATCGCAACCTGTGGGTTATTGCTTCTATAGTAGCTTATGAAATAACGAGTTTGCCGGGGTTATAATAAGAATGCAGTTATTTTTATAATCAGCTCAGATGGCATCATTCGTCTAGTTACTTTTGAGCCAGTAAAGGAGGCGATCGTGCAATGGATTCAGTAAACATTCAATATCGAGACATAGTAGAAAAAATTCTCCAAGAATATGCCGATTTTTTAGGTAACGATGATGATGTTAAAGTCGAATTAGTTTTTGATGAAAAGCGCGATCGCTACTTATTAATCGAAACTGGTTGGCAAAACGGTTATCGAATATACGGAACTTTTCTGCACGTTGATATTATTGATAACCAGCTTTGGATCGAACACGACGGCACAGAAGATGGCATTGCTTATGAAATGATGGCGGCTGGAATTCCCGAACAAGATATAGTTTTGGCTTTCAAGTTGCCCGAACTACAAAAACTTCGATCGCTAGCGATTTCTTGACGCAAACTATTGATATGAGCGGGGCGGGTTTATGAATATCAAAGTCATACTCCTAACCTGTGCGATATTTCTTCTATAATATATTATAAAATAAGGAGTCGGTTGCAGTTAAGTTTTGTGCAAGCTCATGTCTAGAATCGTAAATTGGATAAAGAAAATTTTTACTAAGTCTGCAAGTAAGAGAAATCCCGATTCAGAAACTCTCTCGCTGTTGAACGATCCTAAATTTCTATCGATTTTGGAGTCAGCCAAGGAACAAAAAGGAAAAGGGGGATTTTCCGAGTCAGAAATGAGGGAGTGGTTGGAAGCAGAATCAACTAGCGATGTATGAGTTCGATCGACCTTATTCAACCCAAAAGTCTCTCAACCGATATCAGAATATCGGGAAATGCCAACGGTATAATAATTCCACCTTCGAGTTTTTGCTCTGTAGCGTACTGGCCGTCCCGAGGATTTCGCAACACGATGATTTGTCTTGCCGATAAATTCAAAATCCAATATTCCTGAATTCCCGCCGCAGCATAAATAGCAGATTTTAACTCTAAGTCTTTTTTCAAACTACTTTGAGCAACTTCTACGATCCAAAATATATCTTGAGGTGCGGGATGGCGATCGTTGTAAGCAGATTCCGGCAATCGCACGATCGCAATATCTGGTTCTGGTTCGGAGTCCGATAGGGTAATTGGCCCGTTGAAGCGGACATCAGCTTTACTAGCGAGCAATTCTTCGAGGTATTTAGTACCCCGTTTGGTGGTGTTGTAATGAATGGGGGTTTCTGGACTCATTTCGCAAATTTCACCAGCTAGCAATTCCACGCGCCGATCGCGCAGAATACCTGCTTTTATCATATCATGATAATCACCTAAAGACCATTTAGCTAGCGTTTTCATTGCAGAATTGGCGCGTTTTATTCAAAATAGTATATTTATTTTAAACGATACTCCATATTTGTGCAAAATGTTCTGCCGACCATCCAACAATGTCAGATACTTGCCCATCTCCAATCTCGACAATTCGCTTGAGTCCATCTTGGCGATCGATCGCATCCACACAAAAGAATTTGCTGTTAATTCTCGCCGCGCATTCCCTCACAATATCGGGTATTTCTTCATCCAAAGAAGCAGCAAACGGTTGACCGCACACAACAAAGTAACGCCGTTCGGATTCTACAACAAAATCCTCGACTTGACGCACGCAAATACCACATTATTCCAATCCTCTTTCTAGGAAAGCGATAACTCTCTCAACATCCTGATTCCAAACAGCATGACATAATTCCTTACTCATTGCTATTAATTGATTTAATTTGTGGTTTATTCAACACGATCGCAATGTTGGCGTGCGTTCACAATCCTAACTCTTCTCGCAGCGAGCTCAGTGAAATCGTTGCTTGCTCTTGAGATAACTTTTTCAAAAAAGCCATAAACTCAACATTTTTTTTGAGCAGTTCCACTTCGACTGCAAAATCATCGACTGGCGCTAAGGCAAACATTTTGCCGTCAGGCTGGCGCAAAACGACAGGTTCGCCTTTTGCCAGGGCGATCGCCTCATCTAATGTCTGCCCGCTTTCTAACTCGATAATCTTCATAACTGAACCTTTTTGCCACCACCAATGTACCGTGTGTTGTGTTCTTTGTGTCCTACAGCCTTGTCAGGAAACATTTCTGCAACATCAGGTTCTAGATGAACTGTCAGTCCGCGAAAAATCTTCCGTCCAGGGCCTAACTTTCTGACTCGCAAGCTCTTTAAATCGTATTCCGATCGCAAAACGTCTTCCATACTGTTTCAGATTTTTATTATAAACTTTTGGTTCCACCCCACCAATCATTTTACACCATAAACAAGCAAACAGAAAAGCCAATTACCCGAAGAGGTAGGGCTTTTCTGCTACTTATGAATTCAGCAAAACGCTACTTCAGAACCTTGGAAACGACACCCGCGCCGACGGTACGATTGCCTTCGCGAATGGCAAAACGCATATTTTGTTCGATCGCGATCGCCTGCATCAAATCCACAGTCATTTTAACGCGATCGCCCGGCATTACCATCTCGATTGTTTTTACGATCGATTTCGATCGAAACCAGCAACTTCTGCCAGCGTATAAAGCGGGCGACCTTTCACCTCCTCATAAATCCGGCCCACATACTGGCCCAAAATCCCAATACTGACCAACTGCACCGCACCCAAAAAGAAAATTGCCATAATCACAATTGTCAAACCAGTTAATGCCGAACCCGGAGAGAAAAGACGCCAATACAACACCAAAAAAGCCATGGAAACAGATACAAATGCAGCGAATAACCCCAGATAAATTGAAAGTCGCAGGGGAACTTTTGAAAAAGATACTAAACCGTTCATCCCCAAAGTAAAAGATTTTCTGAACGTATACTTGACATCGCCAGCAAAACGAGGATCGCGTTCAAACTTAACCGCAGTTTGTTTAAAACCAATCCAAGCACGCAATCCACGAATGTAGCGGTTGCGTTCTGGCATGGCGTTGAGTACATCCACTACACAGCGATCCATTAAACAAAAATCTCCTGTATCTATGGGAATGTCAACATCCGCAAGATGCCGCAAAATGCGATAATACATATAAGCTGGCAAGCGCTTAAACCAACCTTCTTGACGACGTTGAGTGCGCTGAGCGTAAACAACTTGATAGCCTAGCCGCCACTGTTCAACCATATCTACAATTAACTCTGGCGGGTCTTGCAAATCGCCGTCCATAATTACTACAACTTGACCGCGAGAAAAATTCAAGCCAGCAGTTACAGCTATTTGGTGACCGAAATTACGGGCTAAGCTGAGATAACAAATTCGCGGGTCTTTTTCGTGCAATTCTCGCAGGAGTTCGAGAGAGCGATCGCGGCTGCCATCATTGATTAAAATTAACTCTACTGAGCCATCCATTTGCTCCATCACGGTGCTAATTCGCCAGTACAGTTCAGCTAGAGTTTCTTCTTCGTTATAGATGGGAATTACCAAGGAATATTTAGGTTTACTATTCATCGCATTTTCTGTTTAGTGCCGAAAATATCTGTTATCATAGATATTCAATGGGAGTTTAAGAATTACATTGACACTCTCAGCGCTAAAGCGACTGAGATTCTTAAGACCTTGCAGCCTTAATATCCCTGTTACTAGGGTTCCCAAACTCACCACGTTTGCTTTTTGAGCGTGGTGATATTTTTTGGGCGTCTGAGTGTCTAGCACTCGGTTCCGCACAGTCCGCGCGTACCACTTCCAAGGCTCGATCTCTGATAGTTTTGGCCGCGCCAATATCGGCGTGTTCGTGATATCCACATTCAACGCAGATGAACTTTTCGCCATCTCTATTTGATTTGTCAATATGACCGCAATTCCTACATTCTTGGCTACAGTAGCTGTAGGGTGCGTCGCTACCCTTAAATCCTAAAAAAGAGCGACAATCTCGCAGCGACGCACCGGTGCATACAGTCTTTGTGGAAACAAACCCAACACTCATGATTGTGGCAAGACGAAAGGAGAATTGGTATAAATACAGTGCGATCGCACTTATTGCACTTTTTACCGCCCCAGCTTATTCGGAATACCTTCGCAGCCACCGGGAATACGGTCTCTCGATTTCGAGCCACACCAAGCGCAGCAATAATAGCGCTGTTCCTCCGACAGTCTCTTGACACCACTGAAATCAGCACGTTCTACTACAGTGCCAGTATTTTCACCTGTTTTGTAGTTGGGCAATTCGGTGCGGCTGCGGGGAGAAGCTGTTTCGGCAGGGCCGTAAAATAATATGGCAGCTTTGAGATCGGCGCGGGCGAGATTAGCGTCGTATAAGATAGCGCGCGATAGATTGGCTTTCACCAAATCGCACTTGCTGAGATTCGCCCTAACGAGGTTAGCTTCGCTCAAATCAGTCCACCGCAAGTCAGTGCTGGCCATGTCAGCACCAGCTAGCATGACGTTGAGATCGATCACGCGGATACCGTGTTCCCTATCTTCAGCATAACCACCGTCGCCGTCGAGGATGGGGCGGCCCAAAAGTCGATCGCGCTGCAAGGGAGTAACCAATCTCGACTGCGACAAAAACCGGAGAATTTTCGCTTTACCTTCAGCATCTACACTGCTCATAATCGCAGCAGTACGACCTTCTGCGATCGCCCTTTCCTGCGGCCAATCTTCCAAAAATCCTTGTTCGTCAAGCGCTAAATCCGACACCCCTTGAAAATAAGCATCAATTGTTTGCTGCTGAGTAATTCTGTTTTGTTGAATAGTCAAATCTTTTGAGATCACGTATTGCCGCCAAGCCACATAAACACCCAAAATTGCGATCAAAATTTGACCCAAAGCGCCAATTAACTCGCCGAGAGCTCCGATAGCCTCCCAGTTAATTTGGATATTGCGGCCTCCCGGTTCAGTATTAGTACCACTGAGCATTAGCAAGCCCACAGTCCCAGCTAAAAGACCGAAGCAGGCGACTATCAGGGTGCGCCAAGTTGGGGGAATTACCTGCACCCAGATTTTGCCCCAACTCGGCCACATCATCCGCAGCGATAGCCCGATCGCCACGATCGCCCCAATTAAGCCAATCCAAACAACATCATTTGCCAACCCTACAATCATCGCAGCGATCGACCCCAAGATCAGCACCGAACCGGACATTTCAGCAGTTGTTTGTGTCGGGTATTGCGGCGACAAAACCTTACGGGTTGGAGGAGGCGGTAACGGTTTTTCCGGTTCAGTATTAGCAACTATTGTCCCTGGTTCTGTCGGCACATTAGGGCTAGCACCGTTGGGACTTTCCACAGTCGCGATCGACTCAGGGGGATTGGGTTGAGAAGAGTTGGGTTCTGGTGTCATGCGTTCAGGCTAATTCTAACTATGGCTGGTCACTAAACATGATTTTAGCCAACCCCGGACAATTCTAGATAGCAGTACAATAAAAAAATCAACCATATGATCCTCTGATACCCACAGGGGAAAGACCCAGATGGCAATAAATTTTAACAATAAAAGTGAAATCTTGCAGAAAACATATGATATATGTGTCATTGTTATTTAATTTTAGATTGGTGGTAAAAACTCAATAATTATTGTCCAATTTTAGGAGAGTTGTCGATGATCGATCGTATCGGAAGAACTGTAGATTCTAATGCCTTTCAGATATTTGTTATAGCAGCAATAATTATCGCTGGCATTTTGGTAGGTCTGGATACTGTACCAGAAATTTCTCAGAAGTATGCTGGGCTTATGTACGTTCTCGATCGGATAATCATCTGGATTTTTGTCGGAGAGTTACTCCTCAAACTCGTGGCCCAATGGCCTAAACCTTGGCGTTATTTTTCAGATGGTTGGAATATCTTAGATTTTGCGATCGTTGTAGCTTGCTTTTTGCCGATCGATAGTAATTATGTACTGCTAGTTCGGATGGTTAGGCTGTTGCGAGTCCTAAAGTTAGTGCGAGCTTTCCCGAAATTACAGCTTTTAGTTTCTGCACTTCTAAACAGCTTGCCTTCAATGGGTTATGTTGCGGTGCTGATGTTTTTATTATTTTACATCTATGGTGTCGCTGGAACATTTATGTTTGGGAAAAACGATCCCCTACATTTTGGCTCTCTAGTTGCTTCGATGCTATCCCTATTTCAAATGGTGACTTTAGAAGGATGGATAGAGCTAATGAATATTCAAGTGTACGGATGCGATCGATTTGGATATGATGACGCCTTAGCAGTTTTTTGCCAGCATCCTTCTACTTCACCAATGAGTCCTGTATTTTTTGTGACTTTTATTATGTTGGGGGCAATGATAGTAATTAATTTGCTGGTTGGGGTAATGATTACTAGCTTGGAAGAAGCACATCAAGAACAAATTGAAACTGAAAAAGCAACGCTCGCTATTCTCCAAAAGACAGAAACTAATCTTGAAGATAAGTTGGAAGAACTTCACACTCAATTGAACCAGGTACAAATCACTCTGGAGGGAATACGTCAAAAATCGCGATAAACGTTAAACAGTTGACAGTTGACAGAGATCGCACGAGGTTTTTAGGATGGGATTTATACCCCCACCCTAAAAACATGACCCCAACCTACGGAGGTTTTAAACCCCTGGATTTTGATAACTCTAGCAGAGATCTGCTAGCTTTGTGGCTCGATCGACAACAGCAAGAATTGCATACAACCCAGACTAGCGCTCTGGACAACAAGGCATCGGGGTACTTCCTATTTCTACATTCAACTGAAAACCGCAGAATGCCCGCGCCATAGCCCACCTCAAAAAATATAAACAGGCTTGGCGGGGGATGAATGCGGGCAAGTGAGCGATTGCATCTCCCCGCCGCCAATTGCCACCGTTGGGAGCAAGCAGAGGGGGAGATGTTTGACACTCTCAGGTCTAAAGACACTGAGATTCTTAAGACGTTGCGGTCTTAATATCCCTATTACTAGGGTTCCTGGGCGCAATCCTGTTGCCAAAAATGGTAGGCTGCTATCCTTGTCTTTCAACAAGCTCCTCAAGCGTCTAAGGGTCAATGCCCTTGGTTTCGCGAAGTCCCCGCGTACCTTTTTGTGAGTATTA
>JAAUPI010000349.1 GCA_012035135.1 Microcoleus sp. CSU_2_2
GATTTGTTCGTGCTCTCACCAAGTGCGGGATTTGATAATATTTTCAGCTTCCAGGCCGATCGAGATTACTTCGGACTCACCGGGAATCTCACTTTTGACCAACTGCAAATCGCTCAAGGCACGGACAATTATACTAACGATGCTTTGATTAGCATTGCGGAAAGTGGCGAACAACTGGCATGGTTGAAAGATTTTCAATTCGATCTAATCAACAGTTCTCACTTTGTTACTTACACTCCCGACGGCACGCTGCCCGAAGCTTTCAATACTCCCTCAAATATCGATCCTTTAACGGGCGAACCTGTTGACAGCGAAGATGTTGGTAGCGAAGCTGACGACTCTTTAAGCGGCGGTATTGATGATGGTTCGTTAGGTTCAATTCCTGAATTTGCGCCCTCTCAAAACAGCACGACGGTTGAAGAATCTACCTTCACTCTTGAAGGATTAACAACAGGTACTGAGGCGGGAATTCTAACAGCAACTGATGGAAGTACAACCACTGATGATATATTGCTCAACGGCGGTTCAATCCCCAGCATGAACTTTGAGGATCAAAACGATGATGACATTTTGATCTACGACAACAATAACAGCTTGTTCGGCTCTGTTAGCAGCACTCAAACTCAGCCAATTATTCCTTTGAACGGTACGACAGTTAATAGCGGGATTTCTCCAACAGCTAATACTTCTGCCAGCGACAACGACCTCTTAATTACTCCGGCTGCAAGTCCCAGCGATCCGCTAGCAAATAGCGATTTGACTGGCATTTCGATCGTGTAGTAATTGTAGATTTGGTTGAGGGCGATCGAATAGATAAAAACCCGGTTTCTTGAAGAAACCGGGTTTTTGTTAGGTTTTTTTTTCAACTGCAAGCGACTCTCCGATTAGGCTGTAAAGTTCTCTAAGTTGCTCGGAGTCCAAAGCTTTAATTAGCGCCTCTCCAGCTCTTTTGGGATTGTGCCGAGGAATCTTCACATATAAAGGGGTATTTAGGCTACTAGATGGAACTTTTTCTAACCAATCTTTCACCAGTTTCCGCCCCCGATCTGTGATTTGGTAATAACCACGTTTATTACCAGATAATTGTTCAATCCATCCCAAGTCTAGCCAGCATTTTTGCCGGAGATATGCTGGGCTAGATGTGAGACGTAATACTTGCTTAATCTTGGCTGCATTAATAAGCTGATTATCCGCACAACGTTGAACCAATTTAGAAAAATCATGAAGATATTTTGACGCACTTTCGTGTTCTTCAGGTTGGTTTTCGTTAAGCTCAAACGTCTTGGCATTAGTTGATGCTAATTCTTGAATGATTTTGTCAATATCTAACGGATCGCAACCCAAACCAAATGGTGGTTTAGCCTTGCAAAGTTCCTCATAAGTTTTGAATGGCTTTCCACGCTCATCAACAAGCTGATGATAGCCAGAGAATTGCTTCATCAGATCGCGCCATGCTTTTAATTGTTGAGCATTGAATGCAGCATCATGTAGGGCCGATTGCAGTTCTAGCCTAACAGCGATCGCCCACGGGCGCGACCCGGGAGGTGCATTCAGTTCGCCAGCATTGCCGAGAGTTTCTACGTGAGCTTTCAATCGTTCATTGGATATTTGCTTTGTAGCCATGCCCACACCTGCCTCAATTCTTCAAGTGTCATTTCTCGACGCCGCTTGCCAAATTCTTTGACAATTTCCCCATTAATAGTTTTGTACTCTATACCATTTTTGGCCGAATGGTGACGTACATATTTTTCTATTGTGTTTCGGATAAGGTCTAGCTCTTCACTAGGAGTTAAAGCTTCTTTTCTCTCCGTTAAATAATCATGACCATCTTTTCCTTCTAGCTCGTTAAAAGCATTAATTAATCGTTTAATTTGGATGGTACTAAGTCCACCTACTTCTGCTTTTTTCATGGCTGATTGGATTTTAGCAGTCTCATCGTAGTCAACTGTTTCCCCGGTACTTAAATCAGATGCTCTCGATCTTGTTAAGTTTGAACTTAATGCGATACTACTATTATATCGTGGCTCTTTGCTTTTGGCATCGTTATTCCCATTTCTACCATTGTCATTGTCACGTCTGTTTAATTCTCTTTCCCTAAGAATTGGCTCTTGTTCTGCTACGATCGCTTGTACGCATTTAGCAGCTAGCTGGTCATCTGGAAGATAAATCAGCCCTTGTTTTTTCAAATCTCCAGCTTCGCGATCGACTCTGGCAGCCCTTGCCCATGATTGTTCCAGCCAAGGCTTACTTCTGATATTAGTTAAACAGGCAACATGGGTAATTGCCGGAACATCAAGCCCTTCATAAGCCATGTGTACTGTCACTAAAGCATCAATTACATTTGGATCTTTGTAATTGTAATGCTTCTTAAATTTTTTAATTGCTGCTTGCGCTTCTTTCGATTCATCACTTGCGGCTTTTAAGGCTTTTATTCCTAACTTTTTAGCCAGTCCAAATATTGACTAGCTGTTGTTATTGATGGCGCGAGTACCAATAGCTTAGATCGAGGGTTCTTTTTTTTATGGGACTTCCAATTTTCAACACACTTTGTGAGTAATTGCTCGGCGTATCCGGTACTAAGCGCTGTGCGAAGTGCTGCCCTACTATAGTCGCCAGCATCTGCTAAGCTTTCAACTGAACATTCTTGCCCTTGTTCGTCTATCCATTTAGCCTCCCCATCACCCCATTCAAAATGCAGAGGAACTATCGCACCCTCTCTGAGTGCTTGTCCTCGCGTATATTCAATAACTACGGTATCTTTACTACTTGATAAATCTGGAGTAATACCGCTAGGAGTTGCTTTATAGGGCATAAAAGCGATTGGTTTCCCATCTCCTCGATCGCCAGTTCCTGTTACTAATATGACTAATACAGCATTATCTACTAATGGCTGTAATGCTTTATGCCATGCTCCATCTTGCTTAACATGATGAAACTCATCTAGCACTAGAATATAACGCTTGCGTCGAATTTCTTGAGAGTGAAGATCTCGACCCTCTAAAATCGCCTGGTATGTGGCCGCATAGCCAGACAGTCCCTTGCATGGATTAGGCTCATTATTATTTGCCATAATTCTGTGCTGATGCCCTAGCAGATTTCTGAAATACCAATCTTCAAAATTTTCTTCTGCTTGCTTTTGGAGATTTAATCGGGGAACCACCCAACAAATTGCATCAGCTATAGTTCCATGAAAGATGTTCCCAGAATTCCGATTTGGAATTAAATTTGCAGCAGCGATTACTGGGATCAGACTCTTACCGCCTCCTGGCGTAACCAGCATAAGAATTTTTTGAATTTGTTCTCCTGCCTTTATGCGTTTGCAGATTTGATAAAATTCAGCTTGATGCTTTCTTAAATTATTAGGTTCTTTAGGAGTTTGTGAAGAGGACGATCGGGAAGCAGCGACATCTTGCTGGAAAATCCCGCAGCCATGACTTGTTCGGCTATTTCGGCAACAACATTTCTTAATGCGGGGAGGGGTTGCCGTTTTTGGCTGTATTGGTATGATAACGTATGTCGCG
>JAAUPI010000076.1 GCA_012035135.1 Microcoleus sp. CSU_2_2
ACATCAGTTCCTATCACTTTTGCCGCCTGTTCAAACAATCGACTGGTTTCAGCCCCCATCAATACGTTATTCAACAGCGGGTAGAGCGAGCAAAGCAACTATTGCGACAGGGACAAATGAGTATTGGCGAAATTGCGATCGCCTGCGGTTTTTCTCACCAAAGCCATTTTAACCGACACTTCAAACGCTTGACTGGAGTGACTCCCAAAACTTGGATCGAGTGATAGCAAGAACGTGCAAAAAAAGCACGAACGTGCAAGACTTTTCTGCTGCTGCGACCTACAGTCAATCTATGAGCCTGAAGTATTGATTAGAGGGCTAAACTAATGGAAATTACCTTGAATCGAGACACCCAAACGCTTGAAATTCACGTTCACGCAGACCAAGTTTCCGATCAACTACTAGGCGTACTCCCAGGAGCAACTACGACAGCAGAAGGCTGTTTGGCCTGGAGTATTAGATTCGGCGATGTTACAAGAGTGCCAAGAAGCAGCAATACGGTACAAGATGAATTGCTGGGAGTTGTTGAAACACTGACAGTAGAGGATGAATTGCTGGGATCTGTTGAAACAATGGTGGGAGAAACTTCCTTAACAGCAAGTAGAATGCCTCCTAGTGAGCCTGCGAGTGTCATTCGGGGAACGTTGATTTTAACCTTAAATAACTCATCAATTACAGAAGCATTAACTCCCTTGAGGGGTCGCCCGATCCCGATTTTTGCAGACAATATAGCACCTCCATCTTCCAATTCTGTGTCTTCATCCAGCATCAACCCTTTTTCAGACAGATTTGGAATTCTTCCCAATCCCACTCAAATGCCAACGCTTTTGTTTGCCAACTCATTCTCAGGCTAAATGTTGGTGGTGAATATTAGCGCACTAAAAACGAACGATCCGAAATATCTAACCTTGAAATAAAGTAGGGAGCAAGATACTATGGCTACCGTCAAAAATGTTATTTACGGAACCGAATTAAGCGACGATATCCTCGGTAATAATACCCCTTTCTGGTCGATTGATGAAAGCGGTAACTACGTGCTGCGATCGGCTGACGATATCATCTATGGCTTTGGTGGCAATGATGATTTAAATGGACGGGGTGGCAATGATGAATTGTTTGGTGCTTCGGGCAACGATACCTTAGAAGGCGATGATGGCAATGATGAATTGTTTGGTGGTTCTGGCAACGATGAAATGTATGGCGGTGCTGGCAATGATTTAATGTCTGGTGACTCCGGCAACGACACCTTCAGTGGAGGTTCTGGAAATGACACTGTTAACGGTGGATTGGGAGACGACTTCATAAATACGCAGGATGGTAACGACTCTTTAACGGGAGGAGATGGTGCCGATCGATTAAGGGGTGGAAATGACGCTGATACCCTTAATGGTGGAGCCGGTAACGACCTTTTACGCGGGGAAAATGGCAACGACAGCCTAGTAGGAGAAGCGGGTGATGACCAGTTGCAGGGTAACGAGAATAATGACATTCTCAACGGTGGCATTGGTGATGACAATCTGTATGGTGGTTTTGGCATAGATACATTAATTGGTGGAGACGGTAATGACTGGATTCGCGGTGCTGATGGCGGTGCAAACGATATAAATACCAACCAATTCGACAGATTAACGGGAGGTGCTGGCGCAGATAACTTTGTTTTGGGAGATGCGTTATTTGTAAACAGTTGGTCGCATTATTTGGGGGTTGGTAATGCTATTATTACTGACTTCAACACCGCTGAAGACAGAATTCGTCTCTACGGTAATAGAAATAGCTACTCTCTGAATGCGAGCGGTCCTAATAATACGGGCATTTATTACCAAGGTGATTTGATTGCAGTCGTTCAAAACACCGCAAATCTTGACTTGTCTCAGAATTATTTCGTCTTCTACCAATTCTAACCCTTTCGGATCGAGGCAAGATGGTTGGTGGATATTCTAGCATAAAAAACACGGTGTAAGGGCGAGTTTTACAACCATATATGCCAACACCAACCATCTGGTAAACCCCGCCGGCCGAGGCTCATATTTTTACAATAATTAAAGGAGTTGAAAGATGCTTCAAAAAAACCAAATAAATAATTCATTGCTATCTGCATTGGATTTGGCATCCGGGCGATCGCTTGTTGTTGAGTTAGGCGAAGAAAATGAGGAATTACTATCCCTCGAAGGGCGAAGCATCCGGGAACAAAATACTGGTTTTTAGTCATAATTTATCGCCCGAATGCTTCGCCCCTACACCAAATTTGCCGATCGATTGTCGATTTTTTGAGGGATTCAAGGTGGTGACGCACCCGAAGACTAATGGTAAGGTGCGTCGCCGATCGATTGTCGCTTTTTTGAGGGATTTAAGGTAGCGACGCACCCGAAGACTAATAACTAATGACTAATAACTCTTCTTTTGACTTTCAGGCAGATTTATAAACTGATTTTTGGAGACATGAATGAGGGCGATCGACTGCTGCGTGAACCAATTCTCGCTTCTGTTGCAAAAACTCACAAAGATCGCTTTGCCATCTAGAAATTTATATTTTTATGATATTATATTAGTGCGAGCGTCCCCGCTCGCGATTCAAGTCACGAGCGGGGACGCTCGCACGCTTATCATGCCGATGCTACCGGATTTGATATCATCCGTAGGGTCGCTTTATTAAATTATTCAATCTAAAATCTCAAATCTAAAATCTAAAATCGATCGGCTTTAACATAAAAATAAAATTTATGCAAGTCACTCGATTATGTGACTTGTAACTAACAGCTAGTGAGTGTTATTAGTTAGTAATTACTTAAGAAAATCAACTTAAATCAGGGACTGTCAAAAAATCTCAGAGTGCATTTCTACAGTTGTAGACCTCAACAATAGTGAAATAAGCGAGATACCCGCACCGCCAGGGTATCTACTTTCGCCATGTTCACGCCAATATGCCAATGGAGATATTTTCATGAATTCACAGACACAAAAGCGTCAGCACGTAGTTATTTTGACATCTCAAGGTATCGATCGATTCCCAGCAGCAAAAGCTGAGGCTGCAAGTTACGAAAATTGCTACCAACATTATACTCTCGAAGTCGTAAGCGATCGCACCGATCCAGAGCCAGAGACTTTCATTAAGGCACTAGTCAAGCCAATCTTAGATCGGGTAGGAGCGATCGTTGTGGAGATTGCAGGACGGGTGCAATTCATGACTCAGCGGGCAGAAGAACTGTTGAGCCAGTATTTTTTACACCGCATTCCCTACTCATTGCCAGAATCCTTACAACATTGGTTCAAGGAGCAGATTTCGCGACTCACGCTCAACGGCAATGTTCCATCTCGTTGTTTACCATTACATATTCAACAAGCAGGAAAAGAGTTGATCGTCCGTCTGATTCCAGATCCCATCAAAGAGCAATATCTCTTACTTTTGGAGGAAGAAGAACTGCAATCTTTCTCTATTTCCGCTCTGGAATTGTTAGGACTCACCAAACGCGAGGCGGAGGTTTTATTCTGGATTGCCAAAGATAAAAGTAATGCAGCAATTGCTAAAGCGATCGGTTGCAGTGAAGGAACAGTACGAAAACATCTAGAGCATCTTTACGATAAACTTGGTGTACAAACGCGGACGGCTGCTGTGATGGTTTCCCTGGAAAAGTTGGGGCTGTTTAAGGCAGGATTTGTTGCAATTTCTTCATAATCCTATACGCAGATCGTCGTATTGTTGCCCAAGTTTATGTTGAAGAGAATTAGAGCATACACAAAGCAAACAGCGTCACTGTAGTTGCTGTTTGGCTGAGGTGTCTCCTAGACCTTTCTAATAATTGTTGAACAGGCCGGATGGCTGTTTAATACTTGCTTTTCTGGAGAGGCCTAATTAACAACAACTTAAACCTAAATAAAGGTGGCAAGATTATGGCAAACCATGAAATGATAGAACTCGACCACGATCCCTTGGAATTCCTAGATGGGGAAGGACTAGCCACATTGGTTAGTTCAGAAGGTGTTGCGGAAGTAGCCGAAGAATCGACAGCAGATGAGCAGATGACATCCACTTTAGAGCTTCATGAAGCCCTGGGTGGCTGCTTTAGCATCATCGGACCGATCGCAATTTGCTATTCCAAAGTTGGCGCTGGCTTTAAAGTCTGCCTGAAACTGGCAGGACTTGAGGTAACTTGCGCCAATATAGGTCTCAATAAGTGTCAGACGCTTCAAGGCAATATCCTGTTAGCAAAAGCATCAATTCAAGTGTGTTTGAAAGGTAAATGTCTGACTTATAAGGCACAGGCTTGTTATCGGACGACTCCTTTCTCGAAATGGAAGTGTGTTTCTAAGAGCGGCACGATTATCTGCGTGTAACTAGCTGTTTCACCGGAGCCCCACGCCATAAACGCAAGGTTTGGTGCTGGGGTGTCAGCGCGGATTTCTCACGCAACCAGCTTGTGGGAAAAGCTATGCCAAAAACAGGCAGAATTTGTTGTAATCTCACTAGCTTGTTCTGTAATTGTTCGCTGTGAGGAAGCGATCGCAACTATTGAACGATCGTAACAGTTGCGTCAGTTGTTGTAATATCTTCATAATCCTATACGCGGATCGTCGTATTGCTCTCCCCATTTATTTGGATAATTATTAGAACACAAGCTGTTATCTAGGCATTATAGCTAGAAACTACTTCCCATTAACGTTGTTAAATAATCAGGAAATAAACTATGTCTTCTGTAACAGAACTTCCTACCTCGACTTCCATGCCACAGCTTCCAGCAGCTCTGGAAAACCAAGATGCCAAACTTGAAGAAGTCGGTCAATTGGGCGTGTCTCAAGAAGGAGCTTCGCCCGAAGCATTTTTCGGTAATGGCTACCGTTATCGCCATGACTGGGGTAACTTCAATGGACAGCACATTTTGAATCTTAATTGGGGCATAATCACACCCAACTCTCTCGTCTTCGTTGCTATTGGCGAAGGTGCTCCCGGAGGTGGAAAGTTTATCGGTAGTGCTCGATATACTCTCCATAACGTTGCCCCAGGCAACGGTGTAGTCAGTATTTGGGTCAACATCGAGTGGGGAAGCCCTATTCGGCTCTATGTTGACTATTTCGTATTCAACCCTTAGAAGCACGGATTAAAGACAGGGCTGTTTCCTGCTCACAAGTGTGTGAATGAAACAGCCTGGGAATTCAATAACTCTCTTTTGCAACTAAACGCATTATCTAACACTAAACAAGAGGTATTTATGTCTGAACAAGCTAGTTTTCCCATCCCAGAAACCGCCCAAGCTGATGAAACAACAGGGCGTTACATTATTACTTTCCGCGATGATGCAGTGACTGAAGGGTTAGCCCTCCTGAGCGACCAAACTGGCATCACCAACTTAACAAACGCTGCCGATTTCCCGGATTCTGCTCTAGACTTCAGCCAAATTGAAGCAGCAGGGGGAGCGGTGTTTCCAACTCTCGGCGTGGCTGTCGTCTCCTTAGACGAAGGGGCTTTCAGCAGCATCATGACATCAGCGGGAGATGATTCTGCAATTTTGGCGATCGAACCGGAGAGCATCTTCTACGCCATTGACGATGGGTTGTCAGTAGACTACTTGCGGGGCTATCGCGATGCGGTGGATCACCTGTACGAGAAAGCCACTAATACAACAGAGGTAGCAGGAACCAAGGGCAAATCATGTTTTTCTGATGATATCGAGTCTACTTGGGGTCTGAAGGCAACGAAGGCGATGAAGTCTCTGTTGACTGGTAATGAAATGAAAGTTGCCGTGCTCGATACGGGGATGGATTTATTGCATCCGGACTTCGCAGGTCGATCGATCGTGTCGCAGTCCTTCGTACCTGGGGAGGACGTACAAGATGGGAAGGGTCATGGTACTCACTGCATTGGGACAGCCTGCGGGTTCAAGGATCTGAACGGCCGCAGGTATGGGGTCGCTTACGAAGCGACCATTTATGTGGGTAAAGTGTTGAACAACAAGGGTAGTGGTGCTGGTGGCTGGATTCTGGCTGGGATGGAATGGGCGATCGTCAACGGGTGTCAAGTGATCTCGATGTCCTTAGGAAACACCCTTTCAACATCGTCTACTGCCTACGAAACTGTCGGCCGTCGGGCACAGCAAAATGGGTGTCTGATCGTCGCAGCCGCGGGCAATCACGGACGAACCGGAGGCAGCGTCGGACAACCGGCGAATAGCCCATCGATTATGGCTGTTGCAGCGATCGATAACTGCCTCAAAGTGCCTGACTTCTCGGTTAAATCTGGCATATTTCCAGGGGCTAAAGTGGATATCGCCGCTCCAGGAGTGGATGTATACTCATCAGTGCCGATGAATCAAGGGCGTTATGCTACCTTCAATGGCACTAGCATGGCTACTCCTCACGTAGCTGGGATTGCAGCCCTGTATGCCGCATCGACTGGTAAACGAGGTGCTCAACTTTGGCAATTGCTAACTTCCCATGCTATGGCACTACCATTACCAAGTGCCCGTGTCGGAAGTGGCTTGGTACAAGTTCCAGAGTAACCAGAGCGATCGAAATTAGGTAGAGCTCCCCCTCGCATCCCCCTTAAGAAGGGGGACTTCGATCTGCAAGTGCGTAAGTCCTAGGCGATCGAAATTAGGCAGCATTTCCTATCGATAACAAGAGGTTCTCTAATCTTTAATCAAGAATAATATGCTAATATAAACCAAGATCGAAGGGGTGGCTAATTAATGCAGACTGCAATGGGTGTGGAAACATTGGTCGGAAATTAGCAACAATACTTGGAATTGATCTAAGTGGAGTTGGTTGAGGTGATTTGTCAGCACCTGTAAGACTTAAATTATGGTCTTATAAATCCCCGTCTTAGGACTGGGGAGATGTCAACGAATTGAAGGATACAGTAAAGACAATAGCTCAATAGATTTAGCCCAAAGGAGGCTGAAGATGTCTGACGAACAAGTAGAGCGCATCATAGTAAGTGTTGACGACCAAAACTTACCAGTAATTCAATCTGTGGTCACTGCCTTAGAATCGGCGGGAATGAAAGTGGATGAGGTGCTACCTGTAATTGGCATCATTACTGGAAAAGTTGCTCAGTCGAAGTTAGAAGGACTCAAAACCGTACCGGGCGTGGCTAGTGTCGAGATCGAAGAAGAAATGCAGGCAATTTAAACCAATCATTTAAGGGTTAGTAGATCGAGTTTTGCTAACCCCAAATACCGAACACCTTCTGGTGTTACGTCAAACCGACAGGGCAAAATTTCTACACCTGCACTAATTGCCTGTCTGAATAATTCTCCGTAAGCGCGATCGGCACTATCTCCAGGCGCAAAATTAGTACAATCTCCACGATTAATAAAATACAGCATTACAGCCCTGGAACCCTGTCGCACAACTTCGATCAATTCTCGCAAATGTTTCTGTCCTCTTTCTGTAACTGTATCGGGAAATAAAGCCAATTGCTTTTTTGCCCAAGTTGTATTTTTCACTTCTAGAAAAATCGGTTTAGTATCGCCAGTCAGCCAAAAATCAACTCGACTTTTCCGATCGGTGCCGTAAGCAACTTCTGGCTGAATCAGAATATAGTCTCCTAACTCTGGAAATAATTTTAATTCCAAAGCTAACTTAATTACTCGATTCGGCAAACCCGTATTCACTCCCACCCAAGTTGGTTCGGTGTCGCACAGCTTAATTAATTCCCAAGTATAAGCTAACTTACGTTTAGGATTATCGCTGCCAGATACCAGCACGGGATTGCCAGGAATGCAAACACCTGTCATCGGGCCAGTATTCGGACAGTGGGCGATGATGATTTCTCCCGTTGCTAGTTCGATATCGGCGAAAAATCGCTTGTACCGTTTGATTAAAATGCCGGGTAAGAGAGGGGGATATTTGTAAATAAAGTCAGCCATTCGATTGTAGATTGTAGATTTTAGATTTACAGCAGATTGCAGATTTATGAGGTACATTCAACAACCCCGTAGGGACACGGCACTGCCGTGTCCTTACCTTTTTTGTGTACCTCACATACTTGAAAAAAGCTGTATGAAGTAGTAGGGATGCAGATTCCAGATTTATGGAGTACGTTTGCAAGGGTTTGTCAACCATTTGGCTAAGTGCTTGAGATTCAGGTGTACTCTATTTACTTGGAATCTGCTGTATGTAACTGTCAACTGTCAACTATCAACTGTTAACACTAAACTAATTGTTTGGACTGAAACTGTTTTAACTCCCCAGGAGTAACCGTGCCGTGTTCCGTAATAATTCCTGAGATTAACTCAGCCGGAGTCACGTCAAAAGCGGGATTGTAAAATTCGACTCCCACAGGACAAATTCGCGTAGTTCCAACTTGATACATTTCCACTGGATCGCGTTTTTCAATGGGAATTTTGCTGCCGTCGGTAAGTTCAAAATCAATTGTAGATAAAGGTGCGGCGACATAGAAAGGGACGTTGTGAGCTTTGGCAATAATTGCTAAACTGTAAGTGCCAATTTTATTGGCAGCATCGCCATTAGCAGCGATTCTATCTGCACCGACAACTACCGCGTGAATCATGCCTTGTTTCATGCAGTGCGCCGCCATATTGTCGGTGATTAAAGTTACAGGAATTCCTTCTTGCACGCATTCCCAAGTTGTCAGTTTTGCACCTTGAAGACGGGGACGAGTTTCGTCAGCAAAAAGTCTTGCAAGTCTGCCTTCGCGCCAAGCCGAACGAACAACACCTAAAGCAGTACCGTAGCCGGCAGTTGCCAAAGCACCAGCGTTGCAGTGAGTTAATAAAGTTAGTTTTTCCGGTGTAGTTGGCAGAACTTCCAAACCTTTGTCGCCGATATCTTTACAGGTTTGCAAATCTTCTGCTTGAATGGTTTTTGCCATTTCTAACAAAGTTTTTTGGATTTGTTCGACGGAACCATTAGTTCGATCGGCTGTTTTGAGCATTCGCGATATTGCCCAAAACAAATTCACCGCCGTGGGACGAGTCGATCGCAATAAATCACCTACTTGTTCGAGTTTACTTAAAAACTCAGCGCGATCGCCCGTTTCGATTTCCCTCGCCCCCAAATACATCCCGTAAGCTGCTGCTACCCCAATCGCCGGAGCACCTCGAACGATCATGGTTTTAATCGCCTCAGCCATGTCGTCGCAGCGACGAATTTCCACCACTCCATATTCCTGAGGCAATCGGTTTTGGTCAATTAGCAGAACTCGATCTTCGATCCAGGTGACAGGGGAAACCAGAGAGTTTTGAGCAATCATCGATTCTAATTATGTGAGGAACAAGTTTACATAATAATGCCATGTTAGCGACTATTCACCCATGTTGCTAGGGACACGCTAAATTTACCTAAATCCCAGTCTGTTTAAAAATGAGTATATTAAGTTTTGTAAATATAGTTTGCATCAATCTGATTTAAGCTGGATTTTTCAAGGAACAGGAATTAGCCGAAATTTCGCTGTTGACAGTTGGAAAAATAGGAGATTTTTGCGATATAAAATATTGATTGCGAATATTTAAGGCTGCGTCAATATCTTCGAGAACTTGCGATGCAAAACTGTATCTTTGATTGAGATGAGTGTTCAGCAATTTATCTAAAATCTTCCCTAACTCGTCGCTAATAATTGTGCCTTTTGGGAGGAAATCGCGCCACCACCAGCGCTCGCCGTCTAAGTCGTACATATCCAAGGGAGGAACTTGGGTCATCATGCGAATGCAGGTAACACCTAAACTGTAAAGGTCGCTAGCAGGAAATACTTTGCCCCGCATTTGTTCGGGAGCTAAATAATCTTGGCTGCCGATCAACGTTGCGGGACGGAGTATGGCTGTATCAGTTAACAGTTTAGCAATGCCAAAATCGATCAATACTAGTTTATTGTCCGACTGGCGGCGGATAATATTTTCTGGTTTAATGTCGCGGTGAATGACGCGACGATCGTGGATAAATTGTAAGACGGGCAATAAGTCTTGCAGCAGTTGCCAAATCTGATTTTCGTCATATATCTTGGATTCTAATTCTTGTTTGAGAGTCTGTCCGTCAATAAATTGTTGAACTAAATAAATCTGGTGTTCTTGTTCAAAACAGCCTAACAAATTGGGAATTTGTGGGTGTTTTCCAAGTTCATCTAAACGGATGGCTTCTTGGCGAAATAAATTAAGTGCTTTGCTGCATATTTCGGGGTCGCGATCGTAAAAGTGAAATTGCTTAATTGCACAGCGGGGGTGGGATGGTAGGTCTTCATCAATTGCTAAGAAAGTTTTGCCAAATCCACCTCTACCTAGGGGTTGGATAGCGCGATACCGCTGTCTGAGCACGAGATTAGAACCGCAGTTCAAGCAAAATTGGGCAGTGCGGGAGTTTTGAGGATTTTGACATTCTGGATTTACACAGTAACTCATATTGATATAGCAGTTGACAGTTGACAGTTACAGAGTAGGGGAATCAAACCGTTGATCCTATCTCCAGGAGTCGATCGCGACCAGCTTAAAATTGTGCTAAGCTTAGGCCGTGCCTGGAATTCGAGGGGTTGACACGGCAATTTCCAAGATGCTTAGAAATATTTCAAAACATTCTTGACATACCCCCAGACTTCAGCTAAGATAGGATACTAGAGTGAAAACTCATACGGCGAGCGTAGCCAAGTGGTTAAGGCAGTGGTTTGTGGTACCACCATTCGTGGGTTCAAGTCCCATCGTTCGCCCTTTTAAATTTAACAAATGTGAATGGAATTCTCCGGCTGAGCCTTTGAGGGTCAGCGACGGGATAAAAACGAACCAGAAAACAAATTGAGCGATGCCGTGCTGATTTTTATAAAGAATCATTGCCAAAATGATTTCAACTCTAGCTTTTCCGGATTTTGAAGTAAGTGTTGATTTGATATTGAATTAGAGCGATTAGCTAGTAGTAGGTTGAACCTTACTGGCAACAATGATAAACTTAGACCAACTGCCAAATAAGGAGAATAGTTATGTCTGTGAAAATGCAAAGACGGCTATTTACAGTGCCAGAATATCACCTCATGGGTGAGGCTGGCATTTTGAGTGAAGATGACCGAGTGGAATTGATAGAAGGAGAAATTATTCAAATGGCAGCAATTGGTACTCGTCACGCAAGTTCCGTTAAGCGTTTGATCGCTGTGTTCTCCGATTTGGAGAGAAAACGTGCGATTATAGGCGCCCAAGACCCGATCCAGTTAACTGAACGCACGGAACCTCAACCGGATGTTGTCTTGCTGCAACCTCGTGCTGACTACTACGCTACTGCGCATCCAGTACCATCTGAAGTTTTGTTGTTAGTTGAGGTTTCAGATAGCACTATTGATTTCGATCGCGATGTAAAAGTACCTAACTATGCTCATTCTGGAATTCAGGAAGTATGGTTGTGGGATCTTGAGGCTAACTGTTTAGAAGTTTACCGTTTTCCGATGGCAAATGGTTATAGTTCCCTGCAAAAGTTTGAACGGGGAGAAATGGTTTCACCGCTGGCTTTTCCTGAGTTGGAAGTGAGTGTTGATTTTATCTTAGGTTAAGCTGACTTTTTCTATTATTAAACTTTACTAATTTACCGGGCGATTGTAATTCGCGAAATTTCGCTTCTTCCTTCTTCCTTCTGCTATAATAAATTTAACTCCTCAAATAGCGCAAGTTTTATGACTATTGCTAAAACATTTGAATTGGGAGTCACCCATCTCCCAGACCACACTGAATTGCCAGAGTCTGACGGTACTTTTGTGAAAAACTTTCAAGAACTTCCTCAAAGCATTATTCTAACTGATTCGCTGCGACCAATCTTGCAACAAATTCACCCTGACGGACGATATCGTATCGGTCAAGATTGCGGGATTTATTGGCGTTTAACTGATCCTCCCGAACGCGGCGCAGAAGCGCCGGATTGGTTTTACGTGCCGAATGTGTCGCCGCTGTTAAATGGTGAGGTACGACGTTCTTACGTATTGTGGAAGGAATACGTTGCACCACTGATTGTTTTGGAATTTGTGTCAGGGAACGGTTCAGAAGAGCGAGACAGAACGCCACCGCCCGAAGCAGGTCAAGCAGAAGAACAAAAGGTGGGCAAATTCTGGGTTTATGAACAGGCAATTCGCGTACCTTTTTACGGGATTTATGAGGTCAAAAAAGCTGCTGTGGAAATGTATCATTTAGAGGATAATTGCTATCAGCAAATGAGTGTCAATGAGCGCGGTCACTATCCGATTCCACAGCTTGGAGTTGAGTTGGGAATCTGGCAAGGAGAATATGATGAGATGAATTTACCTTGGTTGCGTTGGTGGGATAGTAAAGGGAATTTGTTATTAATGGGAGAGGAACGTGCGGAAGGAGAACGCCTTCGCGCTGAAAAAGAGCGCCTGCGTGCCGATCGAGAAAAACAAAGAGCCGATATATTAGCAGAACAATTGCGTCAAATGGGGATTGATCCAGATGAATTATAATTGTTTTTTGAGTTATTAAATTGAGAGACGATCGCACTTTTTTAAACAATAGAAATATCATAAGTCGCAAAAGGTCGATCGCACTCCCCATCTCCTCACCCATCTTCCTTATTAAGATTTCCTTAATTGCTCCGATCGGGTACAGACATAAGTGCTACTATTAACAGCTTAGCTAGGGGTGCCCGAAAATCCGGGCTGAGAAAACACCCTTAGAACCTGAGTCTGGGTAATACCAGCGGAGGGAAGCTGTTTATGAAGGACATAAGATATGCGTACCGAATGGATCGCTAAGCGTAGCGGGCAGAGCAATGTTAGTCAAATGCACTACGCCCGCCAAGGTGTAATTACCGAAGAAATGCACTACGTTGCTAAGCGAGAAAATCTCCCGCCCGATCTGATCCGCGCAGAAGTAGCTCGCGGAAGGATGATAATTCCTGCTAATATCAATCACCCTAATTTAGAACCAATGGCGATCGGCATTGCTTCTAAATGCAAAGTCAACGCCAATATCGGTGCTTCTCCCAATTCTTCCAATTTGGAAGAAGAAGTTGACAAGCTAAAATTAGCAGTCAAATACGGCGCCGATACTGTCATGGATTTGTCCACAGGTGGCGGCAATTTAGATGAAATTCGCACTACAATTATCAAAGCTTCACCAGTGCCGATCGGAACAGTACCGATTTACCAAGCTCTAGAAAGCGTTCATGGTAAAATGGAAAGTCTGACCGCGAATGACTTCCTTCACATCATTGACAAACACGCTCAACAAGGTGTTGATTACCAAACTATTCACGCCGGAATTTTGATCGAGCATTTGCCGTTAGTCAAAAATCGGATTACTGGCATTGTTTCTCGCGGTGGCGGCATTTTGGCGCGGTGGATGCTCCATCACCACAAGCAAAATCCCCTTTACACTCACTTCCAAGATATCATTGAAATCTTCAAAAAATACGATGTTTCTTTCAGTTTAGGAGATTCTCTGCGGCCCGGTTGCACTCACGATGCTTCGGACGATGCTCAATTAGCTGAACTCAAAACTTTGGGACAATTAACTCGCAAAGCTTGGGAAGATGACGTGCAGGTAATGGTGGAAGGCCCGGGCCATGTTCCAATGGATCAAATTGAGTTTAATGTCAAAAAACAAATGGAGGAATGTTCCGAAGCACCCTTCTATGTTTTGGGGCCGTTGGTGACAGATATTGCTCCCGGTTACGACCATATCACTTCGGCGATCGGCGCGGCAATGGCTGGTTGGTACGGCACTGCAATGTTGTGCTACGTAACGCCGAAGGAACACCTCGGTTTGCCGAATGCTGAGGATGTCAGAAATGGGCTGATTGCTTACAAAATTGCAGCACACGCGGCAGATATTGCACGGCGGCGTCCGGGGGCACGCGATCGCGATGATGAACTCTCGAAAGCGCGGTACAATTTCGATTGGAATCGCCAATTTGAGCTGTCATTAGATCCAGAACGGGCGAAGGAATATCACGACGAAACTTTGCCGGCGGATATCTATAAAACTGCTGAATTCTGTTCGATGTGCGGGCCTAAGTTCTGTCCGATGCAGACGAAAGTTGATGCCGATGCTTTGACTGAATTGGAGAAGTTTTTGGCTAAGGAACCTGTAGCGCAACGCTAACTCGATTAATTGATTGGTAGGGCGGGCATTTCCTGCTTATATCAATTCCGGTTGCACCGGCATGATAAAGGAGACGGCAATGCCGTGTCCCTACCCCAAAATAATCTTGTAGGGAAACGGCACGTGTAGTCTCCTGATTTCTGGTAATATTAATTCCAATACCAACGGATTTGATATAATAAATTTGCTACTTGATGTCGATTAAACGGCATTTTTCAAATAGACTTGTTTTGCAGAATACAAGACATTTTGGATAACTTCTTCAGCCACAGCTTTAACTACATTGACACTTACACTATTTCCCATTTGATGATAGGCTTTATCATCATTGGAATGCAGGCTAAAGCTATCTGGAAAACCTTGTAAACGGGCTGCCTCACGGGGAGTAATTCTGCGAACTCTATGATTAGAGTAAACTCCTAATCTATTGGCATCGCTGGCAACAACTGTTACAGAAATTTTATCGGGATCGAGAAACTTATATACTTCAAACGAAAAGTTCCCCGATACAGGTTTGTAAAGTTGATTATGCCGTTGCAGGTACTTTTTTGTTACCAGGGAATCCAGAATTTCATCGAGATTGGGATGAGCAAAAAAAGTAGCTATTTGTTCTTTAGTTAATAGTTTCCCATCTTGGTGATGCCCAAATTCCTTATTGCGCCTTTTCAAGATAAAAAGATTCATCAATTCAATCTCTGCTACACTGCACTCACCCCGCAAACCGAGTTCCCAAGAATGAATCGAATTGCCGCCGCGATAGTCAATTAATCGGATACCGTGCAAGCGATTTAGATCGTTGTTAACGATTTGTTGCAATGCCTTGACAAATTCAGGAGAACAATCATATTTTGCATCGGGATTGTCTTCTAAAATATCGGCAACTATGACTGGTTTGCTTAAAGGATAAAATAACGAGAGTTGTTGGTGGTTGGAAGAATGCGAATCCTTTGGTCCGAAGTCGGAAATTAAGTTAAATTGGGGAACAGCATTTAAAGTTCCGACTAGATAAACTCGGACGCGGTTTTGGGGTAAACTGAAGTTAGAGCTGTTGAGTACAAAGTAATCGAAGCTGTAACCTCGATCGGTCATTTCGTTTTTAATCGTTTCGAGAGTCCGCCCGGAGTCGTGGGAGACAAGCCCGCGCACGTTCTCAAAAATAAAGGCTTGAGGTTTGCAAGTGTCAATCAGTCGTACAATCTCAAAAAATAGCGTGCCTCTGGTGTCTCCAAATCCGGCTTTTTTGCCAGCATAGGAGAAAGACTGACAGGGAAATCCGGCTAGTAAAATTTCATGTTCTGGAAGTTGGTCGATTAGTCGGATGTCACCTAAAGGTCGATCGGCAAAGTTTTTCTGGTAAACTAACTGAGCGTGGGGATTGATTTCGCTGCTTAATACGCATTCTGTTTCCAGACTCAAGGAATGTGCGGCGGATTCAAAAGCTAATCTCATGCCGCCTATTCCCGAGAATAAGTCTATGAAACGGATTTTTTTCATAATTTTAGTTAGTTGAGATTTTAACGCGCTTTCGGCTCTCTCGGATGTTTGGTGCAAAATGTAGCAATAGATACTAAATTTTTGAATTATGAAAGCTGAAATCCTTGATTTTCCAAATTATAAGTATTAGTTATCACCATAACTACGAGAGAGCCGTAATTCCTCAAAAACTCGCACAGTACATTAAGTTCATTATGGGAAAAGGCAACTGTACAATGACTGTAAGTACACAAAGTTCTGATGGCATTTTCCCTTTCAAAATTACCTGCGCCATCAATGACGTAAACCATTTTATAGCCTGCATTCTCAATCTGCTCAAATCTAGCTCTTGCTTGTCCAGCTTTACGTTCAATTACGCTGTTTGTTGTTACCTGAAAGCTAATCTCTATTGCTACAAACTTATCTTGATTGGAAACAACCAGATCGAATGTTGTTAGTCCCTTTTCGCTTTCTTGATCGGTATGCCTAACACCTGGTAAATGACCGTTAGGTCTGATAGCGATATCTATAACTCCTAAATTATATTGCAAGTATTCTTTGACAAAGTTTTGAGCGATTTGACCTAAAGTATTTGATTGTGACCCAGAGGTGATCCGGCTAACCCATATATATCGTTCTTTAATAAACTTATTTAATTTATCGGGTTGACCCAAGTAATTACCAATTTCACATTTGGCTAGAACCTCAGCAGTTTTTTCATTCATTGAATTAGCGCCAAACAAAAGAATCACTATTAAATCTTTGTGTACCGAAGAGAGAGGTTGATTGACGAGTATTTTTTTGCCGTCAATGCCGAGCTTGCTATTTGTTAGTTGACCTGTTACTGGTAAGGAAGTAAATTGATAAGAGTAAGTTTGCAGGTTCCAAATGTAATCTAATCTATTTAATGGGAAAAGAGAATTAAACTGAGTATTCACTCTTTTTATCATTTCTCCCCCAAAGTCCGCCAGTACAATTAAATGTTTCAGGAACATATTTGCGGCAATTGTTGAAGAGTCTACTATTTGAAATAATCCACTTAGCTCCGAAACAGTAACGCTAAGAATAGCAATAAATTGCTCTTGAGTTTCTATCAATTTTGGTATGACACTGAGTTCTGCTTCCTTTTGAGATAAGTCTGAAGGCCAAAATATAGAAGCTAACTCACGGAGCTCTTCGACTGTTCTTCTGTAATTTTGAGTTGACATATTAGGCTTTGTGTAGTAAGGAGTGCGGTGAGTTTGATACGATCGCCTGCCCTTCTCGCTATTATATGTTCGGCGACAGTTGACACGATTTTTCTGGTAAGCAAGCTGGCGATCGCACTTTTTCCTATTTTTTGCTAATCATCCACTCCTGAATATCCTTAATCGTAAATACGGCTTGAAAGTCCAATCCCACAGAGCGATAAAACTGGGCCCCACCTTGCTCTCTGTCAATCAAAGCCAAAATGCGATCGACCTTATAACCTGCTCCCCGCAGCCTTTCCACCGCCTGCATCGCCGACTTACCAGTCGTCACCACATCCTCCAAAACGACCACATTCGCCCCCTCCGCCAACGTTGGCCCCTCAATATACGCCATCGTCCCGTGTCCTTTCGCTTCTTTTCTCACAATCAGGGCCGGTATTGGCCGATCGCCCAAAGCCGAAACTACACTCACCGCCGTTACAATGGGGTCAGCACCCAAAGTCAAACCCGCCACAGCATCCACATCCGCCGACAGCATAGACAGCAGCAAACGTCCCGTTGCCAAAGCACCTTCAGGATGCAGCGTCACGGGTTTGCAGTTGATGTAATAGGAACTTTTCTGTCCCGAAGACAGCACAAAATCTCCCTCGCGATAGGCAAACTCGCACAACAAATCCAAAAGTCGATCGCGCAACACCTTTAAATCCCCAGTATTCATAGCTCGCATCACGTACAAAACAAAAATAATCCGCCGATAATCAGTTTATATTGGAAGCGGAATTAATTTAGAGACTGATATATGATGGGTCAGAAGTTAAAAAGCCTTAGTGGTGTATTGGCGATCGCGATCGCTTCTGCCACCTTGACATCCACTAAACCAGCTCAAGCAGAACCGATTAGATTGCATCCCGTTGCCGACAGCTTCAACCGACAATTCTTTGAGGCTTCTGGAGACTATTTCCACAACTCCAGCTTGCAAGGCTATCTTGGCGACTATTTAGGTATCGGTTCCCCCAGCGGTGTACTTGGCTTTCCCGAAAAAGAAATCGAGCGAGATGCTAGTCGTATCGAAGGACTCTATCGAAAAATCATGCAGCGGCAAGTTTCTAGCGACCCCCTTCTCCGCGTCCCGGATGCTATCAATCCCTTCGATTCGTCCGTAATGGCACTACCTCCGGCTTGTCAGATAGCACCTCAGCCGAGTGGCTGTTTCGCACCTGGAACCGGAGTCCAAGAGCCTTTTGTAGACCAACAGCAACAGCCACAGAGTGCTCCTGGCCCGGTTAGAGGACTTTATCAAGTAGCGCCGGCTGGTCAAAATTAATTGCCCATAATAAAATAGGTTTGTAGTCAGGACTTTAGTCTCGATCGACTAATATCCCATCCGATAGCATCCCAATTATGTAGTGCGAGCGATTCAAATATATACAGCATTTTTCAGGTAAGTAGGTACTATCAAAGATAGAGGACACGGCACTGCCGTGTCCCTACGGATCGAGATCGCTTGGGGGTGTACTTCATCAACGTGGAATCTGCTGTAATTCTGATGCAACCGGAAACGATATAAAATCATGGCTCTGAGGACTGAAGTCCTCACTACAAACTTATGAGGAAAAAATGCTGCCATCAGGCATCATTGTTCCTTTCAAATTAGCTCCGCTAAGATTAGCTCCCGCTAAGTTTGCTCCTCTCAGATTCGCACCCGTCAAATTTGCTCCGATTAAATCAGCTTTGCCAAGATTTGCCCATCTGAAATCAGCGCCGCTCAACTCCGCAAAACTGAGATTTGCCCTAAAAAGATAAGATCCATTTAAGTGAGCTTCCGCGAGATTAGCTTTAGAGAAATTCGCATTATAAAGATGTGCTTCAATCAACTCCACTTGCACGAGATTAGCTTGACTGAGATTGGCACTATTGAGGTTTGCCCCGATCGCATTAGCCCTAAACATTACCGCACCGATTAAATTAGCATCTCCTAAATCTGCTTGTTGGAGATTAGCAAAGCTTAGGTCTGCCCCAATTAAATTTGCACCGCTCAAGTCGGCAGCTCTGAGGTCAGATTCTTGAAGGTTAGTTCCAGTTAAATTGGCTTTAATCAAGTTAGTTTCGAGCAGTTGGGTCTGCGCCAGATTTGCCAGACTGAGGTTAGCTTCTGCCAGGTTGGCGGCAATTAATTTAGCCTTGAACAAATCGGTTTTGAACAGGTTAGCTCTGAAAAGATTCGCACCTCTGAGATTTGCTTCGGCGAGGTTGGTATCGCTGAGATCTGGTTCGATATTTGGGTTGATATTTCTCCATTCAATCCATGTAACTGCACCCCGTTTCAGCAGCGCTAAATGCTCTATATTTGCCATAACTACTTCTCCTTTAATGGCTATTCCTTGCGCCCTAAAATTGCTGGATGGTCGCGTCCGGCTACGCTTTCAACCGCTGCAATTGCCGCCTGGGAACCTGCTATAATATCTCGTTCTGCTCCGCCGAGGTAAAGTCTTCCAAAACTGCCTACAGCCTGAACTTCTAGGATGTTAATAGATGCGCCTTTTTCTGCTTCGTTTGCCGCTAGTGCTGCGTAGGCCGCCGGTTCTACTTCTAAGACGTAAAGCGTTTGTCCTGCTAACAGCAACTGTCCGCGACGGGTACGGTTAATTAATTGTGTTTGGTGAGGGTCGATGTTGCGAATAATTTGACTGGAAATCACCCGCGGTTTGATAGATTCTTCTCTGCGAACTCCGATGAATTCTAGAATCGCTTTGCCCGCGGCCCGCGTCTCCCCCTGCTGGCTCGAATGCACTTCCAAAAGGCCGTACAAGCGTTCCACTACCTGCACTCCAGGGCGCACGGAGGCAGATTTGAGGGCAACATCGGTAATTCGGTTAATTTCGATGCCAGGGGAGATTTCGATCCACAGCGACGCATCTCCCGGTAGTGGCAGGAATCCAGCCGCGACTGTGCCGATGTATGCTGCGTGCTGTGGCTGTAAGTTGTCTAGAAATACGTAGCTGCGTAGCTCTATGCCCAAAAGTTTTTATCTCCGTCGATCGATCTACAACTGTTGTAGGTGCAACATCTGAGTGTACCGCACTATCAAAGCGCACCTCAACAGGCACTGCTCGCAATTGACGTAAAATCTCACACCATTCTTAAGAACAGGCATCCTGCTTGTTCCACCAAAACTCAATTTTCTAGTGGGGTGGGCGAATAGCCCGCCTCGATCGAGATTATTGCAAATACTACTCTTCGGTGAATAAAATCTGATATCAATCTTTGGTAATAGCTGGAATTTAGCAATGTTTACTGCTATAGGTGGAGTTTATGGAAGCTGGTCGCGGCGTAGAGTTGTGATAGTTCAAGATTTTGCCAACAGAGAGCATTTAGGATTATGAAGCGTTCTAATTTATCTACAGCGATCGGTGCAGGCGTTATAGCTGCTGGTTTAGCAATTCTCCCCGCTAACTTGCCTGTTTCAGCTCAGACAAATACAGCTCCCGGTACTAACAGCAGAGACACTACGACAACTACCACAACTCCTCGCTCCGATGTTTACAATACTGAGGTCGATCGAGATTTTGATTGGGGATGGTTGGGCTTGCTAGGTTTGTCGGGTTTGCTCGGTTTGATGCCGCGCAAGCGCGAAGAAAATGTCCGCTATACTACAACAACAGGCGATCGTGACCCCGCCGTTCGTACTGACTACCGCTAATGCTCTAGTATTAGGGCTATGAGCGTTATACAGCGACAGGATGTTTTAATCTGTGCGATCGAAAATAGGAATGAAAAAAACCCATCTTTGGGTTTTTTGTTTGAGGAATTCCGCAAGCAATTACCAAGTCAATGAATCATATCCCCGTCACAAAGTAAGAGAATCGTATTTACAAACGCCTTCAATTCAGGGCATACAGTTACAGCCTTCATCAAGTCTTGATCTTTTAATATGTTTGGGGCATCCCGCGTTTTACTATAGCTGTCCCGGCATTTACCAAGTTCAAAGATTTCTTGAATGTGTTTAGAAGGAGGTTTATGATGATTAACTTGCTCTGGTTGGCCACTAGGAGGCGATTTTTTATATTTAGCTAACTCTTGAATTCTGTCCCAAAAAGGTAATAGCCAAGCTTCAAAGTCATATTGAGCTGCATGGGGATAAAATTGAAGATTATTTCCCACCCATTTTTTCATTTGAGCCTTAGCATCTGCTGCGTCTTTAAAATCTTTAGTGCCTGTATAAACATTTGGACTTTGGACAAAAGAAACTGCTTCGCGAGGCATTAACGCGAAGTAGTTTGGCTAAGTTATGAGTAATTAGACTGGCTTTAAGCAGCAGTCTATCCTGTTGACCGATCGTTGTGAATCTTTTTA
>JAAUPI010000004.1 GCA_012035135.1 Microcoleus sp. CSU_2_2
CGATGTTTTGTTTAATGAAAGCAGTTCTCGGTATATCCCAACCAAATTCGATGAGTTTTTTAGGCGATTTGGGCTTGTGTACTTACACATCCCAAGTAGAGTAGAGTACACAAAGCCAGCATTGCTAATTTATAAAGCCGTCGCATTTGATATTCGTTCTCCACGCTAACTAATGGGAATTTGAGTATTAATTACTTCATTGCGATTTCCTTTATATGAAATAATTTTAAATCCCGGATCTAACACTACAACTGCATTATCTGGTATATCTTTGTAGATTACTGCATTAGCTCCTATTTTGACATTGTTTCCTATAGATATTTTGCCAAACAACCTAGCACCGGGAGCAATGTAGACACCATTGCCAATTATGGGTACTCCTCTGTTTTCTCCTTGTCCGGAAACACCAATAGTAACGTTTTGTGAAATATTGCAACACTTGCCAATAATTGCATCCCCTGAAATAGTAATCCCACCAAAATGACCAATATAAAGACCTGCTCCGATCTGGGCAGAATGCTGAATCTCTATTCCCCACATAATTTGGATTATGCCATTCATTACCATGTAAATCGGTTTCAAAAATATCCTCAAAAACTTGGGCTGTAGATGCACCCATTGCCCAAATCTGAACACAACCACCGCTTGCACCCCTGGCGTAAGCGAGCAAACTAAAATTCTCCGCAGTCGTCCTCCTTCCTGAAGTTCATAAGTTCTAATCAAATCATCAAGTAATACTCCCACGATAACCTCCATTATAATTTGAGGGATAATTGTAAATACATATTAGCATTTTGGGTTAGTTTGTTTTGCTATTTTTAGCGAATATTTCTATTGTTCGTTGATTGCTTCAGTAATTAATGATTCCCAGCTCGACATCACCTTTTCTAAACCGAACCTTTCTGTTACCTCCTTAGCCCGATCGCCTAAACTTCGGCGTTCTTTTTCATCATACATTAATCGCTCCATTGCAGCGGCTAATGCTGATATATCTTCATTCGCTACTAAGATACCATCTACACCATCGCGAATAATTTCTCGCGGCCCATTAGGACAATCTGTAGAAATGACTGGTAGCCCGCAAGCCATCGCTTCACACAAAGCATTTGGAAAACCTTCAAAGCGGGAAGACATGATAAAAATATCTGCCTGTTTGAGAAATTCATAAGGGTTTTTCACTCGCCCAAGGAGATGAACGCGATCGCCCAATCCCAATTCATTACAT
The DNA here is from genome assembly GCA_012035135.1 of Microcoleus sp. CSU_2_2. GTDB lineage: Bacteria > Cyanobacteriota > Cyanobacteriia > Cyanobacteriales > Microcoleaceae > Microcoleus. The sequence goes on from JAAUPI010000004.1 coordinate 1,226, forward strand.
AAAGATTCTAATTGCGATCGTAACCCTCCTTCTCCTAAAATAGTCAATGTCCATTCGGGATAACCGTCTTTCAGTTTTGCTAGAGCTTTCAGAAGTATATCAAAGCCTTTTTGATCGTCGAGACGGCCGATCGCAATTAGCGATCTATCGCCCAAAAGCTTGTTAGCTGGCTCTTGTTTATGGGGAGGTAATAATACTGGGTTTGGTATTACAATAATGCGCTCTTGTAACTTAGCTGAAAAATAATTTCCTGCTCTTTTAGTTTGAACAACAATTCGATCGGCAAATGGATAAGTCCATTGGCGCAGTTGCGTCCAAACCTTACTGATAGTTTGCCTTGCGGGATCGTTTCGCTCTGACACTATAACTGGCAAATTCAACCCCCGAGTTGCCAGCAAAACAAGTTCATTAGCTTGGTGCATAAAGCTAATTACAACATGAGGTTTACTTTTAATTATTGCAGTTCGCAGTTTTTGAATGCGGGTTAAATTATTCCAAAGACCTATTATGGGGTTAGGAGAAGATCCGGCTATACCTAAAGGAATGTGGGAAATCTGGGAGTCGATGTCGTAAAATGGACTTTCTGTACCATCATCAAAGGTCAATAAATTTATTTCCCAGCCCTTGGCTGCCCAATAATTAGCCATCATCGATATTACTCGCTCGGCTCCTCCAGAAGTCAGTGAATGAATAATCAAGGTACATCGCATTTTCTTTGTTTCCTCTATTTTATCACACTTGTAAATTTCGTTCTGTTTGTTTGAGTTTTTTGATTGCTACAAAGAACAAAAATAAAAAATGAAAATAGATAAACACCACTGGTTGACAAAGCAATACCTGGAACTCCCAACCATTGCATAAATAAATAATTCAATCCAATATTGACGATTAAGTTGCCAGCCGACCCCCACATCAATACTTGATTGTACCGCATAGCAGAAATCAAACGCACAACTAAAATGCTGGCTATATAAAAAGGAATTTGAAAGGCAAAACAAGCTTGAATTTGAGCTACTAAACGAGCATCGTTAGCTGTAAATGAACCTCTTTGCAAGAGAATCTGGACGATCGGCTCAGAGAACAAAATGATTAACCCTGTTAGGGGTATGCTCAATGCAAAAATCAGCGCCATGTATCGCTTGAGCGTGTGACGTACACTTGTCCAATCTTCACGGGCAACCATTTTGGAAAAATAGGGAATCACCGCTGTACTCAATGCTGTGTTAGTTACGGTAATCGGCAATGCAATTATTCGATTACCGTAGTTCAATGCAGCCACACTACCAGATGGCAACATGGCGGCCATCGATTGATCGACCAAACCAGTGCTGCACATTAAAGATGCAGCAGCTATCATCGGAGCATACTGACCGGCAACCTCCCTGAGATGACTGTCAAATCCGTACCATTGCGGTATTAATGAAACACCCTGCCGTCGCAATGCGATTCCTACTGCAACTATTTCCAGCAATTGACCGCCGACTAGGCCAAATGCCAAGTTAAAAACACCCCAAGCATTAATACCGAACAGAAATAGCATGGTAATAGCTGGAGTAATAATAGGAGCAATAGCTACTAAAGCAAAGCGTTCTCCTGCATTTAAAACAGCACCCCAGATGGTCATGACACCACTGAGCAGGATAATGGGAGATATTACCCAGAGCAGCTTATAAGTCAAATCTAATTTTTCTGGACTGAATCCCCTTGCTATTAACGGCAAAATTAGAGGTGACAAAACCAACATTAGTATTGTCGTAATTGTCAGCAGTCCAAGACTCCAAACTGTGGCTCCTGAAAAAAGTTGTTGTGCAGCCTTAATACCTTCCTGTTCTCGCACCCGAATGTAAGTAGGTATCAGAGCAGCTTGAAAAGAACCAGCTATGATATTGGTGATAAAAAAGGGAATCACTAAGGCTATTAAAAACGCATCTAGCTCATCAGCAGTACCAAATTTCCAAGCAACCACCAATTCTTTAACAACAGATGCCACTTTCACAAATGCGGTTCCCAGACCCACCGTAATCGCGGCACCAAAAATTTTGCGATTGGTAGAGCCGCTGGTCAGCTTGTTCCAAAAGGCGAGGTATTTTTGATGTAGCCCATTTTTCATTAAAAATAACTCCGTTCCCTAAAAGTTAAGCTTTCCAGCGACAATACCTTCTCTCGGCACGAATCTTGTCAATTCACGATCGCACTTTTGCTATTGTGTGATGTCTCCTGCGGTTCAATTTTTACTGCCTGCTAAACTTTAACTCCGATCAATGTCTCCACCTCAGAGCCTGCCACCGGCTTCGAGAAAAAGTATCCCTGTCCGTAAACGCACTTTAGATCTTTGAGCTGAGCTATTTGCCATCTCGTTTCTACGCCTGTGGCAATCATGCCCATACCTAACTCCTGAGTTATGGCAATGATTTTCTTGAGAATTTCTAAGTTAGGTTTGCTAGCATCCAGACCGCTGACTAGAGAGCAATCTAGCTTCAAACTGTCGAATTTCCCATACTTCAGCCGCGTCAATTGGTAGAGCTGAGTTAATGATACATCACTAAGACCGCAATGGTCAATTTGTACTTGCACCCCTAAAGTTTTAACTTGGACAAACACAGCCCCAGCCAACTCAGGATTTTGCGTTACAACATCTTCAGGAATTTCTAACCTCAAACTAGAAGCATCAAGATTTGTTTCCTTTAATATTCGATCGATCGTCTCGATTAAGTCAGCATGGAAAAACTGTTTGCTAGTCAGATTCACGCTGACTGTTAAAGGAGAGTTCCGATGAAAATCCGACTGCCAAATCCGCGTCTGACTGCAAGCTTGTCGCAGCACCCACTCGCCAATCGGCACAATCAAGCCGGTTTCTTCTGCCGCTGGTAGGAATTCATCTGGCCAAAGCAAACCTCGATTCGGGTGCTGCCAGCGCAACAGCGCTTCAAAACTACTAATCTTATTAGTTTCCAGGCAGACGATCGGCTGATAATGAATCCGAAACTCCTCATTTGCTAGAGCTACCCGCAAATCATTCTCTAACTGCACATATGCTGGACTACTAATCTTTGTCGTATCGGTTGTCTCTTGGGCTGTATTTGAGTGCAAACTTGCTGTTGAATATCCTGGTACGTACTCAGGGACTAATTGCTGTAGCATTGAGACTATTAAATTGGCATTGTTACGATCGCCCGCTTGACAAAGAGCTTCTACTTCCTGGTCAATATTTTCTTTGACGATGCGACTGGCATTGCCAAGACTCAGAATTTTTTCGTGTTGAGTTTTGTTGTATTTCTCACCGGGAATAAACAGTTCTTCAAACAATTTTTCGCCAGGCCGTAGCCCTGTGAACGCGATTTCAACATCTTTTCCCACTTCATATCCTGAGAGCCGAATCAAATCGTTTGCCAAATCAACAATTCTGACTGCTTCCCCCATCTCCAGCATGAAAACTTCGCCACCGCCACCGATGACTGCCGCCTGTAAAACGAGTTGAACTGCTTCGGGAATTGTCATGAAATAGCGACAGATATCTGGATGCGTAATTGTAATTGGCCCGCCCGCAGCAATTTGTTGCTTGAAAGTGGGTACGACACTACCGCGACTGCCAAGAACATTACCAAAACGAACCACTACAAACGGGTTTTTGCTTTTTTTGGCTGCTTGCAGCACCAGCATTTCGGCAACTCTTTTGCTAGCTCCCATAATGCTAGTTGGATTCACCGCTTTGTCGGTGGAAATCATCACAAAGTTTTGCACATTATATTTCAATGCCATATCCAGCAGATTTTTCGTCCCCCGCACGTTGTTAGTAATTGCTTCCGGCGGGTTTAACTCCATCATGGGTACGTGTTTGTGAGCGGCCGCATGAAAAATCATGTCTGGTCTGGTTGTTTCAAACACGTACTCTAATCGATCCACCAAACGAATGTCGGCGATGCAAGCTGTCAGCTTAGTAATATTTGTTTGGTGGTTTTTGCTGGTCTTTTTGAGTTCACACAGGACTTTTGTTAGTTCTTGTTGAATGTTGAATACAGAATTTTCTCCGTGTCCGACAATGATGATTTCTGCAGGAGCGCACTTTAATATTTGCCGACAAAGTTCGCTGCCGATCGAACCCCCCGCACCCGTAATTAGAACTTTCTTGCCTCCAATCAATCCCAAGACTGTCTGGATATCGGTTTGAATGGGGGCGCGGCGCAGCAAGTCCTCAATTTGTACTTCTCTGAGGCAACCTAAACTGACGCGACCATTAATGATTTCATTGAGGCCGGGGAGGGTGCTGGTGGGAACTGCAATTGACTGGCAAATTTCTACGATTTCCCTAATCTCTTTGCCCGGTGCTGAGGGGATGGCAATCATGACTTTGCCGATATTTAGCGATCGAACTACTTCGGGAATGCTATAACGATTGCCGACTATAGTTAATCTGCGAATCTGCTTGGTGATTTTTTTGGGGTCGTCGTCAATGAAAGCGATTGGATCGAGTCCTACCTCCGGGCTCCTCTGCATCGTTTGCATCAGAGATGTGCCTGCACTACCCGCACCGACGATGAGGACGCGCTCGCGTCGCTGAACTTTCCACGATTTTTGATTCCATCTTTCGAGGGCAGGAATGCTGAAACGAATCGCCGCCACTAACAAAAAGCCAAACATAGCGTCTAGGATCGGCAGCGATCGTGGCAGATTGGCGATCGGCGAATGATTGAGGTGATAGAGTTGTTGGAACAATACAGTTTGCACTGCTAGGGATATACCTATCAGCATCGCTATTTGTGCCATTTCTTCCAGACCCGCATACTGCCAGTAACGCTTGTAGAAGCCGCCGATATACAATACAGTAAGTTTGACTGTTAAAAATAATACCGTAACTACAGCTAGGCTATGTAGGTAAGGAGTCATATCCCATAGACCATCTAAACGAATTTGCAGGGCCAATAAGGGTGCGATCGTAAAACAAATTGCATCGATTATCAAAAAGTGACGGGTTCTTAATCCCACCAACACTTTGCTGATTTTTTTGACGATCCCGTTATTCATAACACGCTATTAGACGACTATTTTACCAAAACTAGATCTAGACTCCCCCGATCTTATTTAAAGGTGTTTTTTTATACTACCCTCTTCTATGAAATTAGGATACTCAAGTGATAGCATTAAGGTGATGGTACAAAGAATATATCCCATCTCCTAGTTTCATTTTCCTAAGATTCAATTTTTTAATGCCACCTTAGTGCTGCATCTATCTTCTCCTAACACTGGTTCGATTGTCCACAAAATCATAACAAAAATATATAAATTTCTTTGTTATTGGGATCACAAACAACATATTTATTAAAATGCAGATATTATACCACGTAAGTGATATAATGAACCTCCTCTAATAATGACAGTCCTGGACAGTCCTGAACAGTCCTGGCATAATTAGTAGAGTGTGTGAGTCGATCGAACCCAAATTTTTCGTATTAATCCAAGACCGGGGCATCATACAAGCTAGTTTAAGTGTGACAATTGCGTATAGCAGCTCTCTTTCGGAGTGAAATTCAAAATATGTAGCTTGGATTGAGGTCACTCCACCCAACCTACATAATCAGGTGTTGGGTTCGCGAACTCGAAACCTAACCTAATTCATCTATTTGAGTAACGCTATAAGTCCTAAATGATCTCAAAAGCCCTAGATTGTTACTGTTTACAAAAAAATCATTTTTCTGGAGTAACTGATGGAATCAACTGAAACTGGTATTGGATTTCAGGACTACTGGCAGATTCTGAAGCGCAGGTGGTTACCAGCCTTAGCTGTATTTGCCTCGGTTGTTGCACTCACCGCCTACAGCACGCTGAAGGAAAAAGCAGTTTATGAAGCAGAAGGAAAGCTATTATTTAAGAAAACAACTCCTGGCTCTGCTTTAACAGAGTTGGGCAAAGAAATCGGACAGTTGACTCCTGCTGCGGAGCAAAGCAACCCTCTGACTACCGAGATCGAACTAATTCGTTCTGTTGAAAGTGCCGAAAAAACTATAAATAAACTTCATTTAAAAAACACAAAAAGCGAGCGTCTTAAAACCAAAGATTTCTTGAAAAATCTGACAGTAGCTAGTATTCGGGGCGCTGATATTCTCACGGTTTCATACAAAGACAAAAGCCCGAAAATAGCAGCAGATGTCGTAAAAACCATGATGAATTTTTATATAGATAACAATCAAAAAGTTAATCGTCTAGAAGCTGTGTCTGTTAGGCAATTTATTGAAAGAAAATTACCTCAATCAGATAATAATATGCGTAAAGCATCGGCAGAATTGAGCAAATTCAAAGAAAACAATAAAGTTGTAAATCTTGAAGAAGAAGCTAAATCCGCAGTAGCAGTAATGGCGGGATTGGAAAGTCAAATTAACCAAGCTCAATCTGACCTAATCAAGGCAAATGCTCAGTTCAAAGCATTTGAAGACGAATTACAAATGAATCCCCAACAAGCATTAGCTGCGAGCAATCTCAGCCAATCTAGCAATGTGCAAGAAGCTCTCAAAGAATATAAACAAATAGAACGACAGTTAGCCATTGAGCAAAATCGCTACCTGGAAAGTTCACCTATAATAACTAGATTAGAAACTAAGAAAGCCACTATGAAAGCTTTATTAGATCAACAAATTCAACAAGTTTTAGGCGGACAACAGCAGTTGCCAAATCAGAGTTTGCAGATAGGAGAAGTGAAACCAAAGCTGATCGAAGAATTTATCAAGGTAGATGTACAACGCCAGGGTTTGGCTGAGAGAGTTACTATTTTATCCAATGCTCTAGCTGGCTACAAGCAGCGGGTAACTGTTTTGCCGAAGTTAGAGAAGGAAAAGCGGGAACTAGAAAGAAAACTCAAAGAAGCTGAATCTGATTATGAAGAATTGCAGAAAAAACTTCAGCAAATTCGGATTACTGAAAATCAGCAAGTCGGGAATGCTCGTATTGTCCAAAGACCGAGTGTTCCTGAAGAACCAGTAGCTTCTCGCAAGACTTTATTGCTGGTATCCGGTAGCTTGTTAGGAACTCTACTTGCGATAGCTACGGCGATGCTTTTAGAGTCTCAAGATAAATCCGTGAAAACTATCGAAGAGGCGAAGGAGTTGTTTGGGTTTACCTTGCTGGGAGTGATTCCCGATCATAGAAGATCCGAAAAAAATAGCTGGCTCCATCCCCTACGCTTTAAGTCTGCTGTGCAGGATTCTGAGTCCTCTTCTCGGCAGATTGTGGTAAAAGATACTCCTCACACTAACATTAGTGCTGCTTACCGAATGCTTCAGGCAAATCTCAGGTTTCTGAGTTCGGATACAGAACTAAAAGTTATTGTAGTTAGCAGTTCGCTGCCACAAGAGGGCAAGTCTACTGTAGCGGCTAATTTGGCTGCCACTGTGGCTCAATTGGGGCGCAAAGTTTTGCTGGTAGATGCGGATATGCACCGTCCCGTTCAGCACCAAATCTGGGAACTTCCCAATCAGGTTGGTTTAAGTAATGTGATAGTCGGACAGGCTGAATTGAAAAGTTCGATCGCCCAAGTCATGGATAATTTAGAAGTGCTCAGTTGTGGCGTAATTCCGCCTAACCCAATGGCTTTATTAGACTCGCAACGGATAACTTCATTAATTAAACAATTTTCAGCCAATTACGATTTAGTAATTGTAGACACTCCTTCCTTAAACGTTGCTGCTGACGCTCTCATCCTCGGCAAAAAGGCAGATGGGATTTTATTGGTAGTGCGGCCGGGATTGTTGGATTCTGGCAACGTGGCTTTTACGAAAGACTTGTTAAAGAAATCAAGTCAATACGTACTTGGTATGGTGGTGAATGGCGTGATTCCCAAAAACGAACCCCACAGCTACTACTATTTTACCAATGAATCCTATACTCAAGCGGAGACTCCGAGTAAAAATCTCAAGAGATCTGGTAATGGGTAATGGGTAATGGGTAATGGGTAATTTTAGATTTTAGATTGAAGGGTTGACAGTTGATAGTTAACAGCTAAAATCCGATCTGGGTTTTTGCTGTCCATTGTCAACTGTCAATTGTCAACTGTTAAATAAATCCGTGTTCTGCTAAAAAATCGGGTGTAATTCCTCCCAAATTGTTCGCGGGGGTTTCTTCCCAGCCTTCTGGATGCACTTTAGAACCACTGCGGAGGAATTTGGCTACGTATTTGCCTAAAATATCTGCTTCTAAATTAACCAAACTTCCGGGCTGCAAATAGCGGAGGTTCGTCTCAGCAAAACTGTGGGGAATGACAGCAACTTCAAACCAATTGCCATCAGCATCGCAATTTGCGACAGTTAGGCTGATGCCGTTGACAGCTATACTGCCCTTGGGAACAATGTAAGGTGCAATTTGGTGCTGCCATCCCGAATTGGCTGTTGCTGGGGCAGCAAACCGCATTTCCCAAGCATTGGCGGTTTGGGCGGATGCAGCCAAACAGCCGATCGCGTCTACGTGCCCGGTGACGAAATGTCCCCCTAATTTGCTACCAGCACGCAGTGAGGTTTCCAAATTAACGCAGGCATCGGGGAATACTCCGAGAGTAGTGCGGCGAAGAGTTTCGGGAGAAGCAACCGCTACAAAACCCTGTGGCAAAACGGACACTACTGTCAAACAAACGCCATCCACCGCTACGCTGTCGCCGATCGCCAAATCTTGTAAAATCAGGCTGGAGTTACTGGAGATGCAGGAAATTTGAAAATGGTCGTTTCCGATCGACTTCAACTTTCCCAGAGATTGAATTAGTCCTGTAAACATCAGTATTTTCCCGTATTCGATCGCTAACAACCAACCAGACACATCAGCTTTTGCTTGCGGATCGCCCTTGTACCCTAAATCTAAAACTTTCTTCAATCTAAAATCTAAAATCTAAAATCTCAAATCGATTGACCCCGATCGGTTGTAGATTCAGGCGAAGATTAAAGCATAGTTCCAAAAAATCTAGACAAATTTTGTAATACTGGATTCAGGTCATAATCTATGCCCAAGTTCTCCACCGCCTTACGGTTTCTTAATTCTATGAGGCCGATCGAATGATTGAAATGAAAGTCGCTGGAATTGCCTTAGATGCAGCCACGCGCAGCCCTATTGTCCTGTTGAGAGACGCTACGGAGCGACGTGCTTTGCCTATTTATATCGGTCAGGAGCAGGCAAAAGCTATTATCAGCGCCCTGGAAAGCCAAAAGCCTCCTCGACCTTTAACTCACGATCTGATGGTTAATTTCTTGGAGGCCTGGAATGTCACCTTGGAGCGCATAGTTATTCATTCGCTGCAAGATAACACTTTCTATGCCGTGTTAATCGTCCGACAGGGAGAAGTTAAAAAAGAGATTGATGCCAGACCTAGCGATGCGATCGCCCTGGCCCTGCGCACGAACAGCCCCATCTGGGTAATGGAAGAAGTCGTCGCTGACGCTTCGATACCGGTCGATCGAGACGCTGACGAGGCCGAACGCAGAGCTTTCCGGGAATTTATCTCCAACCTGCGTCCAGAGGATTTGATCAAAAGAAGCGGTTTCAGCCCTGGAGACAATTCTTGACAGTTGACAGTTGACAGTTGACTTGAGCCGAAAAGCATGGGACATGGGCATTGGGCATTAATCTGACTACTGACTACTGACTTCTGCTGTATGCGCTATCGACGGTTTGGCAAAACTGACCTGCACCTGTCCGTATTTTCTTTGGGAACCATGCGCTATCTGGCTTCTGAGGAAAATGCCTGCCAGACTGTATGGCAGGGTGTGTCTATGGGAATCAATCACCTAGAAACAGCTTCGGGTTACGGATGCAGCGAGGAATATCTTGGTGCGGCCCTGTCGGCTGGTTTGCCCGTAGATCGATCGCGCCTACACATCACCACGAAAATTGCTCCAACTCCCGACGCTGCTGCAATGGAGCGCTGTATCGACGAGTCCCTAAAACGCTTAAATCTGGACTATCTGGACTGTCTGGCAATTCACGGTTTGAATACTTGGGAACATCTAGCTTGGGTGCAAGCAGAAACAGGCTGCATGGCAACTGTACAAAAAGCTGTAGCCGATCGCAGAATTCGGCACGTCGGCTTCTCCACTCATGGGCCTCTGGATTTAATTTTGGCAGCGATCGATACAGATTTGTTTGAATTTGTCAATCTGCATTATTACTATTTTTGGCAGCGCAACGCCCCGGCGATCGAACTTGCCAGCCAAAAAGATTTGGGCGTTTTCATCATTTCTCCGGCAGACAAAGGAGGGCAACTCTACACGCCTCCAGACACTCTCAAACAATTGTGCCTGCCTTTCTCGCCCCTAGAGTTGAACTATCGGTTTTTGCTGAGCGATACTAGGATTGCGACTTTGAGCTTGGGAGCTGCAAACCCGACAGAATTAGCAGAGCCACTGAGATGCTGCGATCGCGACTTTCCTCTGACAGTTTCCGAAATCGCAGCATTCGATCGTGTAGAATCTCAGATTACAGAGAATTTGCGAACAGACAAGTGTAGTCAGTGCCACGCCTGCTTGCCTTGCCCGGAAAATATTAACATTCCCGAAGTATTGCGACTCCGCAATCTCGCCGTTGGCTGCGACATGACAGACTTTGGTAAATACCGCTACGCCATGTTTGAAAATGCCGGACACTGGTTTCCTGGTAGCAAAGGCAACCGCTGCACTAACTGTGGTGAATGTTTGCCCCGGTGTCCCGAACAGCTAGACATCCCAGCCCTGCTTGCAGATACTCACCAGCGGCTGGGTGGCAAATCAGGCAGGCGGCTGTGGGATTAAACAAAGGTCAAGAGCTCGCACAGGCGATCGAACATTTCTAAGTGCTGCAATAATTGCGCTAAACTTTCTTTTAAGTAAATTTACAGATAAGATAGATCGAAAAATTACCTGTGGCTTTGGGAATTGATACTGCCCACAGGCTTTAAATAACAGCGGACAGCATAATAAACAACTAAATAACCAAATCTGGAGCTGCAGAATTTCAACTGTAAAATTTTGATATTCCACATTCATTTGTCGTCTTGCATCTACAACCGATTCAGGATTTACGATTATGACTCAGACTCAGTTAAACGACCACCGTTCCAATCATCCGCACCCAAATAAAATCCCAAATTCTCAAAGAATTAGAGCAAATTTTATGCCGTGCATCTACAACTTGTTCGTCACCCGCAAACAATTAATCGGACTACTAGCCTTGCAAATTATCTTGCCCGTCGGACTGTCGGGAGCAGCACTTTGGCTGATATTGACAGCGGGGCTGAGCCAATTGGAAAACCAAGCTAAGTCTGAACTGACTATTAGCGAAATTAACTATAATCTCAAACTCGATCTCGCTGCCTTCAGTATGCAAAACTCGTCCGACAGCAAGTCGATCGCCCAAACAGCGATAGCTTACAATAGAGGCGAAAAAATCTCAGATTTGCGAAAATATGTCAAGCAAATTTTTGACAGTCACGTCAAAACAGGGCAAATAGACAGTGCCACCTTAGTTGGCAAAAATGGGAAAATCATTGTTAGCGTCAACCCCAACCAGCAAGGAAAAACTTTTAATCTTAAAAAAATAGTCGATCGAGTCTTAGCCAAAAACAAGCAAGTTACCACCAGCGAAATTATTGCTAAATCCGAACTTCAGAAACAATTGCTATCTGTACCGCCGGGATTGACCGATCCCAAAGTCCTAATCCGCTACACGGCAATTCCCATAAAAATACCAAAAAATCAGACAGCAATCGGTTCCTTAGTGCTAGGAAAAGTTGTTAACAAAATGCCGAGGGCTGCTGCCAGCGAAACCGTCACAATTATCGGCGGATATGATGCTATTTATGCACCGCTGTCCGATAGCAAATTTGTCTTGGTAAGTTCGCAAACAGTTACAAAAAACCAAAAGTTTCTCGACTTGCAGTCAATCGACCCATCCCTCCTTAAATCCACACTCGCAGCCGATGGTAAACCAGTCGCCCAGCACCTACAAATAAAAAGTAAAACTTATACAGTAGCTGCCAAAGCCCTAAATAATTTAGCCGGAAAACCCGCAGCAATTTTAGTGCGGGTAATGCCCGGAACCTTACTGGGAAATAATTGGCTGCTGTGGTTGGCAATGTCTGCGATCGCACTAGCAGGACCCGTTGTCTTAGCAGTTGCCATCGCTCACCTAATTTCTAAATCTAACTCCATTGACCCCGATTCGCCACAGCTATTCCTCAAAACCGAAAAAAGCTCGATCGCTTTAAATCAAGTCCAAGAAGCTTGGCAAGACTTAAATAACCTCCACTTAGAATTGCAGCAAGAAATAGTCGATCGCCAACAAGCTCAAAAAGCCCTGCAAAAGAGCGAAGCACTACTGCAAGCAATTTTAGACAACTCAACAGCAATGATTTACATCAAAGATGTTGACGGAAAATACCTGCTGACCAACCGCTATTTTGAAAACCTCTTCCACATTGCAAAAGAACAAATAACAGGCAAAACCGACGGCGACATTTTTCCCAAAGATAAAGCAGCAGCCTTGCGAGAAAACGACCTCAAAGTTCTCCAAACCTGTTCGCCCCTAAGCATCGAAGAAGTCATCCCTCAAGACGACGGGCAACATACATATATTTCCCTCAAATTTCCCCTCTGCAACTCCAAAGGAATAGCTTATGCAGTTGGTACAATTTCTACAGACGTGAGCGATCGCAAACAAGCCGAACTCGCCTTACAAACAGCCAAAGCAGAACTAGAAATAGAAGTCGAAGAACGGACTGTATTTCTGAAACAAGCCAATGAACTGCTACACTTCGAGCTCGCCGCCAGAGTCCGCGGCGCCATCACAGTCAGACAAATGACCGCCCAGGTAGCCCGACACGCCAGAACCGTTGACGGCATTCTCGGCGCCTCCCTAGACCTAATTTTTCTAGTTAACCAGTTGGGAAGGTACACTTATGTCAGTCGCACCGCCGCTCAAGCCGCCGGCATGAACCCCAGAGAAATGATTGGCAAAACTTGGCGGGAATTGGGCTGGTCGCCAAAAATGATGCAGCAGGTTGACGCACAATGTAGCAGCGTATTGGCCACGGCCGTGCCCGTAAAAGGTGAAGTCATCGTTCCCACCGCAGTCTGGGGAATGCGCGATTACGAATACATTCTCAGTCCGGTTTGCGCGACAGATGGCAGCGTCGAAGCGGTAGTAGCCACGTTGCGAGATATCACCGAACGCAAAGACGCCGAGGAAGCGTGGCAATTGGCAAAAGAAGCCGCTGAACTCGCTAACCGTGCCAAAAGCGCCTTTCTGGCAAACATGAGCCACGAGTTGCGTACTCCCCTGAATGCCATTATTGGTTACAGCGATATGCTCGTCGAAGAAGCCCAAGAGTTAGGCTGCCAACAAATAGTCTCGGATTTAAACAGCATCCGCACTGCTGGCAAACACTTGTTGCGACTGATTGAGGACATTCTGGACATCTCTAAAATTGAAGCTGACAAAATGGAAATTTACCTCGAAAGCTTTGATGTCGCTGGCTTAATTGAGGAGGTGGGAATAACAGTCAAACCGTTGATCGAGAAAAATAGGAATACTTTAGAGATAGTCAGTTCTGACAACATTGGCACAATGCACAGTGATTTGATGAAAGTGCGACAGGTACTTCTCAATTTACTTAGCAATGCTGCTAAATTTTCGTCGGAAGGTGCGATCGTACTTACTGTCGAAAGAATTAACAGTGAAGAGTTAAAAAATAAATATCAACCAACAGTTGCTCAAATGTTAATTTTGGATTCAGATTTTTTAATCTTCAGAGTTAAGGATACTGGTATCGGCATGACCAAAGAGCAGCAGCAGCATCTTTTTCAACCTTTTACTCAAGCAGACAATTCAACTACCCGCAAGTACGGCGGTACTGGTTTGGGACTGACTATCAGCCAGCGTTTCTGTCAGATGATGGGTGGTGATATTGAAATTGAAAGTGATGTAGGTTGTGGTTCTATTTTTACTGTTTGTCTGCCGGCTTCATTGTTCGATCGGCACGAATTTTAACATTAATGGAAATGAGGAATGGGGAATGGGGAATTGGTAATTGGTAATTGGTAATTGGTGATCTCTCACATAACTGAGAAAGTCTATAGTGTAGTTCACCAATTTAACGCTGCTTTATCTGAAATAAAATAGTTATGAAATACGATGCTTGCTACTGCAAAAGTTGCACTTTTACAAAAAGTTTATTGCTGTTCCTAATTACTGTTTCTGGTTGGTTTTTGGCTTTGCTGCCACAGCCACCTGCTGCGTTTGCCCAGCAGTCAGCTTGCCCGAGTGGTGATGTTTCTAATTTCCCTTCTCCTCCGCTTTCGCAAACACAAAAGAGTATTCCGAGTCTGTGGTTGGCTCAAAAACAGTTTGGTGGAAAATTGCTCGATCGCTGGTTTGTCGATCCGAGCGATACTTGGGTAATTCTCATTGTCAACCGCCAACTTTGGAGCTTGCTCGATTATATGGAACGGTATCAATTTGTCAACCGTTTCGGTACTGTTGCGAGCGAATACGGTTACAATATACAGGTATGTAACCGTCAAGGAACAGCTTTGGCTGTTTACTCGTGCAAGGGCGATCGACTTAACTGTCGCATCGATTTAGAATCTCTGTCAAATCCCGGTCTCCGAGGACGATCGAAGCGATTTTAAACAGTTGCTATACTTGGCGAATTTCTTTCCATAGCGATCGATATTGTTCAATCCCAGCATTCCCAAAAGGCAATAAAAACTCGCTCCGATCGATAATTTTTGCATCCGGCAACAATAAAGGATTAGTGCGAACAGCTTCCGGCAAATCCTCAGCTTTCATGCCGACAATTATCGGCGAACTAACTTTACTCAATAAAGACAATTGAGGAGCAATCGGAGGCTGCCAGGAAAAATCAATCCATTTTTCTGTTAAAGGCATTTGATTTGCCGAGACGGGTTCAACCCACACATCTGTCCAAAGTGCAGTTCCTGAAACAGGAATTATCGCAGCAATATCCTTCTGAGTTTGCAGCAGCGGTAGCAGGTCTGCAGACGAACCGACGGCCAACCAAGTATCGCCTAAAATCAAAGGTTGTAGGTAAGCATCGGAACTATAAAATTTAACTTGCCGATGCAGGTTGGCGAGTTCTTGTTTGAGATTCGGAACTTTATCTAATTGCTGGGTATTGTAAGACTTTCCTAATTTTTTTAAAGTTAAACCAATCACTTCTCTAGCATTGTTCGGCAGAGAAATTCGATCGCGCAATTCCTCTCGCCAAAGATCTCTCCAATCTTGGGGAGTCCATCCCAAACGCTTAAATTTGTCAGTTCGATAAGCAATTACTGTAGTTCCCCAGCGGTAAGGTGCAGCCCAAACATTTTCTGTTGCATCTAACAAACCTTCATCGTTGCGCGTTACCAAATTGCGCCATCTTTCGGGCAGTTTGTGCCAATTAGAAAACTTTGCTGGATCGATCGGTCTAATCAATTTTTGCCGAATTGCCAAAGTCAGCCAGTAATCTCCTAGCATCACCAAGTCAGCTTGATTTTCGGATTTGGGAAGCTGTTTCCACTGCTGCAAAAGAGCGAACAATTCTTTTAATTGCCCTTCTTGTGTTATCTGCAAAACTGGAGATGGCTTTAAATCCCGGATAAATTTACTGACGACTTGGGCGGGAACAGAATTTTTGAGCGATCGAATTTTTAGAATTGGCTTCGAGTCGCACCCTGCCGCCAATTGACTTAAAGTTAGGGTAGCTGCCCCTAATAGCAATGACCTTCGTTTCACTTGATCTGAATGCGCTTTTCTAAATATTGACCGATCGTTGTGTGTTCTGTGGCCCGAAAAATAATAGTTTGTCGAGTCCGGTAGGTGGATCTGACTTGTTTTATTTCTTCCTCAAACACGAAACCATTGTACTCGGTTCTCAAACACAAAGTCGCCTGGTTAGGCTAGTCAAATTCTGCTGTTATCGGTTTGGAGGTAGAAAAAGCTCGATCGCGATACATATAGTGGACAGTTGACAGTGGTCAGAAACCGGGTTTTTTGCCAAAATTAGGCGCTGGAACTACGAGATTCGGCCCTATTCCCGGTTTCTTTGATATTGGTGCGTAAGTCCTGATAATGCCAAATCCGGGTTATCGAAATTCGAGTTCCAGGTCAAACTTGTCATTCGAGTTCCAGCTCAAACTATACAAACAAAACCCGCCGGCGCGGGTTAAGTAAATAAGATGCGTAAAGATGCGTAAAAATATTTAAAGAAAGACTACTGAGACTTCAGTTCCTTGCTTCGTTTGTCATCCCAGCCCTTTCATAGACAGCGATTCTCCTTAAGCTGAACAGCTAAATCTACGGTCAGGATTGAAAACCCAACTGTCAGCTCAAAAATTAAATAATTCAGTGGTAAATCCCAGCTATGTAAACATTTGTATAAAATAATAGATACAAGTTAAGCTCCTGAGGACGATCGTATGGAAGCACTCCGACAACAAGTTACAGCATTGAGCCAACAAGTAGATGCCCTCTACAAACTCATAGAAAACCTCAACGAAAAGCTATTGGAGTCAGCCAAGGAGACTAAGCTAGCCCAGCAGCAGAGAAGTGACCGATCGGGAATGGGAGAAACTGACAGAACCTCCCTCTATCAAAGCTACAGCAGTCTTGACGGGATGCTGGGACACAAAGACATCCTGTTAGATGACAGCTACTTTGACAAAAATTCTCAAAACCTGGAAAAAGAGCTGACAGCAGATATTCAAGTGCAGCGTCTAACAGCTCAGCTAACAGCAGCTTACAATCGAATAGCCGCCTTGGAAGAACAGTTGTTAGCCAAAAGAATGCACTCACAACAGGTAGGCGGGTCTAATTAAAGATTGCTAGTGGGAATCGGGCATTGACCATTAGACATCGGGCGTTAATCCCGGAATAAATACAAGTTATATTTATTTCTGATCGTCTACTTATAAAGTTTTAATTGTTAGTTCCTAATAGACATCTCCTAAAAAGAATCTCTTGCCATTCGATAAATGTAGGGCATACGCCGAGAGCGACAGTCTGTGTCGAAAACCCAAGAGTTTATGTCCAAATGCTTCACCCTTCCCCGATCGAGTCCGATTGAGCCTGGAACTCTAATTTCTTTTTTGGAGATGTCTAATTTAAAAGTAAGCGCAATTGCAATACCTTTGGTACTGGTAGTTGTTTTGAGCGAATAGAGGTGCTTTGATAACGCCTTTCTTGAGTTTTCGGATTCATTCAAGAATCCCCAGGGCTGAAGCCACCGGGAGTATCAAACCGATCGGCTAAAGCTTCAACAGCTTGGAGAAGTTGAGTTGGGTGCCAATTTGCAGCGAGGCCTGAGGCGATCGAACACCCTCCGGCACCGACACCTTCCTTAACATATCCGCGATCGTAAGCTTGCAGTTGTGGGTAGCGAGAGCCAGCAAAACTTAGCTGCGCAGCCAACAGAGGCACGCCGACATCCAAGGCTAGTCCTACAGTGTCTCCTGTAGGGTCTTGGGCTACCCAGCGCGTAGTCCCCACCGTGATTGTTTCTGGACACCACACAAGAGCGTATTGGCGCGTTAAAGCCTTCATCAAAGCGTACACCGCCAGCATTTGCGTGCCGCCGGCCAGCATTACTCCGCAAGTCCGACTCGCTGCGATCGCCATTCCCGCTGTTACAATCTGCATCGGATCGCCCACGGCAGCCACCAGTTCGAGGGGAGATTTTTTTTCCCCAATTTCCCATTGGGCCATGTTCAATCCCGTTGTCACCGCAGCCAATTTTTGAGCGTGATTGCACTGAGGGTGAGAACTATTAACCTTACCCGCCGCTGCAATACCCAAGCCCATTAATACTGCCAAAGCAGTAGTCGTTCCCCCAACCACGCACTCGCCTAAAATTAAATAGCTACCATTTGTTCGATCGGCCAATTTAGCTCCCCAAATTAACCCTTGTTCCAGCAAATGCTTGACTGTTTCGAGTTCTAAAGCATTCCCAGAAGTCAGACATTTGGCGGGAGTGCCGCCCAAATCGATCGCAGGTACCGGAGGTGCCAGGGGCAAACCAGCATTAAATAGATAAAGGGGAATATCCAAAGCCTCGATTACCGCCCGAGAGATGAGTACCGGCGAGGCACCGGCTTGGAGGGGCGGTAAAGGATATTGGGGCCGATTTTGGGGGCCGTTATACAAAAATTCTGCATCAGCCAAACAAGTAAATTGGCGATCGTGCGGCGTTGCTCCTGCTGCTGAAATACCCGGAATTAAGCCAGTATCTGTAAATCCTAAAACGCAGGCAAAAATCGGTTTTCGTCCCCGATAGCGTTCTAGCCACCGCTGACCTTGTTCGATTTTCGTATAAATACCAATCATATTAGTTAGTTGATAGTTGACAGTTGACAGTTGACTGTTAACAATTCCCATTACCAATTACCAATTACCAATTACCAATTACCAATTACCAATTACCAATTACCAATTCCCCAAACTATTCTTCATAATCAATCAAAACTTGTACCCAGTGTGGCGGGCGAGGAATCGGATTTCCCAAACGATCTAACAACAATAAAGCTACTAAATGCACTACAAATAAATAAATAATATTGTTGACCAAAATCATCCCTGCTGCGATCGCCCCAATTGCGCTCAAACTCGGCACGCTGAGCCAGCCCAGCTTCACAAACACCCATTCCACCATCTCTGTAACCTGCACGGTTACGTAAACCCAGAGGTCTTGACCCACCAAAGCTGACAGCAGCCAAAACTTAAAAAAGAAGCCAATAGCGCCAATTAGCGCGCCCAAACTAATAGAAACAGACCAACTCGCTTTGTGTCTCCAAAGTCCTCCCAGCACAACTCCCATAATTCCAAAAGGAACCACATATAAAATGCTGCGAGTCGGCCCCATGAGTACCGACAGCAGCAAACCCGAAACCAAAGCTGACATCCAAGAAGCTCGGTAGCCCCAGCGCAGATAGACAAGCGCAATTGGCACTGGGAAAAAAACCCGCAGCAAAGGCCCTAGAGGAAAGTAATAATTTACCAGCCAAATCAAGCTAGCGGTACTTGCCAAAAAAGCAGTTTCCACGAGCCTCAAAGGGGCTGCTGTGGTAGCGTTCGTGCCTGAATCTGGATTTGTTCGATCGGCTGCCTGCCCCTGATTATTTTTACTGGGTGAACTGCCCGAATTAGACGCCGAATCTGCTGATAAGAAATCACTCATCCGATTTTAGATTTGAGATTTGAGATTTGAGATTAAAAAATCGATCGCTGTTAGCGGTTAGTTATCATTTTTTTAACTAACCGTTAACATTCACACCCTATCGATCAAAAAAATCATTTTTCGCCCTTCAACTCCTGAATTACGAAAACTGAGCAAGAAGCATGGTGAACTACATAATTGCTGACGCTGCCGAGAAAAGCTTCTGCCAGTCCCGTCCGGCCGCGCCTCCCTAATACGATTAAATCTGCGCCCCAATTTTGAGCCGATTCACAAATACAATGCCCAGGATCGCCGTCCATTTTGCAGTCAAATTCTACTTGCAACCCTTGTTTTGTGGCTGCCTCACTGTAATTTTGCAGTAAACCCTCAGCCTGTTTTATATCCCTCTCCAGCCGCAATTGTTGAGTTCTGTAAGCTTGCTCCATTAACTCCACATTCATGCCTAAATCTACCGGAATTGGTACTGCCGACTCACCAATTACATTAATAGTAACGCAGTGAAATAGCATCACCTCAGCTTGATTAGCCCGGGCTAATTCTAAAACTTGGCTGAAGACGCGATGGCTTAGTTCAGAATCATCTAACCCAGCGAAAATTTTCTTAAAACTCACAGTTTTTACCTCCGACAAGAAATCATAAATATCAGTTAACAGAGAGTGGTTGTTGGCGATTTAGTTTGGCTCTTAGATTTCTACACTAGCAAACGCTCCAAGGCGTGCAAATCAGGAATACACAAAACGTCGCGTTCGCGCTGAATAGTTCCTTTTTTTTCCAGCTTGCTCAGCACCCGCGTTACGGTTTCGCGAGCCAGTCCGCTGAGACTGCTCAATTCTCTGTGCGGCAGGTTGGGAATTTCTGTACCTCCTGTTGACATCACTTTCCCTTGCCCCTCGGCCAAAAATAATAGAATATCTGCTACTCGCGAGGTGCTGTCGGACTCTCGCAAGCGGAGGCGGCGATTGACTTGTCGCAGTCGGCGGGCCATCAGTTGAGCCAGACGAATTCCTGCTAGTGGCTCGGTATGAATTAACTGCACAAAATCCTGAGAAGGCATATTGCCAATCAGTGTGGGAGCTAGGGTGATTACATCTGTCGATCGTGGTGCTTCTTCGATCGCAGCCATTTCGCCAAACAGTTCTCCTTTTCCCAAAATATTCAACGTTACTTCTTTTCCATCTAGGTTGTAGGTGCGAATTTTCACCCAACCGTCCAAGATGAAATACACTGATGTCCCCCAGTCATTTTCCAGCAATATCACTTGATTTGAAGGATGGCTGCGGGTCACGATGTGGACAGTTGCTCTCTCGATTACAGGCTCAGGCAAGCCCGCAAAAAAAGGAGTAGAGACGATCAATTGATTTATATTAGACTGCGGATCTCGGGAGTTAAAGCGGTCTTCCATGAGGCCATCATTTTTATTTATGCGCTGGTGCTGGGCAGTTAGAAATAGCGTGCAGTCGAGTCATTGGATTTGAGATTGGAGATTTTAGCAATAAGTATCTAAAATCAGCCATTTTACCTTTAAAGTTTGGCGACCAAAGGTCGCAAATGGGAATTAATAGCTTCCAGTTCTGATTGCGAACTCGAAACTAAAGACTATAACTTGACATCCTCCCTATCTTAAATCCCTACAGCCTTCGGCTTACAGGATACACTCTTGACCGGGAATTTTCCGAAACGTTTCGATTGCTTCGGGGTTTCTTGTTCGCGATTCCCATCTGCAAACCGACTTCATATTGAGGGTTGGGCAAAGGGAGAATCTTCACATCGCACAGAACTGACACAAACCACTTCTTTGATGGAATTAGCTCGATCGTGATGAAACTCGGCTCAGTATTGCGAGAAAGTTGATGAATCCAAGGAATATTCAATGGAACATCACACTTGGCAAGAAAGATGCGATCGTCACGGTATCCAAACCCAGTTTTTCCAAACCCTGCAAAACCACCATTCTTTTTCGTTTTGAAATCAAGTGAAGTGGTTAGCTCAGAAAGTTTAACACTGCCGAGAGCTGTGTTGTCAACCAGCCCAACTATCAATCATAAAAAACACTCGGTAAGCGGGAAACTGAGTCTCTGAAAGAGCCCAGAGTGTCAATATAGTCCACAAGCACATCAGATCATCCCAAAATCTGACTGTCACTGCCAGGAACCCATAAAATGTCAGCATCGAAGGGAAATTTACAGCAATGTAGCCTCATGGTTGGCGATCTCTCCGAGATCGGCGAAGTTTCCAGAAACCCCTCGTGCTACCCTAAGACCATTGTACCATTAATGTCTAGCCATAAATAAAGCTCAAGCTAGTTGTCTCAAGGCTGGCTAGATCTCAATAACCAACTATTAACCCCGAAGGTATCGTGGAGGCTTGAAAGATAGTCATGATTGACAAAAATGTAAGGTCGGCTCAACAACCAAGTTAACCTTGAGTCGTATCAAAGGCTGACCCCCTACGTTGAAGCAAGAAGTAGACTCCAAACGGTCAAACAGACAGTTATAGAAAATTTGGGTCTAAAACCCCGTGCTAGAAGCACAGCTTTGGGCTAAAATAGTTAAGTCTACAGGCTCAAGACACGTTGAAACAGCTACGATGAGAGCGCACCTAGACCGCTTCAAAGGGCAATGGTTAAGTCTACCCCTGGCAAGCAAATACTCAGCTTTGAAATAGTCGCCATAGGGCATTGGGAGACTCTAAACGGACGTGGAGCGATGGTAAGACTACCGAAGGTAGCGCGTTGCCCTGAAGCGTCAAGGAATCCTCGCTCCTAAAAAGACGAGGAGGTATGTCAAGGATAGATAGGTTCTAGAGAGCAGGTTCCGCCCTTGAATTCTCCGAAGTACAAAATTCAAGCACTGATTGCTGAGATTGATGAGGTACTCAGCAAGCCCGTACCCCGCTTGCCTTGGACGGGTTCGATCGATACTGTCCATCAGCGTCAACTTTTAGAGCGAGTTCGCACTTATCTAGTTTCCCCAGAATCAAAGCTAGTGGCGGCTCAAAAGTCGGAAAGCGGCAAGAAAGTCCGTCCGGCACCAGTTCCAGTACCCAAAGTGCCACCCCCCGTAAATCGACCCTCAGCGACAGAGCAAATCTTGGTTGCCGTCACCGGAGAAATCAGCCACCTGCGGGAAAGCCTGATGCAGCCGCTCCAAGAAGACATACAAGCTCTGCGGCAAGAGCAGCAAGCTCTAGTGCAAGAAATCCAACAACTAGAAGCAAAGCGGCAGCAGCAACAATCCCTAGCTCAGCAACAAGCAAACCAACAGCAAGTTATTTCTGAATTTTTGCAGGCACTGACGAACCGCTTGGAAGAAACCTGGGTTCGCGATGTTTCGCAAACTTCGCGCAGTGTGGAAACTCAGTTTTTGCAAGGCAGTGCAGCTCCAGCTTTGGGCAGTGCCTCCAACTCGACACTGGATTTAAACGCACCAGCCTTAGGAGAACACCCGCTACTGACGCCGGCTCAGAGGTTGGAGCAAATGCAACTGTTCCAAGCTCAGGCAGATAGCCTGCTGATGAGGCTGGATTCTACGATGAGCATCGTGTTTGATGCTTTGCAAGGAAATCTGCAAAGTTATCAAGAATCTTTGTCTCAAGGATTGGAGAGGATGCACGGCTTGAGCCAGCAGAGCGAGGTGATGTTCGCTGCTTTGGTAAATCACTTGGCAGCAGAATTGGGGCGAGAAGCGTCGTCCTACGTGCAGCCACAGCTCGATCGCTCCAATAATCTAGACAGTGCAACCCCAACCGCAGTCGATCGAACCCCTACCAGTCCGATGCTGCCAAATACTGCTAGATCTGAGGCAACCACTGAGACTCCAATTCCCGATCGAGTGCCGGAAAATCGCAGCACCAGCGAACTAGGAGAACAAGAAAGACTGCCCTACGCTGGTACAGAAATTTCTCCACAATTCGGACAGTTGAAGCGCGATCGCGATCGTACTCACTCCCTCATTTCGTTGCCGGATTTGGAAGAAAATTTGTTCGGTTCTCAACCCCAAACAGATCGACCCGTAACTCTGGTTCCGGAAGTTGAAACCGAAGATAGATCTGCAGAAAGTGGCGAAAATGTCGAAGATTTGTATGCGAGTTTGTTCGCAGGAGAGGAAGTCGTAGAACTCGAACTCGAAGACTTCACTATAGAAAATACCGAAACTGTTGCTGAAACTGAATCGGTGCAATCTCAAGCTCCGCCTGCTGATGAAATTGCCGAACCCATAAATGCTACGGTCGATTTGTTTGCAAATCTGCTGAATGAAGATGAATCTCTGGAAGATTTTCTAGTAGGTGAAGATTCAGACTTCGTAATCGCTAATTCTGTAGGCGAGCTAACTTTAGATACTCCCAATTTATTAGAACCGGAAGTTGCAGCAATACCTGAGATTTCAGAACCGCTAGCCCCAACAACCGAACCGCAACTAGACATTGGCGATCGAGAACAGGAAGACACTACTCCCGATCGAAGCGAGCTGTTAGATAGCGCTGCTGCTGAGTCTCAATCGCGATCGGCCCCCCTACTGCCTCTGCCCCCAGTGCTAGGAACGGCAACAGAAGTTAGTTCGACAGGGAAAAGCGCGTCGCCTCGAGTGCCGAGTGCTAGAGACGTTCAAACTGGCGATTTCGGGTCGGATCGGCTTGATGATGCTTACATCCAAGCTTCGCCAGACGAAAATCTGCTGCCGATCAATGAATCAGAGGAGGAGATCGATCGCTCTCTAAATTTGGACAATAATACTCTCCAACTGTTGGAGGCAGACCTTTACAGTATGGAGGGTTGGGAAAATGCTAGTCCCGGACGATCGCAACCCTCAGTGGGAGTCAACTCGAGACAGTTTGCCAATTCTCTAGACGAGGCAGAAAACCCGTTTGCAGGAGCAGTAGAGGAAGAACTAGGCACCCTGGACGAGCTGTTTGCAGAGGTGTTGGGGGATTCATCTGAGGATGAATCATTGGGTTTTGAAGAGGAACTTGAGGGCAACTTGTTTGCTGAAGCCGAAGATTCAAACATGAGTCTAGACGACATTTTGGCGAGTTTGACAACAGAACAAAGTTCAGTGAGTTCTGCCGATTCAGGCCCAGAAACTACGGGAGGAACCAAGGGACAACGATCGACTCCTGCGGAAAATAAAAAAAAAATCTAATTCCGACAGGCAGTAAAGCACAAGTTATTGAGGCGGAAAAAGAGTTAGCAGTTGCGCAGCAGCAAGCATCGGTAGGTGTCGCAGCCGTTGGGATCGTCGCTTCTTCATTCCCAAATGTTCCTACTCAATCCCAGAAGCATCCGATTTCTAACTGGTATTTGGGTATTGATTTCGGTTCAAGCGGGCTTTCGGCAGCTTTGCTCGATCGCGCCAGCGGCCAGTTGTACCCGATTTATTGGGAGGCAAAACACTCGGAAGCAGCGCAGGCTGGTAGTTGCGAACCTGGGGCGAGTTTTCGGATTCCGTCAATCGCGGTTCTGGAGGAAACAGCGAATTCAGGCAGAGGGCAAAAGATGATTTTTGTCAAGTCTGTTGGTTGCCGAGAACTTGCTTGGTCTGCTGGGGAGTTTTTACTAGAAAATTTTAAATTGCCTTTAAAGGTGGGCATTCCTAAGAAGCAGGAGGCTGCTGGGATCTACGAACCACTGTTGCAGTGGTCGCAGGATCGGGCTGTGTCTATCGCCTTGCCACTGCAAGCTTTGCGGGCGCTGCTGGCTAGTTTGAATCCAAGTTTGCAGGCGCAAAAACCCAGGGAAATTTCCGGTTCTGCAATGCCAGCAAATTTTGAGGAGGGTTTGTCGGTTCCTAATTTAATCTGTAGGGCTGCGGGATTAGCCCCGTCCCTTCTTGAGGAGGCGCTGGCAGATTTGCAGGGCGTAATTGTGGGGACTCCGACGGGTTGGTCGGATGCTTATCGGTTTAACCTGCGGGAGGCGATTTTGGGTGCGGGGTTGGTGGGGGACAGTTCGCAAATTTTTGTAGTGGAAGATGCGATCGCAACTTTACTGGCAACCGTGACTCCTGTGGAAAATGTAAATTTAGCGCCGTCGGAAGCGATCGAATCTATGAGGAACGATCGGCAATCTGCTTCGCCACTAGCACTTAATGCTTCGTCTTTTAGCGGCGGAACTTTGATTCTGAATGCGGGTGCTACAACGGTGGAATTAGCTTTAGTTGAATTGCCGGAAAATCTGCAAGATTTAACTTATGCTGATTTTACTTGCCAAAGTTTTGATTTTGCTGGCAATGCTTTCGATCAGGATATTATCTGTCAGTTATTGACCAAAAATGAAACTTGGGGAATGTCGATCGATTTGCCGCGTCCGGGGCATCCAGATTTGTCAAGTCGCTATCAATTGCAGCAGCGGTTGCAGAGTTCTGATTTGGGTTGGCAATTATTAGCAGCAGCAAGACATTTGAAAGTGATTTTGCAACATCAAGAAAGCTTTGTTTTGGAGATTGGCGATCGGCGTTGGGATGTGAAGCGACGAGATTTGGAAAGTCTGATTTTGGTGCCTTTCATGCAGCAGTTAAACCGCGAATTGAATCGTTTACTGAGTCGTGTGGGAATGTCGCCGGTGGGAATAAATCAGGCTATTTGTTCGGGTGGAATGGGATCTTGGCCTGCGATCGCCCGTTGGTTGCGGCAGAAACTGCCAAATGCGATCGTGGTTCAAGATCGGGAATTGGAGGTCGATCGAGATTTTTCTATAACTCACAATTCTGCATTTAATTCTGCATTTAATTCTGCATTAACAAGCACAAATTTTAATTTTAAAATCGGTCGAGTTGCTTGTGGATTGGCAAGTTTGCCTCTCTATCCTCAAATTTTGGATGTATCGCGACAGCAGTACAGCGACTTTTTTATGGTGTGGGAATTAATGCAGGTTCTCGGCAAGGAAACTTTAAGCTTTGAGGCCATCGTGCAGTTATTGCAGCGCCAGGGCGTCAATACGCGCAACTGCGAACCCCGGATTATGGGGATTTTGGAAGGAAATTTGCCGACGGGGCTTTTGCCGACTGAGGAAGATTTTATGCTACTGGCCCAGGAGTCAAGGCAAGATTTAGATTGGCAAGCAATTCTGGCGGCGCCACTTTTCTTTCAAGATATCGATCGAGGTTATCGCTTGAATATCGAACACGCTTCTATTGTTCGCGAATACTTAGGTAAACTCGCCTCTAGCAGCCAGCAAAAATTGTTAGAACCTCTAACAATTGCTTGGGATGTTGGCAGGGTGTAAAATGTGAGTTAGAGCCCCGACTTCTTAAAGAAGTCGGGGCTCTGGGCATTATAGCAACCGCGCCAGACGGTTAAAATATTAAAAGAATTAGCGAAAATCGTTGCTACCACAATTAGACGGCAGCGCCGTTTAAAAGCAAAATAAAAATATTGCTCTAAAAGTCGAAAAGATGGTGATATCATGTCCGGTCAATTAACCTTAATTAAGAATTGAGATCATGTCCGGTCGATCGACCACGATCGAACTGGTTTGTAGTGAGGACTTTTAGTCCTTGATCGATCGTAATAACATATTTAAAAAACCATGAAATCAACAGACAAAAAAACCCGCTTTTTCCTAACCTTCCTCTCATTCACCGCCTCAGCAATTTGGGAAATCGGACTTTTCACCCCATCCCAAACCGCCACAGCCCAAATCACCCCCGCCAGCGACGGCACGAATACTCAAATTACTCCCAACGGCAACCAATTCAACATCGAAGGTGGCCAACAATCCAGCGACGGTGCAAATCTGTTTCACAGTTTCCAACAATTCGGTTTAACTCAAGGGCAAACTGCCAATTTCATATCAAATCCCAATATCCGCAATATTTTAGGGCGAGTTGTCGGTGGCGATGCTTCGCTGATTAACGGATTAATTCAAGTAACCGACGGCAATTCCAATTTATTTTTAATGAATCCGGCGGGGATTATGTTTGGTGCAAATGCTAGTTTGAATGTGCCTGCTGCTTTCACCGCGACTACTGCGACAGGTATCGGTTTCGGCAATAACTGGTTTAGCGCAGCAGGAACGAATAATTACGCACAATTAGTGGGAAGTCCGAATACTTTTGCTTTTACCAATCTACAGCCTGGAGGAATTGTCAATCTTGGCAATTTGGCGGTGGGACAAGGGCAAAATTTAAGTTTATTGGGCGGCACAATTTTAAGTACCGGACAACTTTCTGCGCCGGGAGGAAATCTTACTGTGGC
The DNA here is from genome assembly GCA_012035135.1 of Microcoleus sp. CSU_2_2. GTDB lineage: Bacteria > Cyanobacteriota > Cyanobacteriia > Cyanobacteriales > Microcoleaceae > Microcoleus. Next base: position 28,590 of record JAAUPI010000004.1, read on the forward strand.
GGCTGTACCGGGGCAGAATTTAGTTAGAATTAGCCAACCGGGAAATCTGTTGAGTTTGGAGATTCAGCCGCAATCGACAGCTAGCAGTTTACCTAACAATTGGGTATTGCCAGTTGCATCTTTGGCTCAGTTATTGACGGGTGGAGGGGGAAGTGCAACGGGGGTGACAGTTAATGCTCAAGGACAAGTAGAATTAACTGGTTCTGGTTTGCAGGTAAAGAATGGAGATGTTGTTCTTGGAGAATATACGGGTTCATCTCTCAAGGTAGATACAACTTCAGGTACAGGAAATATTATTTTTACCGGAGATATATACCTTTTCAGCAGTTAATAATGGTGGTGACATTACTCTCAAGGCTAAAAGTGATATCTCCTTAAACTGTGCTATCATTAACGCTTGTATAGAAAGTTTTTCTAGTGGAGTTACTGGCTTATCTCCTTTAGGGAATAGTGGCAATATTACCATCATCAGTGAAGAGGGTTCTATTGTTTCTAATGCCAATAGAGGCTTTATAAATTCTTACAATCCCGGTCCCGGTAATCCTGGTTCTGTAACATTACAGGCAAAAGACAATATTACTATAGATAATGTGACGACTGCTAGCATACAACAGGGTGGCAATATTAACATTACCAGTACAAATGGTAATATCACTACAGGTCGGTTATTGACAGGTCATGATGGTGTACCTCCAGATTATAAAACTAATGTAGGTGGTACAATTACTCTAAATGCTAGTGGAAATATTACTACGGGTGATATTCAATCGCTCGGTGTTCAAAACGGTGGCCCGATCGCCCTTACTAGCGGCGGTTCAATTAATACTGGAACTATCGATGCAACGGGCGATCGGAATTCAAGACGGCGGTTCAATTACTTTCAAAAGCGGTGGCTCGATCGATACTACCGCCGGAATCATCAACGCAATGGGTGGCAACAACGGTGGCAACATTTCCCTCGAAGCCGCAACTAACATCAATACAGCCGGAATAGGAGCTATATTATTAAGTGGCTTCAATGCCAATAGTGGCAACCTTCGCATTCAAAGTGGCGCTAATATCAACACAACTGCCGGCCCAATCATTACCGCTGCCGCCAACGGTAAGGGCGGAGATGTCACCGTAACTGCTGGCGGAAGTGTTGCGACATCTAGTATTAATTCCCGCACTTTCGCTCCTGCCATCAGTGTTAGTGGTGGCAATATCGATATCAAAGCCAAGGACACGATTACTGCCAGCGGCACGATCGCAACTAACCGCAACAACATCACCTTTAACGCTCCGGTAACATTAGCTAACAATCTGTCTGTCAACATTTTAGAGACTGGCAACATTAATTTTAATTCTACAGTTGACGGGCCTTATAGTCTGACTGTCACACCCCAATATGGAATCGTGCAGTTTGGCGGTGCAGTTGGTGGACTCAATCCCCTCAACAGCATCAATATTCAAAATGATATCCCCAAAAATTCCTCTGAAATTAACATTATTACAACGAATAATATTACCGCCCAAAATATTACCTCATCGGCAGGAATTTCTTTGTATAGCGACAAGGGAGAAATCGCAACAGGCAATCTCGATGCAACTTCCCCTAACAATGGTGGCAATATTGCTTTGAGTGCTGGCACAAATATTGCAGCGGGCGATATCAATACCTCCTCTGCTGGCAACGGTGGCGAGGTTTTGCTCGACGCTACCGGCAATATTAATGTTGGTAAAATTGACGTTTCGGCGACTGGGAATGCCGGGAATGTCAGGGCATATAACCGCAGTGCTACGGGCGATATTACGGCAAGTCAAATTAACGCTCAAAGTCTCGGCAGCGGTATCGGCGGTAATGTCGAAATTCAGATGGGAAGATTTTTTCGATCGCCCAATTCCTTCACAGACAAAAACGGCATTGATGCCAGCATTTCTGTTGCGGGAAATCCGGGAGATAGTAACGGCGGTACAATAATTATCCGCCACGGAGGGGCAGGATTGACGCCGTTTATTGTCGGTGATTCAGCAATTAATGGAACTGCTGGTGCAATTACTAGGGGAAATTCTAATCCTATTCAAACAATTTTGCCCGATAACCGCTATTTTTACACTCACAAACAGGATAGCGATCGCATTCAAATTATCTCCGTACTGCCAATTGTTGCTCCGCCACCTGCTGCGATTCCATCCCCCGCACCTGTGACAACTGCAACTCCCGCACCGACACCGATTCCATCCCCCGCACCGACTCCAACTGAAACTCCTGCACCGCCACCGATTCCCGCACCGACACTACCGCCCCGCAGGCAGCCCACTCAGCCCTCAACGCCCACGACACCAAACGCTGCTACCCGCATACCCACCGCGCCGACAATTCCGCGTGCTTCCGAAATCGACGTTTCTAGCGCCCCCCAACAGCCGATCGCCCCTCCACCTTCGATCGCGCCATCCGGGGCGGGCACGGGGGCGCCGCCCCTACAATCGCCCCTGTAGAGCAAGTTCAGCTAGCACCTGCAACAAGTGCGATCGCCCCTGTAAATGCGCCAACAACTAGCTCGAATCCGCAACAAGATTTAGCATTTTTAATAGGCGATTTATTAGGTGCTGAAACTTCTATTAATCAAGATGCTCAAACCCAAGATTTATCAATTAAATGGCAGCTTGCTAACGGACAACAGATTCTTCAAGTAGTATCGCCCGTTCCAACACCCAATATTACCTTGCTCCCAGCTTCAGAAAAACCTCCCGAAAACCCGCCAAAACTTGGCGCTTCTACTACCGAAAAACCCGACGGATACATAGTCTTAACTCCCACTCCTGTCGAGACAGCTCCTCCCGAACAACCTGCTGAAAATACTCCTAATTGGTTAGTAAATATTCCCCAAATTTCTGGGCTACCAATAGAATCACCCCCCGTTAATCCAGCACCAATACCAACTCCTGCACCAGCACCAATACCAACTCCAGCCCCGACACCAGCGCCAATTCCTGCACCAACACCAGCACCAACTCCCAGAACCGAAACACCAAATATTCCAGAAATTCCTAATCTAATTCCTGTAGAAATTAGCAGATCGATCGTCGAACAAACTCTCGACCAAAATAATGCTGATGACGCTGTTTCTCAGATCGATCGACTCTTTGAACAAGACTACGAAAATTATTATGGGGAAAATCTCACGGATAAAAAAATCAACGTTCAATATCTCAGAGAAACTCTGAAAAAGATTAAGGAAGAAACCGGAAAAAAAGCTGTAATTGTTTATGCGGTTGCAGGTATAGGAGACTTATGGCTAATCTTAGTAGTTCCAGACGGCCCTCCAATTATCAAAAAAGTTCCCACCGCAACAAGAATCAACTTGGACGCAACCTTAAATAATTTACAAAGTCATTTAGCAAAATCAAGGAATTCGCAAGATAGAGAATATATGCCAAGTGTTCAGCAACTTTATCAATGGTTGATTGCACCAATTTCTCAAAACTTAGAATCATTAAATATCGACACGCTGATTTTTGCATTCGATGCAGGCTTGCGACAATTGCCATTAGCAGCTTTGCACGATGGCAAGCAATTTTTAATAGAAAAATATAGCCTAGGCTCAATTCCTAGCGTCAGCTTGACTGAGACAAATTATCAAAGTTTGCGGAATTCCCAAGTTTTAGCAATGGGTGCTTCAGAGTTTCCCCACACAGATAAAGATGACTTACCAGGAGTGCCGATCGAACTATCTACAATCGCCGGAAACAGAACCGTAACGCCAAACCAAGCAGCATTTCCCCTGTGGCAAGGTCGCTCTTTTCTCAATCCAGAATTTACCATAGAAAATCTCAGGAGACAGCGAGAAAAACAGGCATTTGAAATCGTTCACTTAGCCACTCATGCGAGTTTTCCGCAAAGTAAAAATGGACGCAAAGAAGCTGAAATAGACCTCTGGAATCGATCTTTGACCTTAGATGAATTTAGGTTAGCGAAGTGGTACGATCGTAGACAAGTAGAATTGTTAGTATTGAGTGCTTGCGAAACTGCGATCGGCGACAATACAGCAGAAATGGGATTTGCTGGACTAGCTGTCCGCAGTGGTGTAAAATCAGCGCTAGCGAGTTTGTGGAAAGTAAAAGATATCGGCACTTTGGCACTGATGACCGAATTTTACCGCCATTTGCGATCAGCCCCAATTAAAGCTGAAGCCCTCAGACAAGCACAACTGGCAATGTTGCGCCAACAGATAATCATTAAAAACGGCAAATTACAAGGAAACGAAAGTGCGATCGACCTTTCTGGAAAATTAGAAGATTTACCCACCAACTCAGATTTATCTCACCCGCATTATTGGGCCGGATTTACCATAATTGGTAGTCCTTGGTAGGCGGGCATCTGTATATACTGTAATCAACCTAAATTCTATAGAGACCAAGGTTAGATTAAAAATTGTTACTTAAATTTATATATGCCAGTTGCGTCCTGAACTGTAGTTATTTTTTTGGCTACGTTTGTCGATTTTTTTGCTAGACTTCGATCGAGCATATAATTCACAGGTAATAAACCCTATTTATGCGGTATATTCCTATCCCTAAACAATTCAGGGAATCTTCCAAAGTCATAGAATCTCATCTTTTTTTACGCCCGAAACGCCTCGCTATCTTTGAAGCTTGTCTGATCGGTTTAATTTCCGGATTAGCTGGAGTTTTACTCAAATTAGGCGTCGGATGGCTTGGCAGTTGGCGAGTTGCTACCTCGACAGTAATTCCAGCTTTTATTTTGCTTCCGGCTGTCGGTTTATTAGGCGGCTTCCTAACAGGTTTTTTGGTAGAACGTTGGGCTCCAGAAACTGCTGGTAGCGGTATTCCTCATGTCAAAGCTGCCCTCGCTGGTGTCAATCTTTCTCTGAATTTACGAGTTGCTGTTGCTAAACTTTTGAGCACTATTTTAGCAGTTGGTTCCGGTTTAACTTTGGGAAGACAAGGCCCGACTGTCCAAATAGGAGCATCTTTAGCAGATTGGATTGGTCACTTGATGCCAACTTCTCCAGACTACCGCCGCCAATTAATTGCTTGTGGTGCCGCCGCTGGATTAGCTGCTGGTTTTAATGCTCCTATTGCAGGGGTTTTGTTTGTGGTGGAAGAACTGCTGCACGATGTTTCTGGTCTGACTTTAGGTACTGCAATTATTGCTTCTTTTATTGGTGCGGTTGTCTCACAACTGTTGGGAGGAGACAGTTTAAATCTAGATTTACAAGAGTATCCAACCAGTTTTCTAGCTCAAGAAATTCCATTCTACGTACTGTTAGGAGTTTTAGCCGGATTGCTAGGAGCTTTGTTTAGTAAAGGGATTATTGCTAGTTTACAATTCAATCGAAAAACGCTCAAGTTAGCTTTGCCTTGGCGAATTGCTTTAGCTGGCTTTATCTGTGGCTTAGTTATAGCTGCTTTGCCAGAAAACTTCCGCAATAATACTGGTCTACGCGAGTTTTTACTAACTGGAGAAGCTACAGGCATAACAAGTTTAATTGCTTTTATCGCGCACTTTTTCTTGACAATTATATCTGCTGCTTCGGGAGCTCCGGGAGGATTGTTTGCACCTTCTTTGGTTCTCGGTTCTGCACTCGGTCATATGGTGGGTATTGTGCAGGCAAATTGGCTGGGTATTGGTTTGCCGGTAACTTATGCTTTGGCGGGAATGGGAGCGTTTTTTTGTGCGGTTTCTAGAGCACCGATTACTGCGGTGGTAATTGTATTTGAAATTACGGCAGATTTCAAGTTAGTGCTACCTTTGATGATCGGTTCTGTAGTTGCTTATTTAGTAGCAGAAAAGGTGGACAGTGGCTCTTTGTACGATCGGCTTTTGGAGTTTAACGGCATTCACCTAACAAAAAATAAACCTGCCGTTGATTCTTTGAGCGACTTGTACGCAGCTAATGTGATGCAGCGCCAAGTTGAAACTCTTTCTAGCCTACTGACTTTTGATGAAGTGATGCAGGCTTTTTCGCGATCGACTCATCGTGGTTTTCCGGTAGTTGAAGCTGGCAAATTGGTCGGAATTGTCAGTCAAACAGATTTGGCAAATGCCAGCAAGCACAATTTTAATGGGCAATCTTTGCTCAAAGAATTTATGACTGCGCAGCCAATTACGGTAAAAGCAACTGATACTTTAAGTGAGGTTTTGTACAGGCTCACTCATTATAATCTCAGTCGCTTACCAGTCACAGAAGGACGGCATTTAGTTGGAATTATTACCCGCAGTGATATTATCCGAATTGAGTCCGATCGATTGAGCGGAGAACCAACTCATGGCCCGCATCCAGAACCTTCTTATATTGTCTATCAAACTAGAGATCCGCAGGTAGGAAACGGCCGCTTATTAGTACCGCTTAGCAACCCCCAGACAGCACCAGCTTTATTGCGGCTGGCCGCTGCAATTGCGCGCGATCGCAATTACGAACTAGAATGTTTGCAAATCATGTTAGTACCCCGAAATAGTTCTCCCTCAGAAACAGCGGTGCGGACAACAAAAAGCCGCCGCCTGCTACAACAAGCCGAGCGCATTGCCCGCCAATGGGACTTGCCAGTACACACGCAAATACGAGTAGCTCACGACGTTCCTCACGGGATTTTGGAGACAATTAGGGAGCGACACATCGATCTAATTTTGATGGGTTGGCAAGGCGAAGTTTCGACAACTGGACGCATTTTTGGCGATGTTGTCGATAGCGTCATTCGACAGGCTAGTTGCGAAGTAGTTTTAGTAAAGTGGAGCGATAAATTATTACTAAAAGGCAAAAAAGGAGATTGGAGAGAAAACGCACTAGTAAAAAGCAAAATATTGAGTCAAGAGTCTGCGGAGTTAACTAACAAGAATGGATCGGAAATTCCCGAATCTAAAATCCTCAATCCAAAACTTGTACCGCGCGAAGTCGAAGTATCCAAAATCGCAGAAATTTCTGCCCAGAATTCAGATATTCAAGTAGAGGAATTAGGGCTGAACACGCTGATGGGTTTACACCGCTGGCTGGTGCCAATTCGTGGCAGTTACAAGCAAGCAGCAGCTTTGCGACTGTTACCTGCTTTGGTGGCTTCAAGTGCAGTACCAGAGATTAAATTGTGTCAGGTACACCAGCCTTCTGTTGCAGATCCCGATTGCGATGAATTGAAGCAGGCGGGTGAGTTTCTCCAACGCAGAGTTAGCTGTCAGGTAATGGCAACCTCGGTTTGCGCTAAGTCGGTTGCTGATGCTTTAATTGATTTAGCTCAGAAAGATCAGTGCGATGCGATCGTCCTAGGAGCGAGTCGCGAAGGGTTATTGAAACAGGTGATTCAGGGAAATATCCCGGAGGCTGTAGCACGTGGCTGCAATTGTACAGTAATTTTAGTGCGATCGGCAACATAAGAAGCAAGAAGTCATTTGTTACCAATTCCCCCATTCCCCCATTCCCCCATTCCCCCCTTGGGGGGCGAGGAGATGGGTCCCATTACCAATTACCAATTACCCATAACTATGGTTCACTTTAAAATAGGTTTTCAACACTTTAATTCTTTCGCTGACATTACGTTTTCCCTGGCGAAAACTTTAGATAAAATGGGAATTCCTATTTCTGTCGAACCCTCGAAAATTGCCTCCCACGTCACGCGCATTTGCACAGAAGAAGAAAACACTCTTATTACAAAGTGGATCAGAAACCCTCCTTCCGATCTATTTCAAATAAAATGGTCACATTACTGGAAACCTTATTTTTTAAAAGAACTAAACGCTCATCTCAATTTAGAGCTTTTTGCTATTAATTATGAATTTGCTACTAATCGTGATGAATTTGATTATTGGATGTACGATGTTGTCAACAATACTTCTCACAAATTAGCCGTAAGCGAATATTCTAAAAACGTTTTAATCCAAGCTGGCTGTCCGGCGACTAACGCCTCAGTCCTTCCTTTAGGTTTCAATCCTTTCATCTCGGAACTGTATTCTTACAAAATACAAAATTTTTATAAATTACAAAAAACGCGACCAGATGTAAAATCTATTTTACATATGACCAATTCTTTTGATATATATCGATTTGGGACTGATGTTGCAATTCAAGCTTTTTGTCAGGAATTTAAATATGAGTCTCATGTGGAATTAATCATCAAAGATGGAGGCAAACATCCTGAATTAATCATAGAATTAATTAGAGATTTTGAAAAAAACTTTGGTGCGTTTAAGCCAATAATTCACATAATACCTAAGTTTTTTGACAAAAAAGAACTAGCTGAATTCTACTTGTCAGCAGATGCTTTTTTAGCTCCCTTTCGTGGTGAAGGTTTTGCCATTAAAATTTTAGATGCATTTGCTGCGGGTTTGCCCGTCGCTATGACTCTTTACGGTGGCCCGACTGACTACGCTAATAACGCTAACTGCTATCCCATTTCTTACGACATCATTCCCGTAGGAAAGTGTTATGATACTCAATATCTGAAGATCGGAAATTCTCCTCACTGGGCAGAACCCAATGTTCAGTCCGTTCGGGAGCAGTTACGCAAGATAGTTGAAGATCCAATGCGTTTTCAGGTAGCTCAAAAGGCTAGAGAGACGGCGGATTTATTTGATTGGGAAGCGACGGCTAAAAAGTTGCTAAGATTAATGCGACAGTTGTTTTAGGAACGGAAATTATGGCACTCGAAAGCAAAAGGTTTAGGGGAATGTTTTTACCTACCGAAGTGGTACTATTAAAACAGCCTTGCTTTACTCCTGGGCGATTGTTTGAGCCTGGACAATATAAGGTTTCTGATTTGCCAGATGTCGCTTTTGACATGGGTTTGGTAGACCATTTGCCACCAGTTCAAAGTAATAATTCAGAAATTATCAATGCTGAGAATGAACAAGCTCAAGAATAGGCTGTTTGCAGATGATAATTAAACTCCCCATTCCTGGACTCAAAGGACTTCAGTCCTAAAAACTAAAATAATTAAAGACTAAAGTCCTGACTGCGAACCGGAAAGAGGCCATTCAATTATGTCGATCGATCTCTGCAATTAACTCTTTCAAAACTTTACTGGCTTTGTCATTATCAATCTGACAAGTTCCGGCATTTGGGTGTCCGCCACCGCCATATTTTAACATTAACTGTCCAATATTTGTCTTAGAAGTTTTGTTAAATATTGACTTGCCAACTGCAAACACAGTGTTTTGTTGCTTCAGTCCCCAAAGTACGTGAATCGATATATTGCAATCGGGGAACAAAGCGTAAATTGCAAATCGATTACCGGCATAAATTACATTTTCGTTTCGCAAATCCAAAACGACTAAATTATCATAAACTTTGGCACAGCGCAGTAGCTGTTCTTGAAAATTCTGTTGTTGCGCGAAGTAGAGTTCTACTCTTTCTTTCACGTCGGGAAGCTGCAAGATTTCATGGATAGTATGATTTTTGCAGTAATCGATTAACTCCATCATTAACTGGTAATTAGAAACCTTAAAATCCTTAAACCTGCCCAAGCCAGTTCTAGCGTCCATAATGAAGTTTAAGAGAACCCATTCTTTGGGATGCAAAACTTCTTCTTTGGCAAATTGAGCGGAATCGGCTTTGTCAACCGCCTCCATCATTGCGTCAGAGATTTGAGGAAACTTTGCTTTGCCTCCATAATATTTGTACAGTACCCTAGCTGCTGAAGCAGCATAGGGATCGATGATGTGATTTATTTTGATTTTTTCATGTCTGAGAGTTTCGCTAAAATGGTGGTCGAAAGCTAGATGAACTCCTTCAACATAAGGTAAATTCGTGCTAATATCGTTATTTGTTATGGCAATTTTTCCATCTTGCATATCTTTAGGATGCACGAATTTAATCTCGTCGATCAAGTCGAGTTCTTTGAGCAAAACGGCACAGACAAGACCGTCAAAATCGCTGCGGGTGACTAATCTATATTTTTTAGTGGCTGACATATGCTTTGAAGATACGTAGGGACTGATCAACAGATAATATAACGTATTACCCGATCGCTTTCCACTATGAATTCTGACCCTTACGCTTGGATAGAGAAGTCACTGGACACGATTCGTCGGGCTCATTGGTATCGATCACCACAAAAGATCGACAACTGCCCTGGTCCTACAGTACAATTAGCAGGGCGCAAGCTGATTAATTTCGCCAGTAACGATTATCTGGGATTAGCCGGCGATCAAAGATTGATTCAAGCAGCGATTGCTGCAACTCAGGAATTTGGTACGGGTGCGACTGGTTCGAGGTTAATCGGCGGACATCGCGATTTACACCGACAGCTAGAAAAGGCTATTGCTAAGTTAAAACAAACTGAGGATGCTTTAGTATTTAGTTCGGGATATTTAGCGAATTTAGGGGCGATCGCATCTCTCGTCGGCAAGCGCGATTTGATATTATCTGACCAGTACAACCATTCGAGTCTGAAAAATGGAGCGGTGCTCAGCGGTGCAACTGTGCTAGACTACAGTCACTGCAATCTCAATAATTTAACAGCTAAGCTAGAGCAAAATCGCACGAACTATCGGAAGTGTCTGATTGTTACCGATAGCGTCTTCAGTATGGATGGGGATTTGTGCAGGCTGCCACAGTTGCTCGGTTTGGCCAGACAATTTAACTGCATGGTATTAGTAGATGAAGCTCACGCTACAGGAGTTTTCGGTGCTAGTGGTGCTGGCTGCGTCGAACATTTCGGCTGTACGGGAGAGGCGCTGATTCAAGTTGCACTCTCAGCAAAGCTTTGGGAAGTTTGGGAGGTTACGTTGCCGGCTCTTCTGCTTTAATCGATTTTCTCCGCAATCGAGCTTCTACTTGGATTTATACTACGGGATTGACGCCGGCTGATACGGCTGCTGCTTTGGAAGCTGTCAAAATTATACGGCAAGAACCAGAACGCCGCGATCGGTTGCAGAAAAACATCGAAACTTTCAAACATTGTGCGATTAACAATTACGAGTTACCAATTACCAATTCCCCCTCTCCAATTTTCTGTTTTCCGTTAAAAGATGCAGCCACAGCTTTAGTTGCTAGCAGCAAGCTCAAGGATATGGGCATTTTCGCCCCGGCGATTCGCCCTCCAACTGTCAGCGTTAGTCGCATTCGGATTTCGCTGATGGCGACTCACGAACCCGCACACCTTCAGCACTTGGTAGACGCTTTGGCGCAAATTTGACCATGATATCGTTTCCAGTTGCATCGGCATCATATATTTGGATAATGTCAGTGCGAGCGTCCCCGCTCGCACTATATAATTCCGCTCCTACCGGATTTGATATGACTGGAGAGATTGGGCATTGGGCATTGGTAGTCTCCCTCTCTCTGCCCCTTTTCCTTTTTTTGATTGTCAAGATTTCGCTATTGACTTACGCCCCTAAGTATACACTATTTTGCTCGATCGGTCAATAACTGTAAACTTTTTGTAAATTTAGATACTTTTTGAAATTTAGCGTTATATTAAAGAAGTAGCGAGTTACACCAAATTCAATATAAGGAACGTCCACCATGAACACAAATCGCCAAAACGTAAAAAAAATCGCTGAAACCCACCGCGCTAACATTCACAAGCAACTAATGCACCGTATAGAAGTAGCTAGAGCTAGTGGCAACCAAGATTTGGTTCGGGTGCTGGAAGACGAAATGAGACAGCTTTAAGCTACAACGGAAATTTGTCGATCGAAAATTTGTCCGTGAGGTGTAGATGATTGTGTGAGAAACGCAGAATTCCCACAATCAGAGCTCGTTAAGTTTTCACTCCTCTTTTGTTTAATAGCAAAAAACCTGGTTTCTTCAAGAAACCGGGTTTTTTATAGACGTAAAAAATAAAAGCCTGAAGCTGGAAAATTCCAACTTCAGACTTTTACTAACTCCCCGGGTAGGATTTGAACCTACGACCAATCGGTTACACTTATCCCAACGTTTCCGAAGGGCGCGGACTATTTCATCATCCCTGCAAAACAGACTTGTAATCTGTTGGGGGATGTCGGGCGCTATGAGATTTATTGGTTAGGCTCCTCATCTCTAGTCTCTGCACCTTTCTAGCTACTTGTGGAAAATTTTACATCACCACTGCCTTTTGCCAGACTTGGCTCAAGATTGCCGCCACCCGAAGTGCTGCGGTTTCCTTGAATTCACCCGATTTTTCACTACCCGTTACCGAATAGAGCTGCTATGTCACTTCAGCTCTTGGTTGATTCCAATCACTGGCGTTCATTACAGCCGACCGCTCTGCCACTGAGCTACCGAGGATTGCGACTTTTTGTTTGCCACATTTACTAATATTAACCGCAACAACAGAATTTAGCAAGGCCTTTGGCAAACTTTTTTAAAACTTATACAGCAAGGGGGTTTCACCAACTAACGCAGCCCCATTCTCAGTTTTGCGAGGCGCTGTTGGGATTCGGCATCTAGGGAACTAGCCAGAAAGCGGCTTGAAGTTTGTTTGCGGGATTTGTGCTGGCGCTCGCTGCGGCGGGCAGCGCATTCTACGTCAGCAGCAAGTTGAGCGGCAGACATCCATTCCGCACCGTAGCCGACAACGGTCAATTGCTGGGCTCTGTCTGAGGTAGCTACAATCATCCGGCCTTTTCCCGATCGCGATCGCAACTGGTAACGCAAACTAGCACAAGATTTTTCAATATAAGTATCTGCTGTCTGACCGAAGTCAGTGTAGTGCACTGATAAATTTTTAGTAATAATTTCTTTAACGCTGGGAGTATCTCGATAGTGCGCGTCAAATACAAGTCGAGCCTCAAAATCCTGAACGGCGCTGTAGTTAACTAAAATCTCTATTAACTCGCGGCGAGCTATTTCGAGTTCGTCGCGATCGCGCTTTTCTCGGAGGCGAGGCCAAAGTCCAATGATATTATAGCCGTCTACAAGTAAAACTGCTTGGGATACATAGGGTGACATGGTTCAAGGCTGAAGATCTCCAGCATATATGGGACATTATTTGTTTCAACATCAAAGCTTTTGTTGCATTTTATTACAAATTGATGTCTAGTATCAAGTCTGGTTGAGTGCTGCATAAATCATCGATGATGAGTTATGCACTACCTTTTCCCCGCGAGGGGACTGAAACTTTAGAACCCCCTAAATCCCGTGGCAAGTGAGGATTTAGGGGGTGAATTTTGTACGGCGGACGATCGCGAACAATGGATCGATGTGCGAGTCTATTCAGCCGATTCGATCGATACGGGCGATCGTACCACCGTCGGGAGCGCAATTTTCTCAACTGCAGGAGTACAACCGAGCCAATGTACGGACAATTCTGCAAACTGCTGCGACGCACCACTCACGCAAAAGCGAGTCGGCAGCGCATTACCAGGATTCCGCAACCCCAAAAGCTCCAACTCTCGAGCAGCAGCAGCCACCACCCGCACAGCCGGATCGATTAACTGCACCCCAGTCGGCAAGAGCGATCGCAGCACCGGAGCCAATAGCGGATAATGAGTGCAACCATAAATCAGCGTATCAATCCGTTGCTGAATCAAAGGGGCCAAATATTCCCGCGCCACCTCATAAGTGTAAGGATCGTCAATCCGGTTTTGCTCCACCAGTGGCACAAAAGCCGGACAGCTAACCTGCCACACCCGACAAGCATCGTTCATTTCCAAAATCGCATTTCGATAAGCATTACTAGCAGCAGTAGCAGGAGTTGCGATCACTCCGATGCGTTTTCCTTGCTGTACCGCAGCCTGCGCCCCCGGCAGAATTACCCCCAGCACCGGAATATCAAACTCAGCCTGCACCATCTCCATCGCCAAAGCAGAACTGGTGTTGCAGGCCATAATCACCATTTTCACGTCTTGTGCAATCAGCCAAGCCATGATTTCGCGCACAAAGTGTACAATTTCTGATGCCGCGCGAGTGCCGTAAGGCAACCTGGCCGTATCTCCAAAATAAAGTATTGATTCGTTGGGCAATTGTCGGTACAACTCCCTCAAAACAGTCAAACCACCTACGCCGCTATCAAAAATACCGATTCTTTGTTGTCCTGAGTCTGTTGTCATTTGTTAATAGTTAGTTGTCTGTTGTCTGTTGACTGTTGTAATTAGTTACCAATGCCCAATGCCCAATACCCAATGCCCAATGTCACTATATTATCTTTGTTGGAGGTAAAGCAAAATGCCACGAGCGATCGAAGCCGCCATTTGACTGCGGTAAGCTGGATCGGAAAGCCTAGCAGCATCCTCAGCACCCGTCACAAAACCCACCTCCAGCAAAACAGAAGGCATAGAAGTCTTTCTCAAAACATAAAATCTAGCCTGCCGCACCCGGCGGTCAGTTGCACCCGTTCCCTCCAAAATACTGGCGTGAATAGTCCTGGCCAAATCTAGCCCGCTGTCGAAATAATAAGTTTCAATCCCGCTGATATCCGGTCTGCTCATATTAATGGCATTAGCGTGAATGCTCACGAACAAAGTAGCATTCAACCGTTGAGCCAGAGAAACTCTTGGTTCCAGGTCGATCTCGCTGTCATCAGTTCGACTCATCACTGCTTGAACTCCCTGCTGTTCCAGCAGTCTCGCCACCTGATACGAAATATCCAAAACAATCTCTTTCTCCTGAATCCCCCCAATCCCGACGGCACCTGGATCGCGGCCGCCGTGGCCCGGATCGATGACCACCACGGATCGACCATTAGAAACTTGGGGTAACTCACCAGATCCGAGAGTCCTTCTCGGCAAAGGCTGAATACTGGGACTGCGACTAAAAGACGGCTGCACGCTAGCAGAACTGCGCAACTGCAAAGACAGCAATTGTGGATTTGGTCTCGTCACCCTGCCCACCTCGACACCCGATCGAGGTTGCACCCAAATCACCACAGTCTCCGCGTCTTCTTGGCTAGCAGTAAAAGATACAGGGCTGTTTTCATCTAGCTGAGGAATTTGACCGGCTAGCAAACTAGAGGCAATTCTGATCCAGTAAGCTCTCGACGACTGATCCCACCCGCTGGTATAGGAAACTTGTCGGTCAGTTCTCACGACCAATTGGTTGCCACTATTGTTTAAACCAATTGACTGTATTCTTGCTAAATTTCCTTGAGCTTGTCTCGCGGGAGGATCTACCGTCAAACGGCGAGGGGTAGCTGATTGTCTTACGCCCGCAGGCAGTAGGGAAATCCCGCCTAAACTGCTCCAAGACGCCCGCCACTGAGTATTAGAACTCTTCATCCGCAAAGTCACGCGAGTAATGGGAGGTTCCGTGGGTAGTTGCCGGACTTCAATCTTCTCAACCCCGTGCTTGCCGTTAGCCTGAGGCTGTTGGCTGCTAACGCCCGAAGCTAGAGTAGCCCCTTCAATATCAAGTGTGGCGATATCCCCAGCCCGACTTTGTTGAAAATTAATTTGTGGGCGACCACCTGCTGTGCGGATCAAAAAACCGTCCTCCGTCACCTGAACGTTCTGAACTACTGTGGCCTCGACAGACTGTGACTCAGGTGCAGAAGACTCAACAGATAACCTCTCTCCCTCCCCCCCTGAACTGGGATTTTGACTGCCTCCAGAAACAGGCTTTGGCAAATCCACTGTCCACTCGCTGGGAGAAATACCTCGGAACTTTACCTGCTGCGGGTCTAGAGTAAATCCGTCTCTCAACTGAACCACAATTCTCGTTGTTTCGTCGTCAAACTGCCCTATGCGCACCGATTCGATCGCCCCTGAAAGTGTCTGGCTGACCGACGGACGACCCAAACTTGTCCCCGGCAAATCGATCACCAACCGCGTCGGGTTGAAAATCAGTTGAGCCTTGGGTTGCACTCCCCCGTCTGTTGTAATGTACAGCCGGTTCTCAGAAGCATCAAACCGCCAAGATTGCAGTCTAGCGGCTTCGGCGGCTCCTGCGAGCAAAAATATACTTAAGAAACTGAGTAGTAGCGAGTGGAATTTCACGACAGTTTTTCCTCGTTTGCGTTGCCACTAAAAGCCTTGGTGCTGTTTGCCTCAAGCTTTCAGCAGTTAGCCGAAAGCCTCGGTGTTGCTTGCCCTCAGCTTTTAGCTAAATTGACTTTTTTATGCGTTAACAGACTCAGAAATGCCAAATTCTGGCAAATATTTGTCTTCCAAAAAGCTCGCCACCGATCGATCCGAAGTTGATAGAAAGATTGTCGGTACAAGGGAACATATTTATTTTTGGCAGCAAGAAACGAGCTATTTCTTGAAGCTTGAAGGTAGAAGTTAGCTAAACAGCAGGGAATCCCACGCGGGATAACGCGACCTTTGGCGTGGGATGAAAGGCGCGTGAGATGAGGATTCCGCCCGTCTGTAATCTCACAAGCGTAGCTAGGCAGCAGTAGACGGGCGGATGACGAGACGAGCAAAAGTGTAATAATTCTGGTAAAATACTCATATCTGCGATCGAAGAATAACAATCTGGGTCGTCGTTGCAAAATTTTTCATTTGACAAGTGGGGCGGGACGTGTTCCTCACTATAAAACGTCGTAGAGGGAAACAATTGGAGTACCTTGAAGGAAGTTCTAGATATCCTTGACCGGACTCTGAAGCCTAAACCATACCCGAAGGGTTGGTGTGGGAGCGTCACAAGGTAGAATTTTACTGTTATTCAAGGGAGCAGTTTCAGGCATCGGACGCGATCGAGGGACTTGGCTCAGTGAAATAGAATAGCACCGGCTGGGATCGAGTTCTCACAACTTTTGACGATCGACAGCGGATGATATCATCAAACGGCAGAAGGCATAAAGCATAGGACAGATTTTTTTATTTTTGCTACTGACAACTGACCACTGACAACTGCCAACTGACAACTGACTACTGACAACTGACTACTGCCCTGATTTCCAACTTTTGAGTCATCCAGTTCAAAATTTCTTGATTTACTTGTTCCGGGCATTCATCTTGGGGACAGTGACCCGCATTGTCTAATTCAACTAGTTCTACATAATGGGGATTGCAGGCGACAAATTGCTGAGGTCGGGCGAACCTAGGGGGAATCATCCGGTCTTGCCGACCCCAAATTAACAGCATCGGAATTGTTAAATTTGATAACACTGTCTTGACACCAGGACTGAATTGTGAACTGCCAACAGCTTTAAATACACCACAGAAGGCTCTGGCAGCTCCCCGATCGCCCGCAGGCCCTGATAAAATTTCTACTAATTCATCGGTAACGGCTTCGGGGTTGGAGTAGGCAAAGGCAGCCCAGCGGCGGACAAAAGAGGGTTTGCGGGCAAAATAGAACAGAGTTCTCAGTATTAGCGGCGAAACAAAGATACTTTCAATTGCTTCGATCGCGGGTAACAGCCACGCAGGCACCGCCTCGGCTCGCACAGACGGGTCTGGGAGGCTAATCGTGACTATCCCTGCTACCATGTCCGGGTGAGCGGCGGCGGCGGCCAGACAAATCAGGGAACCGATCGAGTTTCCGACCAGAACTACAGGCTGTCTGACAAAAGTCAGCCAAAAATCATAAACTTGATCGACCCATACAGACACGTCGTAGTTGACCGGAGCTTTTTGGGAAGCCCCAAAACCCAACAAATCCAAGGCATAAACCGTGTGGCTTTCAGCGAGTTGAGCGAGATTTTGTCGCCAGTGGCCGATCGAAGCCCCAAACCCGTGCAGCAAAATAATCGGCGTTTCCTGCGGTTGAGAGTCAATTCCCTCTGCCACAGAACCCTCAAATTCGAGATCGTCTTGATTTCCGAACCCAGCAGGTTGATTTTGTCGCAAATAGGTATAGCGAGTTTGCCAACCCCGCCATACCCAATCTCGTTGAGTTCCAACTCGTTGGTGCCAGTGAAAAGAATTGGTCAATTTTGCCTCTGTTCGCAATATAAATTTACAATTATCGATTTCTATTCTACAGGGCAACTTGGGGGAGTTGGGGACTTGCCAGATTTGGCAAGAGGGGGGAGAAACAGAAGATTTACTTGATGTTTCATGCTCGATCGTGAATCCTTGACCCTGTTGTCATCCACCCGTCACATCCGCCCGATCGCGTGTGAAGTTAAAATAAAACTACGCAGAAACTCAGCCAGACTGAGTAGAATGGCAAGTATAAGGAAGCCTCACTATCAAACTACTGCTTGCAAAACCATTCATGCCTGTGATTGAAAGAAGACAAAATCGCAATCTACCCCAGATCAATGAAAACATTCGATACCCCAAAATCCGGGTAATCGACACCGACGGCGCGCAACTAGGGATATTAACACCCTCAGAAGCACTGCGCCTCGCTGAAGACAAAGAACTCGACCTCGTACTTGTCAGCGACAAAGCTGACCCGCCCGTATGCCGGGTCATGGACTACGGGAAGTACAAATTTGAGCAGGAAAAGAAAGCGCGAGAAGCAAAGCGGAAGCAGCACACTGCCGATGTTAAAGAAGTGAAGATGCGCTACAAAATTGAAGAACACGACTACCAAGTGCGCCTCAAACTAGCAGACCGCTTTCTCAAATCTGGGGACAAAGTAAAAGCTACGATCATGTTCAGAGGTAGAGAAATCCAACACAGCAACTTAGCAGAGGACTTGCTCAAGCGCATGGCCACAGATTTGCAGGAAATAGCAGAAGTGCAGCAAGCCCCGAAAAAAGAGGGACGGAGTATGATGATGCTGCTGTCGCCGAAGAAAGTTTAAACAGTTGACAGTGGGGTTTTTAAGATGGGGATTTACACCTAGCCCTAAAAACCTGACGCCTAAAATCGGGGGTTTGAAACCCATGATTTTTGATAAATAGATAGTTCGTCATCAGTCATCAGTCATTAGTTCATACACTCGTGACTGATAGCTGATGATTTCCGCAGTTAAACAGGAATAAGCTACCACACAGGATAAATCAAGGCTGCATGGACAATTTTCAAATCAGCGGTTCAGGGGGTGTAAGACAAGGGATGCTCCGATCGCTCAACTTGCGATCGGAAGAAGTAGAACGAACCGTACTGATGTTCCTCGTCTACACTCTAACCTCCGTAGGGCTGATCTGGCTGGAACTCAGCACAGTGGGTCTGTTTCTAGATGAATTTGGTGCCGACAAAATGCCCTGGATTTACATAGCCAGCGCCTTCATCGGTTCCGGTTTAGGCTTTGTCTACTCCTGGCTGCAAAAAATTCTGCCATTGCGGCGCGTCATAGTAGTCGTTCTGGCCATGATGTCGGTACCGCTATTTCTGTTTCGATTCGGCATCGGCTACGAAGATACAAAGATAGCTGGCATCAGCATCGCCTTCATTACAATATTCCTGATGTGGCTGTGGGTGGAAGCTTGCTACGTCCTGAATGACCTCAACACTTCTATCACTTCCAATCAACTCTTCAACATTCGAGAAATCAAGCGCACCTATCCCCTCGTCAGTAGTGGCTATTTAGTGGCTGGAGTAGTCAGCGGATTTTCTCTGCCAGTGCTGCTGTACGTAGTCGGACTCAAAAACGTTACCCTGATCTCTGGGTTAATGGTTGCCACAGGTTCAGTATTGCTCTACTACCTCACAGAAAAATACCGCCAAGCATTCCCAGAAACAGCCCACTGGACAGATGACGACGAAGACGACAATCAAGAATTTACTACGCGCAAAGTTACAGGGCCACTGCAAAAATACGCCATACCTCTAGTCAGCTTTTTTGTCCTGGCAGAAGTTCTCTACGTTCTAGTAGATTTCCAATTTTACAGCCAGCTAGAATACCAAAACCCAGCGGAGGGAGCTAGTGGAGCTAGTTGGATTGCTAGCTTCCTGGGAATTTACGAAGGCATTCAAGGCTTGTTTCAAGTCGCTACTCAGTGGTTCGCCTCCAGCCGCTTGGTAGAAAGAATAGGAGTATTCGTCACAGCGATGATTCTGCCGGCGGGGATAGCGATACTGGGAGTGCTGACGCTGGGAGCGTCCCTGGGCCAATTAGTACCAGTTTTCATCGGACTGGTTTTCCTGAGATTTCTGGACGAACTGCTGCACTACACGCTGTTGGAAACTGTCAGCCCAGTTTTGTTCCAACCAATCCCTGACAGTATTCGATCGGGAATCCAAACTCTTGTCAACGGTGTCGGCGAACCCTTATCCTGCGGAGTTACAGGAGTCGGAATCCTGATTCTGCTATGGGTGACGGGATACATATTGCCAACGACAGATGAAAAGGTATTTCACGACCAGCAAAGCTTGGTATTCATCGGCGTCATTGTCCTGTTATCGCTAGTATGGCTGTTCGTGGTTTGGCTGATCCGATCGCAATACGTGGGCTTGTTGGTCAAAAGTGCCGAACGCGGACGCTTGGGTGTCACTGATGTAGACCTCAAAGCCCTGAAGCGAGCAGTAGTAGAAACTCTCGAACAGCCGGGGGCTGAAGATGATAAGCGCTCTTGCATAGAACTCCTGACCCAAATTGACCCCAAAAATGTCGGAGAAGTCTTGGCTCCTATCCTGGAAGTGCTGCCTTCTGCTTTACAGCGCCAGAGCCTGGAAACCATGCTCCAACACCCGAATCCTGCATATTTGGAAGCTGTTCGCAGCCTCAGCCAGCAATCCCTCCCCCCAGAAGTCTTAGCCTTGGCCCTGCGCTACATCTGGCTGACAGATGCGGAACCGAATATCGATAGCCTGCGGCCTTACTTGCAGCAAACCGTAGACCCGGTAGTCCGCGGTACGGCGGCTGCTTTAATTATGAGAAGGGGCGATCGGCAACAAAAGGCAGAAGCTACTAACACCTTGCGACAAATGCTCACGCACAAGCAAGAGCGGGAACGAGTGATGGGTACGCGCGCTTTGGGAGAGGCTGACTACTTGCAAGGACTACGGCTATATATACCCAATCTGTTGCAAGATGAATCTCTGCGAGTGCGGTGCGCTCTCCTGGAGGTGATTTCTTCTACTCATTCTGAAGAATATTACCCTTCACTGATGCGGGGACTCGGTTACAAATCGACCAGGGAAGCAGCCTTGCAGGCGATCGTCAAACTTCACAATGACGCGATTCCTCTACTCATCCACTTGGCAGAGGACATCCACAAATCGGATTTAGTCAGGTTACAGGCCTGGAGTGCTCTCGGTCAAATCGGGACTGTAGAGGCACTGGACATTCTGGTGGGCAATTTAATCACTACTTGGGGAACTACGAGACGCAATATCCTCCGTATCCTGTTGAAAATGCCCTCGGAAGTCGGCATAGAAGGCGTTCTAGACCGTATCGGCCGTAGCGGGGTCGAAACACTCATCGAACAGGAATTAATGTTTATCGGTCAAATTTATGCAGGTCTGGTAGATTTGTCTCCGGTAATCACAAGCTACGGCAATTTCCAAGCTGAAGATGCCAGCAGTCCCGACGAACCTGCTGCTAATACGGCTCAATTGTTGAAGCGGGCCCTCGTGGGGTTAGAAGCTGATGCTACAGACAGGTGTTTCTTGCTGATGAAGTTTCTTTATCCGTTAGACACTGTACAAGCTGCTGCTTTTAATATCGCTTCGGGTCAACCTTCTATGATTGCTAGGGGATTGGAAATTTTAGACAATACAGTTGATATAACGAGTAAGCGATCGCTAATCAACTTGTTCGATCAGCACTCGGAAAGAGAAAAACTTAGCAACCTCTCCGAATTGATGGTTTACAAACCTCTAAACCCTAGCGATCGTTTGCGCCGTTTGCTAGAATTGCGCCACTTCCTTTCTGACTGGACATTGGCTTGCTGCTTTCATTTGGCTAGGGAAGCCCGCTGGAGTCTCACTGCTCAACAAACTCTCGTCTGTCTGCGTCATCCGACGGGTTTTGTTCGCGAAGCAGTGTTAGCCTATTTGAAAATAGCCTCGCCACGGGCTTTGATCGAATTGCTGCCCAGGCTGCAAAATGATCCCGACAACTTGGTATCTGCTCAAGTTGAACAGATGATGGCAGAATTGGGTACTGGGGGGAAAAGATAAAATTAGTCATTAGTCCTTAGTTATCGGGCATTGGGCATTTGGGAATCGGGCATTGGTAACAACCAATAACCAATAACCAATAACTAATTCACTCAGTCAAAACTCAATTCCCTTTTTCCTGTTTAAGTTTAAATTAATCACTGCATCGCACTATGTTAACTAGCGTCGAACGCCTATTATTTGTCAGGGCAGTTCCGATTTTTAAGGAACTGCGGGATGATTTTCTCGTGCGTCTAGCATCGGTAATGGATGAACTTTCGTTTCCTTCCAAACACACGATTTTTACGGAAGGGCAAGAAGGTCGATCGCTCTATATATTAGTATCGGGAACGGTACGGGTTCACATTGGCGATCGCGATTTGGCACAGTTGAAAGCTGGTGCTTGTTTTGGCGAAATGTCGCTGTTTGATGCGGAACCTCGATCGGCCTCTATTACTACTCTTGAACCGTGCGAATGTTTGATGTTGACTCAAATGCAACTATATGATGCTATTGATGAAACGCCGGGAATTGCTGTTAATATTATTCGCTTACTGTCGCGTCGCATTCGCGAACTAAATCAAAAGTTGAATGCTAAAGAAGCGATTATGCCTCTGTCAGATGCGGCTAAAGTTGTTGAAATGCGATGAAAATTAAGCATGGGCATTCGGTTTCAATCGAACGGACATAATATGAAGTAATTATAAACCCGGTTTATTCAAGAAACCGGGTTTTCAAAATCGATGCTAAATCGCGATTTACTGTCTAAAACAAGCGGAAAATAAAAGGATAGCGGTAAGGTTGGTTTGGATCGCTTACAATGTGGAAAATTGCAAAAATTGTCAGTCCCCAATGTAGCAGATAACCTATTGGCGCTAGGATAAAGCCTGCCAAGCCGAAAGTTACGACAGTTAACACTAGAATAATGGTGCCGTACAGCCAGACATTAAAGTGAAAATTAATGGCTTCTGTGGCATTATCTTTGACAACGGGGTCGTCGGATACTAATAATACAGCGATCGGCACTCCGATCGACAATCCTAACGTACTCAAAAAAATAGCCCCGTGGCACAGTAGTGATAGCAGCTTCCGCTTGTCGGAGTCGTACATATTACTTTTCCTTGACTTTACTGATAATTTTACCTTTAATTGCAACTCTAGTACAGGGTATAATAGCAGTTTGGTGAGGATTCCCCTACCTAATTTGTGATAACCGAAAGCAATTTAGTCGGGACCGCGGACTGATCCGTGGGAATACTTCTTCAATTCTTAAATCTAAAATCTAAAATCTAAAATCGAATGACCACAGAACTTGAAACTGAACTGCAAACTGCTGTTGAGCGCCGACGCAACTTTGCGATTATCTCACATCCCGACGCGGGTAAAACTACTCTGACAGAAAAGTTGCTGCTTTATGGAGGTGCAATTCATGAGGCAGGTTCTGTGAAAGCCCGTCGAGCTCAGCGTCACGCTACTTCTGACTGGATGGAAATGGAACAGCAGCGGGGAATTTCTATTACTTCTACTGTATTGCAGTTTGAGTATAAAAAATATCACATTAATCTGCTGGATACTCCGGGGCACCAAGATTTTAGTGAAGATACTTATCGCACTCTAGCGGCGGCTGATAATGCGGTGATGCTGGAGGATGCTGCTAAGGGTTTGGAGCCGCAAACTCGCAAGTTATTTGAAGTTTGTAAGCTGCGAAGTTTGCCGATATTTACCTTCTTTAATAAGCTCGATCGCCCTAGCCGAGAACCTTTGGATTTGTTGGATGAAATTGAGCGGGAATTGGGCTTGCAGACTTATCCGGTAAATTGGCCGATCGGTACGGGCGATCGCTTTAAAGGTGTTTTCGATCGCCGTCAACGTAAAATTCACTTATTCGAGCGCAGTCAACACGGTTCTCGTGCTGCGATCGATACAGTAATTGAATTGGGAGACCCCCGCATTGAAGAACTTTTGGAACCCGATCTTTACTATCAATTTAAAGATGATTTGGAACTGCTCGATGAGTTGGGGGATCAACTAGATTTAGATTTAGTTCGGGCTGGGAAAATGACGCCAGTTTTCTTTGGCAGTGCGATGAGTAATTTTGGGGTAGAACTGTTTTTAGATGCGTTTTTAGACTATGCTTTGAAACCGATCGCCCGCAAAAGCAGCGCTGGAGAACTTCCGCCAACTTATGAAGATTTTACCGGGTTTGTGTTTAAGTTGCAAGCGAATATGGACCCAAGACACCGCGATCGAGTTGCCTTCATTCGGGTTTGTACGGGTAAGTTTGAAAAGGATATGAATGTGACTCACGCTCGCAGTGGTAAAACGGTGCGTTTGTCAAGACCTCAAAAGTTATTTGCTCAGGATCGGGAGTCGATCGAGGTTGCTTATCCGGGTGATGTGATTGGCTTGAACAATCCGGGAGTTTTTGCGATCGGCGATACGATTTACACTGGTCAAAAATTGGAGTATGAAGGGATTCCCTGTTTTTCACCGGAACTTTTTGCTTATTTAAGAAATCCCAATCCTTCTAAATTCAAGCAGTTTCGTAAAGGTGTTTCGGAGTTGCAAGAAGAGGGTGCTGTGCAAATTATGTATTCGGTTGATGAGTCGAAACGCGAGCCAATTTTGGCGGCTGTGGGACAGTTGCAATTTGAAGTCGTGCAGTTCAGAATGCAGTCGGAATATAATGTGGAAACACTGCTCGATGTCTTGCCTTATAGTGTAGCTCGCTGGGTTGACGGCGGTTGGGATGCGCTGGTAAAAGTTGGGCGGTTGTTTAATACGGTGACGGTTAAGGATGGTTGGGGAAGGCCGGTGTTGTTGTTTAGAAATGAGTGGAATTGTCAGCAGGTAGAAGGCGAACATCCGGTGTTAAAATTGAATGCGATCGCGCCTGTGGTTTCTGGTTTAACGGTTAGTGAGGATTAAGGGAAATATAGCCCTGCCTCTCCCCCCCTCTCCCCATCAAGTTTCTGAGGAGGGCTTTCAATAAAAGCCCGTGGCTTAAACCGCTGGCGGTATTTAGGGTTAAGCGATATGACTGTAGGTGCGTCGCTACCGGATCAACGCCAAAGGCAAGAAGAGTCAAGGCGACACACCCTACTTTAATCAGCGACTTGTGCGAAAAGTAGCTTGGAGAGTCGTACAACTACACAAGTGCGTTATAAATGTTAGGTGGCGATGCAATATCATTTTCAAGCTGTTTTCACCTTCTAACTTCTGAATTCTCCCTGTACCGGGTTTATGCTAACGGATGATACGCACCAAATTCATTTGTTTATGGATGATTTAAATGATTTACTCTGTCAATTGGTTGCTGAAGCTCGTACTTATCCTCCTGAAAGTGTTGATCGGCGACAAAGGCTCAACAAGATTATTCGGTTGGTAACGAAATCGGGCAAATTGTGGAAAGAATACACCGATTATTACAATGATGCTCTTCAGCAAATGTGGGAATATTGTTGTCAAAATTTAGAAGAGTACGATCCAGAACTTGCCAGCGTTATTACTTGGTTGGATAACTATCTTAAAAAACGGCTGCGGAATTTTCGCGATCGTCATTATCGAGAGTTAAACCGCCAAGCTACTCCCCTGCAAACAGACGACCAAATTTTCGATCCTTTAGATCGCGTTCCTGCTAATCCAGATATTAATCCAGTTATCGAAATTTGGCACAAAACTCTGGAATGGGTACAGGTAGATCCTGATGGAGAATTGCAAAAAACTTGCTTTAGAAATCGCTCAGAAATTAATTGCCAAGTTTTATTTTTGAAGCGGTTTCCTGAAGAGACTCCCTGGAGCGAAATTGCTGCTGAATTTTCGCTAACCCCCGCCGAAGCTAAGGATTTACCGAAGTTTTACAACCGCAGGTGTTTGCCTTTGGTTAGAAAATTTGGCATCGCACAAGGATACATAGAAGAAATAGATACACCCAAAAAGAGAAAATAATCATGATTTATGAATCTGAGACTGATTTGTGGATTCCCCTGCCGATTACTGGAGATGCAAAAAAATTGGCTCAGCAGTTCGCGAATGACCTCCCAAATCCTCAAAAAGCCGAGCAGGTTTACCTGAATACTCTGGCTGTTTGTACGGTAAATAATTACCTACGAATTGTTGGGATTTCTACAAATTTGAGTGCGGGTAATAGCTGGAATCCAGCAGCGCGTTTGCTGGCAAATGTTGCTGATTTGGAAGTAACGGGTTTGGGTAGTTTGGAATGCCGGCCCATGCGGAAATCCGATCGCTTTTGCTATGTACCGGCGGAGGTACAAGATGACAGACTCGGCTATATTGTAGTGCAAATTGATGAGGCAGAACAGGAGGCAACGCTGTTAGGATTTACGCCCGCAGTGGAGAGTGAAAAATTGCTGGTGAGTGACTTGCAGTCGATCGACGATTTGCTCGAATATTTAGTATTGCCAACACCACAAACGGCACAACAGCCGACTAATTTAAATCGCTGGCTGCAAAATATTTTTGATGCGGGTTGGGAGACAGTAGAAATGCTGTTGAATCCGCCGCAGTTGGGCTATGTGCGGGGCACAGCGGTGGCCCAAGCGACGACTCAAGAGGCGATCGACTCTGTAATTAGTTTAACCAAGCCCGATCGTACTGAAGAAACTCGCACTCAAGCAGCCGGCGTTTTAGGAGAAATTGGGGCGGGCAATGCCAATGCGGTGAATGCTCTGGTAGAATTGCTGCAAACAGCTCAAGATCGGGAAACTCGCTGGCAAGCTGCTTTGAGTTTGGGAAAAATTGACCCCCACCACCCGCTGGCGGGGATCAGGAGGGCAAGAGCGATCGATTTAGGACTAGAATTAGATGGTTATAGAGTTGCTCTAATTCTCGCAATTATGCCACAATCGGATGACAGAATCAGTGTATTTCTACAAGTTGAACCAGCCGGAAATCTTGAGGTTCTCCCCCCAAATCTCAAGCTGAAAGTTCTGTCAGATGCAGGCGAAAATCGCTTAGAAGTTGCAGCCAGAAGCGACGAATTAGGTCGAGGCAAAGATCGGTCGATCGGTCGGCGTTTTACTCCGCCACCCGGAGCTTGTTTTCAAGTACAAATAGAATTGAATAATATAATTTTTACAGAAGTTTTTGCAGTCTAAATCTAAGTCAGGACTGGTGAAGCGATCGAAGTCCCCCTTATTTAGGGGGCGAAGCGATCGAAGTCCCCTTCTTTCCCTCCTTCTTCATTATGGGTCGAATAGCAGTTTTAAAAATAGGGCAAGGCAATTTCGAGCAAGGATTTGAAGTATTGCTGCGAATTAGCACAGACGACGGCCGCTTGTTAACAGAAATTGAAGGCAATTTACTACCCAACCCAGGAATTGAGGGATTTTATGTCAGTTGGCAAACTCTTTTTCGTCGGTTAAAAATGCCCGATCGACAGTACAACAAGCCTCAGCGGGACTTTGAGGATGGTTGGGAAATTGATGACACTTTGCCGACAAATCGTTCTACCAGCGATGATGTGGAAGTTTGCCGCCATTTGGTGCGAGATTTGGAAAGCCAAATGAAAAAATGGCTGCAACCATCGGCAGATGAAAATTGGCAAAAAATTCGAGAAAGGTTGGGGGCAGAGTTAGCTAATAATTCAGATGAAATTCGCCTGGTAATTCAAGCAAGAAATCCTCTACTTTGGAAATTGCCTTGGCACGTTTGGGATTTATTGGAACAGTACGATGTAGGGATTGGTTGCGCCCTGCCAGAGTTTACCGCAGCTAGTTCCGAAAAAAATCCCCAAAAGCCAGTAAAACAGTCAAAATTTTAGCAGTTTTTGGGGATGATAGCAATATCAATTTGCAGCCCGATCGAGATGCTATTAAGAGTTTGGAAGGCACGGATTCATTGTTTTTGCAGCAGCCAAACTCTAAGGAGTTTATTAGAGCTTTGCGCCAAAAGCAAGGTTGGGATATTTTATTTTTTGCAGGTCACAGCCAAACGGAAAGCGAAACTGGGAGAATTTATCTCAACGATAAAGAGAGTTTGAGGCTGGATGAATTTAAAAATGGTTTAAAAGAAGCGATTCATAACGGGTTAAAAATTGGTATTTTCAATTCTTGTGATGGTTTGGGATTGGCACAGGAATTAGTCGGATTGCGAATTCCCATTGCAGTAGTAATGCAAGAGTCTGTACCGGATGAAGTAGCGCAATCATTTTTAAAAGAATTTCTATCTGAATATGCAAGTGGAAAGTCTTTATATTCGGCAGTTTGGCAAGCCCAGAAAAGGTTGGAAGATTTTCAGGATTTACCTGGTGCAACTTGGCTGCCGATGATTTTCCAAAATCTGACAGATGTCCCTCCAACTTGGGAGTTATTGCAAGGTGGGAATGGGGAATTATCTAAGATTTCAATTAATAAATTGCCTGCCGATTTCAGTGGCTTAATTCCAAATGGGATTGTGGCGCGACGCGGCATCAAAACAGTATTTGTAGCGCTTTCAGTCAGTTTAATAGCAGCATTTGCAGTCATACTGATTCGAGATATGGGAGTTATAGAACCTTTTCAGTTGAAAGTTTTTGATAGCCTGATGCGATCGAGACCTGTTGAACCCCCCGATCCGCGGATCTTAATTATTGAAGTTACTCCCAAAGATGTGAGCGCTCAAATTCGCCCGCCGGAAGAGGGTAAAAGTAAGTCACTTTATGATAGCTATCTCGCTAGAGTTTTAGATAAATTAGCAACTATGGAACCACGAGCGATCGGGTTAGATATCTACCGCGATTATAAAATTGATGGCAAGTATAAAAAATTAGTCGATCGCCTGCAAAAAGATGACAATTTAATTACAATTTGTCAAGTAGGAGAAAATGCCAGTAATACCGGCCGTTCGCCTTCTCCAGATGTTTTGCAAAATAGCGATCGGAGCGATAAAGTAGGATTTAGCGATATTGTAGTCGATCGCGATGGCGTAATTCGCCGCCATTTGTTAAGCTTGACTCCCCCCAGCAACCTCAAAATATCTCCCTGTCAAAGTCACTTATCTTTCAGTTTTTTAGTGGCTTTGCGCTACCTTCATGATGACGGGATATTTGCTAGCGAAACATCAACATCAGAAGAAAGAGCGCAGTTTGAAATTAATAATGTAGTTTTACAGCGACTCAAACCTAATGCAGGCAGCTATCATAATGTCGATACAGCCGGGAGTCAATTGTTGCTCAACTATCGCAGCAGCGGGAATAATGTTGCTAAAAAGATTTCCCTGTTAGCATTTTTAAATAATCCAGTCGATCGCAATTTAGTCAACGATAAAATAGTCCTAATCGGTACCAGCGATGAAGCTTACGGAGACTTTCACTTAACTCCTTATGGTAAAATGTCCGGAGTCACACTCCAAGCTCACAAAATTAGTCAAATTATCAGTGCTGTCGGCAAAGAAAATAAACGGGCTTTATTGAAGGGGTGGTCACAGTGGCAAGAAGATCTTTGGATTTTAACTTGGTCTTTGGTAGGAGGATTGTTAGCTTGGCAGTTTCGTGCTTTAATTGCGATCGGTCTTTCATTGCCAATGCTAGGAATTCTGTATTACTGCTGTTACACGCTGTTAATTCGCGGCTGGTGGGTGCCACTGCTGTCACCATCTTTAGCCCTTATACTTGCGGTCGGATCGAGTGCACTACTCTATAAAATCCTAAACAAAAGGCTCATCAAACTTTTATCTGAGGTACAATCATGAATAATCTACACCTATCTTCTCGAAAAAAAACACTCCCCTTAATTCTAGTATTCATTCTTGCCAATTCAGTCAGTTTGCCTGCGCAATCTCGATCGCAAATTCCTGCAAAATACAACAACATCTTCGCGACAAGGAAAACTAATCCAAGAAAAAGTACAAATCGATTTCAACCACCTCCACCTCCATCAGGAAACCAAGAAAGACCTGCCAAACGGCGGGATGCGGGCAGCAGCGGTTCTTGCGAACGCCTAAACGCCACAGCAACAGAATTTCTCACTGCCTTAGTTCCCAAACAAAATTATCAGGCATTAACAGTCGCTAGCCATCCTACTTTCTGGTTTTACATTCCTTTCCCAGCCAAAAATTTTCACTCCCTCAAATTCCGGCTAGAAACCGAAGACGGATATCAAGTCACATTCAAACCAAAAAATGAAAAACCCGGTGTAGTTAGCTTTACTTTACCGGATACCGAAAAGCCCCTAGAAATTGGAAAAGAATATAAATGGGGATTGTTTCTTTACTGTCAAGACCCAGAACAAAAATCTAGCAGACCAGTAACATTTTTTGTCAGCAGTTCAATTACGCGGATTGCCCAAAGCGACAAACTTAAAAGTGAACTGAAAGCAACAACCACAGAACCAGAAAAATCTGCTGTTTATGCTCAAAACGGTATCTGGCACGAAGCTTTAACACTAATAGGCAATAGCCGTCGCACCAATTCAACAAATCCTGAAATAGCGAGAGATTGGGCGAATTTGCTGACAGAAGTGGAACTAGAAGATATTTCCACAAAACCATTTGCAGATTTATGAAAAATGTAATTTTTGATGTTAGTAAATCTAGTAAGCTGTTAGTAGCTATTGCTTGTACAAGTGCAATTACTATCCAAAAAGTGGAAGCACAGCCAGTAATTCCTGCTGCTGATGGTACGGGAACAACAGTAATTCAAGAAGGCAATATTTTCCAAATTCGCGACGGCAGTCTTTCCCGTGATTCAGTTAATCTTTTTCACAGTTTTCAACAGTTTGGATTGAATGCAGGGCAAACAGCTAACTTTCTTTCCTATCCGCAGGTTCAAAATATTTTAGGTAGAGTTGTTGGCGGCGACGCTTCAGTAATTAATGGCATTATTCAAATTACAGGCGGTAATTCTAATCTGTTTTTGATGAATCCCGCAGGTATTATTTTCGGGCCAAATTCTCAACTCAACATTCCGGCTAGCTTTAGTGCTACAACTGCTAACGGGATTCAATTTGGCGACGCCTGGTTTAACGCTTCTGGTGTTAATAACTACCCAATTTTACTCGGTAATCCTACAGCTTTTGCTTTTACAATGCCGCAACCGGGAGCTATTTTAAGCGCAGGCAATTTGAGTGTACGATCGGGACAGAGTTTAACTTTAATTGGTGGTACAGTTGCCAGTACGGCAGAACTTTCTGCACCTGGAGGTAAAATTACTATTTTTGCTGTACCTGGCCGAAATAGTGTGCGCATTTCTCAAGAGGGACATTTGCTAAGTTTGGAAGTTCAACTGCCACAAGCAGGGGGAAATCAACCTGTAGATTGGCAGCAGCGAATTGCTACAATCCAAGATTTACTGATAGCAAATCGTAATAGTTACGAACTGGGAATGGGTGTTAACGATCGAGGTGAAGCATTTCTGAGAGTGACGGATTTGCCGATACAAGCCGGAGATGTAGTTACGGCAAATATTAATACATCTCCTACTCAGATTCCGGCAATTGGCGGCGCGGTAAATATACAAGCAGTTGGCAATATTGCAGTTCAAGGTGAGATTAATACTTCTGCTAATTCTAACAGCACTGAGGCAAGAGGTGGCTCAGTTAATTTGGAGGCTGGTAGGAATATTGCAGTTTCAGGTAATATTAATACTTCGGCGGTTTCTGCTAGTGAGACTAACAGTACGGGAGGCGATGTTAATTTGCAAGCTGGGGGAAATATTGCGGTTACGGGTGATATTAATGCTTCGGCAAATTCAGGGGGCGATCGAACTTCTAATGGTCGTGTTAATTTATTACCTGAACGTGGTGCCAGACAATTAGATGATGATGATGATGATGATGACGATGACGATGATGATGACATAGCATCGCCAGCCCCAGCCCCTGCACCTGCACCTGCCCCAGCACCTGCGCCTGCGCCTGCGCCTGCGCCTGCGCCTGCGCCTGCGCCTGCGCCTG
>JAAUPI010000077.1 GCA_012035135.1 Microcoleus sp. CSU_2_2
AGGGAATAGGGAACTTTCAAGAGTGAAGTGCATGGATTTTCCGGCCATTGAGGTCCAACACAGGCATTCTCTCCACTTATTGAACCTGAAAACTCTCATGGGACTCATGTTTTGGAGTTATTCAGCAAGCCCTACCTAAGCGCTCACCCGAACCTCGAAGCCACGCAATTCGCAATCTCCGTAAGATTTTTATTCAAAAAAGATTTTATTATCTCGTTATAATGTGAAGATTCGATGAAGAAATTTAATCAATTTTAGGTAAAATCATCGAATTGTTAGGGGACTGGGGAACGAGGAATTGGGAGTGAGAAAAATTCTACTTATTTCCCTCTTCCTTCTTCACTATGCCCTATGCCCTATACCCTCTTCCTTTGTGACGCCCTAAATTCAACCATGAAACAAATTACTGCTGATTTCGCAACCGAGGGTTAACAAACTCATTCAATCCTTCTCCCACTAAAGATAATCCTACTACCATGAAAGTCATTGCCAAACCGGGAAACAAGGCTGTCCACCAAATACCAGTAGGCAGTGCATCCAGCGCTAAACGCAAGTCGTGTCCCCATTCAGGAGTTTCTTCGGGAAGTCCCAAGCCGAGAAATCCCAAACCTCCCAACGTTAAAATTGCATCGGCGGCGTTGAGGGCAAACAGCACTGGTACGCTCTGAATGACGTTCAGAAACAGGTAGCGAGAAAGAACTGTCCAAGTATCAGCCCCCATTGCTCTAGCGGCTTCGACAAAGAGTTCGGTTTTGACACTGGCGGTGTGATTCCTGACGACACGGTAATATTGAGGAATGTAGGAAATACTCAGGGCGATCGCAGCATTAAATACTCCTTTTCCCACGACAAACGCCAGAGTCAAAGAAAGCAGCAACCCTGGCAGAGTGTAAATTGTATCCATGAAAAATAACAGAATTCGATCGAGCTTACCACCCAAATAACCGCTAACCAATCCCAACGGTACACCGATCGACAAACTCAAAGCCGTCGCTAAAATCACCACTTGCCAAGCTGCGCGAGAAGCAAAGAGCGATCGAGAAAAAACATCATAGCCACTTCGGGTAGTGCCAAACCAGTAACTTGCCGACGGTGGTTCGTGAATCGGGTTAATCAAAGCATCTGTAGGATTTTGCAGCCATCCCCAAGCTTGCATCGCTGGGGACAAAATCGCAACCAGTACAAACACAGCAGTGATTGCCAAACCTACCCACATCATTTGCATTGAGAGATTTGACGGTGCGGCAAGGTTGAGAAATCGTGGCAGTCGGATTCGGCTTTGAGTCATCATTGGCAAGGGGAATGGAGAATGGGGAGAGGGGGAGAGAATTTGACGATTTTTGATTCTCGATCGAAATATACAATTTAAATGCACAACAGCTTATCACAACTTTTGTCTAGGTTAATGGGGTATTGTCCAGATTTTGACTCTCTGTTATTTAACCCTTGCCCGAAATTGCATTTTCCCTCTTCCCTCTTCCTTCTTCACCTACAAATTACTGGCAATTAATTCGCGGTACTGGCTTTTTGGCTTAACTCCTTTGAGCTCAGTCACCAAAGCCTTGTTTTTGAAATACTGAATCGTCGGCGTTCCAATCACCCCAGCATTTTCAGCAATTTCTGGATCTTCTTCGATATCAATTTCCACGTAGTGAATTTTGCCATCGAACTCATCTACTACTTTGTTCAAAATCGGCTTGAGGCTGTGGCAAGGCCCGCAACTTGGAGAGGCATATTTAACCACAATCAGCCGATCGCTATCGTGGAAAAGTTTCCGCAGAGCATAACCTCCTTCATGTCGCGTGTCTTTGATATCAAAGTTCTCGCTGGTTTTGCGCACTTTTTGAGTTTCTGTTGTTGCGGGTTTTGCCGATTCCTCGGTTTGATGGAATTCCTGGGTTAAACCATGAGATGACAGCCAACGTTCTGCCAGCATCGCACCCATACAACCGCTGCCAGCAGCGGTGATTGCTTGGCGAAACTCGTGGTCTTGCACGTCGCCGACAGCGTAAACTCCCTCGACGCTAGTTTCTACCGACCCGTGTTTGGTAGTGATGTAGCCTACTTCGTCGAGTTCTAGCCGATCTTTGAACAGTTGAGTGTTGGGAGTATGACCGATCGCGTAAAACAATCCCTTCACCAGCAAATCGCTCTCGGCGCCTGTCTCGATATTTCTAATTCTCACCCCGTCCATTTTGCCACCCGGTTCGCCCAAGATATCCACCGCTTCGGTGTTCCAGTGAACGGTAATTTTGGGATTGCTCAGCACTCGGTCTTGCATGGCCTTGCTCGCCCGCATCTGGTCGCGCCGCACCAGCATATGTACGTGAGAGCCATATTTTGTTAGATAAATAGATTCTTCCGCAGCAGTATCCCCCGCGCCGATGACAGCTAAATCTACTCCTTTAAAAAGTGGGGTAGCGCCGTCGCAAATCGCACAGGCGGAAATGCCGTGACTCCAAAATACGTGTTCGCTAGGCAGTCCCAGCCTTTTTGCCGTTGCTCCTGTCGCAATTACTATGGTGTGGGTTTTAATTTCTCGATCGTCCGATCGTACTGTAAACGGCCGCTGGCTCAAATCTACCGAAATTACATCTTCCGTGTACAGTTCGGCACCCCAACGGACTGCTTGAGCTTTCATTCGATCCATGAGCTCCGGGCCGGTGATGCCTTCGGGAAAGCCGGGAAAGTTTTCTACTTCTGTAGTGGTCATCAGTTGCCCGCCGGGGATGCCTCCCATTTGATAGCCTTCAAAAACTACTGGTTTCAGGTTGGCCCTCCCAGCGTAGATGGCGGCCGTGTAACCTGCCGGACCTGAGCCGATAATTACTAAGTTTTCTACGGTTTGTTCGGTCATAGCTATTTATATGAACTCATAACGACTTCGCTTAATTTGGATTGTAACAGATCTGAGGAAAGTTTGATCGAGCATATTTCTATTTTTGAGGCGATGAGGTCGATCGGGTGCAACTCAAGCTGGATTGATAAGCAAAAACAATCAGAAAACTAATTTTGTTTTAAATGTTAAATAAATTCCCGGAAAACCCCAAAAATACGCCCCTCCACTATTGATTCTATTCTCATTTATTTGACGTATTTGCGCCATTTCAGCTATGATCGGATTTTGATACTCCAGGGGCGTTATGACTAATTTTGCTTTTTTAGCCTGAAACCCTTTAAATTGGTCAAATAAACGAACTCTGCAAATGCAATAAATACAAGTTATCATGCAAACTACGTATTTTACCGTTTAAGAATTGTAACGGAAATTTTGGCAAGTTTGACAAAATACGGTATTTGTGATATGCAAGGTGCGTCGGGAGCAATGGAATTTAATTTTTAACCGCAGATGCACGCGGATTAACGCAGATAAATGGATAAAACTAAGATATTGTTTGTGTGCAGTCGGAATAAGTGGAGGAGTTTGACTGCCCAGAGGATATGTGAGAAAGTTAGTGGGTACAGCGTGCGATCGGCTGGAACGGAAAAAGGTGCAAGAATTAGAGTAACTGAAGGTCTTGTGGGTTGGGCGGATTTGATATTTGTGATGGAGCAGAAACACGCCGATCGACTTCGCAGCAAATTTCCAGAAAGTCTCAAAGGTAAGAAAGTTATTTGTCTGCAAATCCCTGATATATATAGATATATGGAACCGGAGTTGGTGGAGCTTTTACAGGCGAAACTCAGCCTCTATATGGAAATGCCACATAACTAGATAAATTTTATGGAGCGAGTTTTGGAACCGGAGGTGATGGATTCTTGGGAAGAGGCGATCGAATACGATTCGATGGACTTTACTGAGGTTAATGCTGCGTTTGCGCACAGTGCTGCTGCTTTGGGGCCGGTTTTTGGAAACGTTTTGGATGCGGGGACGGGTACTGCGAGAATTCCGATCGCCCTTTGTCAACTGCGGCCAGAATGGAAATTGACTTGCATCGATTTGTCGGCAAATATGCTGAAAGTGGGGGCCGAAAATGTGGAAAAAGCCGGAGTACGATCGCAAATTAGTCTCGAATTGATTGATGCTAAGGCAATGCCATATCCTGACAATTATTTTGACATGGTAATTTCCAACAGTATTATCCACCATTTGCCCGATCCTCTGCCGTTTTTAAAGGAAGTCAAGCGAGTGTTGAAACCGCAGGGAGCAATTTTTTTGCGGGATTTACTGCGGTCGGAAACGGCGGACATGAGGGATAATTTAGTCGAGATGTATGCAGGAGATTGCAACGCGCATCAGCAACAGTTATTTAGCGATTCGCTGCAAGCTGCTTTTACGTTGCATGAAGTTGAGATGATGGTGAAAAATGCTGGGTTGGATGGGTTGAGAATTTATGAATCTTCAGAAAGACACTGGACGGCTGAACGTGTATACGGGGACTAAACATCGCGTTCTGTCCGCACCCATTTGGTTTGTCGCTTCACGATAAAACCCAGGTACAAAGGAATTTTCCACAGTATGTAAAAAGGTACGGCTAAAAGGGTTAATCCTGAAATCTCATTACGCCCAAATTTAGCCCAAGCCCCAATAATTGAAACTAAAATCAGCAGCCCTTCTACTGCTAAAAATATAGCGGGAATTGCCGATGTTCCCAAGGTGGCTGCTAGTAACGAGGCTGCAAAAGCTGCTGCCCAAATAGCGACTAACAGCGAAAGCGGAGGCACGGACAAGTCAAGGGCGATCGCCAATAAGTCAAAACGTTTTTGCCGTACAGAAGCTGTTGCTAGTCGAGGAGTTTGAGTTAGCAAAGTCTGTAAGTGACCGTGTTCCCATCTGGTTCTTTGAGTTTTAGCTACTTCCTGTTGCTGCGGCAAACACCCCGTGACTTTGGCGTCGGGGCAGAATATGGTTGGATATCCGGCAACAGCCAAATCCATGCTCATTTGCATATCTTCAACAATATTGCCGCTGGCTAGAGAAACCGATCGAATTACCGACCAAGGAAAAGCCATGCCTGTACCGGTTAGCAATGATGGTAGCCCCAACTGTTTTAAGCCGCTCGGTCGGACTAAATTTTTAACGAGAAATGCTAAAGCAGAAATGGAATCTTTTGGAGTAGGGTTAGGTGGCTGTTCCATTAAATAAGTTGCTTGCACCGGTCGTTTTGAGGCAACTGCAACCCGGGCTAATTTCTCTACTGCGTTTGGCTGACAGATACAATCTGCGTCAACCATGATTACTACTTCTGGGGGTTCTGCTGCGATCGACTGCAAGCCGAAGTCTAGCGCGTATCCTTTACCTTTACGTTCTGTGTCTTGTCGCTCGATCGCCGTTGCACCGATGTTTCGCGCTACCGCTGCTGTTGCATCCGTACAATTATCAGCAATAACTAATAGGCGATCTTCTGTTGTTAGCTGTGGTAATATTGTTGATATTGTTGCTGCGATTCCTGCTGCTTCGTTATGAGCAGGAATCAGAACTGCTACCTTGGGACGGGGTAAATTTGTTTCCGCTGTTGCGCTGCGACGCGACAATAAAGCGGCACTGCATTCTAAAAATAGAACTGCAACGGGAACTAGAAGGAGCAGGGCGATCGCCAATAGTATCACATCGATCGATAGGAACGCTAGCTGATTAGTTTCCACAATTATTTTACCTGAGTTTAATTTAATTTACTGATTGCAGGGTAACATTACTCAAAGTATCATATCATATTGACTATGCCAATCTTAAGAAGCATGATCGGCGCACAAACTCATGTGGCCTGCGCGGCGCGATCGGTTTACATATAGAGTTTTGAATTCAAACCTCCCAACTCACAACTCGAAACTATTTTCGGATGATGCTAGGCTGCATCGCGAACGACTACACGGTCAGAATTTTGCTTAGTTAACTGTGGCGCTGGTGTAATTTCTCTGAAATATTTTGACAGCGATCGCAAATAGCCCACCTCCGATCGAATAGAATCCATTGTAGAAAGACTCTCAACTAAGCCATCAAATTCATCAGCCGTAATTCCAGCACTATGCAACACTTCTGGATTAAGTCGGCCGTAAATTCCTTGCAGCAGTAGCTCAATAATCTCGCTGTAACTACCGATGTCAGTTCCATAACCTTGCAATTTCTTCGGATTGATTCCCCACTGCAAAATTTTCAACAAGTCTGGGGCACAAGTCCATGAAAAAGACGAAGCAATCACTTCTTTTTCTGCTTCTACAAGAACTTGTTTGATTTTCACTTCCGGGAAATCTGGGTCGGCGATTAAGCTTTCTAGGTGGGAAACTTGTTGATCTAACACTCGCAAAGAAAAAGGAGCTACTTCTGCACTCACTATATCGCCCGAATCGCAAACAATTCTAAAAGGGTCTTCCAAAACATTAATTAAGAGATGAATTTCTGTCGGCTTGCTCCAGTCAAACTGTCCCAGGAAAAAAGGTTCTTCATATCCCGGCAAAAGTCCTTGAAAATAAATCGGGAGATTTTTACCCGACTCCATAATTTTATAGAGTGCTACTTCCAAAGTTTCTGTTGGCCACCCCAGATTTCGCACCGTGAGAAATTTCAGTTTTCCGGGAACGGACAAAACTAGTCCATTCAACAATAAATGTACGGCTTCAATTAGATTTTGAGCGGTTACGTAACGGTGAGGAGCGTGAACGTTAACAATTTTACCTTGCTGCACTTTGTTGGACATTTGCTCGCAAAACGAGCTATTTTCCAACATATGAGTAAAGCGAACCATTGCGTAAGTGACATTTCCTTCTTGAGCTGCTTTGGCAAATTGCCATTCAGCAAACTTTTTGGAAGCTGCGTAAACTTCTGTTGTAAAATATCGAGATGCTTTTCCCGTGGAAGAAAAGATGCACTGTTCGACGCCGTATTCTTCGCAGAGTTGGATAACGTGTTGCGTTCCTAAAAGGCTGCTGGTAACTGTTTCTCTGATTTTGATTTCAGCTAGTCCGGGTAAGCGTTGAGCAGCTAAGTGAAACACAATTTCTGGCTTTTCTGTTTCAAATATGTATTTCAGCGCTTCCAAGTTGCGAATGTCAGTGGCATAGAAAACGATCGCACCTTCTCGGCGAGCAAGTGGGCGAGTTTCTTCAGGGTTTTGACATTGGGCTTGGTCGATCGAAATTATTTGCTTTGCGCCTAGGGCGAGCAATTTTTCAATTAAGAAATTGCCGACGCATCCTTCTCCGCCAGTTACTAAAATGGTTTTTCCTGTGATTTTGTTGCTGACTGCGGTGGCGTACAGGTGAACGGATCGATCGCGCACGTCGTTAAAGGGTTCGGCTGCTAATTGTCCGTCTGCTTTGTAGGCTGCGATTAGTTTTGCGGTCAGAGTTTGTAAAGCAGTAAGGATTTCAGGATCTTGTGGTTCGGGGGAACCCGGGGGAACTAGTTGTTCCATGCGATCGATTATTTCGGCTTTGGTGATGCAGTCAAATACGGAGGAATCAAATGCAGGCTTCACGTTCTTAACTCCTTTCAATTATAGAAACACGGAGGTTTGAGCTGATTCTAAAAACAGATTTTGTAATAATTTTGCTACTGATAATAAGCTGTCTCTTCAACTATATAAACTTAAATTGCGTACTCTTGGCAATAGTCAGAGCATATCTTTAACATTTCTTTGAAATCACCGGGAAGATGGCGTGCCATTTTAAAGGTCGTGTAAAGTCAACATCATCTCAAGTCCGGTTAATTCGATCGAACCTGTAGGGCCTTTGGCATTGGACACCTGTTCCACAAAAATTTAATTTGATTTTGAGGAGGGCAGGATGCCCTGCCCAAAGATACAAATTAAGCGCAAAACAGCTTACCTAGCGCGAACGCTCTTTTCTTTTTTGCTGCCTTCAAAGCTGCGAGCGTCCGCAGCATCGTAGCCTCCTGTCCGCAAGCGGCGGTCTAAATCGCTCGCTTCTGGAGAAGTTTTTGCTGCTTCTTCGATCGTCACTCTGCCTTCAAGCACGAGAGAGTAAAGAGCCTGGTTGATAATCTGCATTCCTTCGTAAGTATCGTGTTCCATCAACCGGAAAGCTTCGTCATCATCACCTTTCATCAAGTAATCGTGCATGGCCGGTGTATTCACCAAAATGTCGTGAACTGCGACGCGGCGGTTGTCAACTGTTGGCAGCAAAAGTTGAGCAATTACTGCTACCAAAGAGTCGCAAACTTGAATCCGCATCGCTTGCTGTTCCTCAGGCGGATACATATTCAACAAGCGGTTGAGAGCGTTAATTGCGCTGCGAGTGTGGAGAGTTCCCAACACTAAGTGACCTGTTTGAGCTGCTTGCAAAGCCGTGTTTATAGTTACTCTATCGCGCATTTCCCCGATCAGAATCACGTCCGGATCTTCCCGTAAAACTGCCCGCAAAGCTTGCTGAAATTCATGGGTATGCAAACCTACTTCCCGCTGGCTGACCAAGCATTTTTTAGACGGGTGAATGAATTCGATCGGGTCTTCAATTGTAACTACGTGTTTTTGCTCCATCTGGTTGAGGTGATCGATCATGGCGGCCAATGTTGTCGATTTCCCCGAACCGGTAGGCCCGGTAATCAAAATTAATCCCTGCGATCGCAAGATGATGCTTTTGAGAACTTCCGGCAACCTCAAGGCATCGATCGTCGGTATGTCCAAACTAATCAAACGCAGCACGATCGCGCCACCGCTGAGAGAATCAAAACAGTTTACCCGACACCGCACGAAGCCCGGGTAAAAAATTGCTGTATCCAATTCTTTGGTGTCTTTAAACTGTTTTACCTGTTCTGGAGTGAGAATTTCTGCCAAATAATGTTCAAAAATTTCTGGCGTTACTTTGGGGTGACTGGTGGCTACTTGCATCACCCCCCGAATCCGAAATCGAGGCACTTGACCGACTCGAATGTGAATGTCGGAAGCGGCCACTGTATGGGCATCTCTCACCATTTGTTCGATCGTACTTTGCGGAGTCTCTGGAAGTCGCTGAGTGGCAGGGGGGGGTGCAGGTATGGCTGCGGCGGCGGGTGTAGCAGGCGAGGGTGTAGCCAAGGGTGGTGGTGGCGGTGGCGTTCGACGAGCTTGAGGGTCTGGTCGAACGGGTGTAGGATTATTTAAGGGGTTCATTTTTTGTCTCCGGTCATGCGATTTTAGATTTTAGATTTTAGATTTTAGATTGCTGCTGTCCAGATCTAGCTTTCGGAATGAATCCGAGGGCAAGTGAAAAGGATGCGGAGCTTTTTTCCAAGATCTAAGGTTGAATCCGGGGTCTGCGACCAAATTGCTATCGATCGAGTAGATTGATTGCTAAAATGGTCGATTTCCAATTTAATCGCTAACTGCTAATTCGCTGCTAAATTATTAGAAGATTTTACAATTTGACTATTTTCGGCGATAGTTTAGCAATTAACAATTGAAATTTCTATGAAGAACATCGGTCACAAAATCGCCGATTGGCTCGAAACTCGTGCTGTAACTCCTGCTTATGCGGGCTGGCTGTTGGTGGGGCTGACGGTTTTCTTTTTTGGCTCTGCCACCAATACAATGGCGGGGTGGCTGTACGCACTCAGCGGTGCTACTTTGGCGCTGTTGGGAATCGCGGCGGTGTTGCCGGCTCGATCGCTCCGTTCCCTAGAAGTCCGTCGTCGCCCGATCGAACCGGTCAGTGCGGGCGACCAAATTACCGTCGAACTAGAAATCGAAAATCGCGCCAACCAACCTAAAACCCTGTTGCAAGTCGCAGACATCTTGCCATTTGTCCTCGGAGAGCCGGTTGTTCGTCCGATCGAGATGATAAAGCCTCACAGTATTTACAGAGATACATACTACCTACGGGTTTCGCGACGCGGCGTCTACCGCTGGCTGGAGGTGCAGTTGAGGACAGGAGCGCCTTTGGGGTTATTTTGGTGCCGACGCAGCCGCCCGGTGAAAGCAGTGGCGGTTGTTTACCCGCAGGTTTTGCCATTGAGCACTTGTCCTTTGATCGATCGGATCGGTCAAGAAAGCAGCCCTCAGTTTTACGATCGCAGTCGATCGCAAAATGCTACCGAAGGGCTCACCCGCACCCTGAGACCTTATCGACACGGAGATCCCACTCGTTTGATTCACTGGCGCACCAGCGCCCGCTACGGGGAACTACGGGTGCGGGAATTAGAAGTTGCAGCCGGCGGTCAAGAGATTGTAATTGCTCTAGACAGTGCTGTGGCATGGCAACCAGAAGAATTTGAACGAGCGGTAACAGTAGCTGCATCCCTGTACTTCTATGCTAGCAAGCGCCTGTTAAACGTCAAACTTTGGACTGCTGGAAGTGGACTAGTGTCCGGTAACCGGGTAGTTTTGGAAACTTTAGCAGCAGTTAATGCAGGGGAAGATACTGTTGAAAATCTGCCCAAACTACCAATAATTTGGCTGACTCAAAATTCTGCAAGTTTAAGCACTCTTCCTCAAGGCAGTCGCTGGATACTGTGGTCGATTTACACTGGTGAAACAGGCGAAAAAATGTTAGTAAAAAAAGATTTTCCCGGTTTGCAAATTCGCTCCGATCGACCTTTAGAACTCCAGCTTCAATCACCTCTAGAAAGAGCGGGTCTTTAATCGATACTTCAGTAAAATCTAAAATCTAAAATTACCCGATCGCGTCCTTTGTCTTTGGCTTGATAAAGCGCGTGATCTGCCGCTGCAATCAAGTTTTCATGGGACGTTTCCGGCTGAGGAAACGTACTCGCTACCCCCAAACTCAGCGTCACGCAACCAAGGGGCGATTGCAGGTGTTCAATTTTTAGGTTTTTCACCCCAACTCGAATTTGCTCTGCAATATCAA
The DNA here is from genome assembly GCA_012035135.1 of Microcoleus sp. CSU_2_2. Taxonomy (GTDB): domain Bacteria; phylum Cyanobacteriota; class Cyanobacteriia; order Cyanobacteriales; family Microcoleaceae; genus Microcoleus. The sequence goes on from JAAUPI010000077.1 coordinate 10,741, forward strand.
CAGCAGTTTCAGGTGTAGTATGAGGCAAAATTATCGTAAATTCTTCGCCTCCGTAACGAGCTACCAATTTTTCCTCCAAAACGTCGCCTGTGGAGTAATTTACAGCTTCAACAATAGCTGTAGCTACCTGTTGCAAACAAGCATCTCCTGCCTGATGTCCATAGGTATCATTGTATTTCTTAAAAAAGTCAATATCGCATAAAATTAGAGATAATTCTCTTTTTTCTTGTTCTAGTATCTGCCACTCTTGCTCTAAGTATTCATTAAAACGCCGACGGTTTGCCACCTGAGTTAAGCCATCTGAGTTGGCAAGGCGATATAATTTGGAATTGGCTGCTTCTAACTCCGACTTAGTGACAGATAAATTGTAATAAAGTTCGCTAATATACCAAGTAGCTTTTTGGTGAATTTGCGATAAAGCTAGAAGCACTTGATGTACGTCTAAAAGCCTGTAAGCTTGAGGTTCTAACTCCACGACAATAGGCTCATAAAGCTGTTCTGGCAAACGCTGCACTGCTCGCTGAGCTGCCATGACAATTAAGGCTACTCCTGGTAAAATTAAAATATCTGCTTTAGCTATATTATACAAAGTTAAAATCGATCTGCAAGAAAATATATCTACTCCGTAAGGGCGACTCATGTGTTCCATAAATCGTCGCCGCGATAGCATACCTAAAAATTTGCCTTTTTCTGTTAATATCACTCCCGGAAGCAACGGATAATCTCGAAACAACCGAGCTACATCTTTGTTTAAGTAAGAGGATTCAACCTGAAAATTGAAGACCGATAGATCCTGAAGGGTAGACTCTAAAGAGAGAGTTTCTGGTATTTTTTCGGGCCAAATAGGTGGTGGGCTAAATTTAAAAGACACAATCCATACCCAAATGAACAATACACTGGCAACAAAGCAAATGTCAGACATTAACAACTTATACTAACATTAATATGTGAAGATTAACTGTATTCTTGATTACACCGACGTTGAACAAAATTCTGCTGTGTTAGTACCTAGCATTCCTGCATTGCATTAATTAATGCTCACTTAACTATAGAAGTTTTAACTTATTACTGACGAAAGCTCAGGACAAAGCTAATGACTAATGACTACTGACTACTGACTTCTTCAATCCGTTACCAGCCCCAAGTTCCCACCCCTCCTTTAAAAGGTCCGACAATATCTTTGGTAATCCAGCCACCGTAAAAATCACCTGATTGAGACTGGACTAATTCTCCATCCACATAACAGGCATCCATCATGCTCGGATAAAACGCCACATAATCTTTAATAGCCTCAAAAACCTGATTTGGATTGGGATAAAACCAACCGGCATTCACCGCTTCCTTGTCCCCTACTGTCACAGTGTAATAGCCTGCTTGTCCCTTCCATTCGCACCACGACCCCCGCGAAGTTTTGTGCAAATATTGCATTTGAATATCATCGGGAGGGATATAGTAGGCAGGAGGATGACTTGTCTCCAATACCCGTTGAGCGCGACCTGTGTCGGCAATGACAGTTCCATTAAAAATTATCTGTACGTGTTTGGTCGATGCCTCAAGACGAGGCGGGCGCGGGTAATCCCAAACAGACTCTTGACCAGCACCGGGTTCTATTCGATCGCTGTTCACTTCCACTCCTCGTAAAAAATAATTTAGTGACTGAGCGTTACAATTTCAATGTAGCCTTAATTTAGCTCCTCGGAGGGAAGCCCGCGCTCTAACCGATCGAGGGTGAGCGTCGGGTAATTCAATCCCTGTTTCAGGCAAACAAGCTTTTTCTAACTTTCTGTAATATGAGCATTCGTGGTATAGATGTTTCCGACTACCAGATACATTTAACCCGGTAATTCCCGGACATCCGAGATTACAGAGTATGGCAGGACTTGGAAATCTGTAAGAATTCCAGTCAAGGAGGTATCTCTCAAAGCTTTCAACAAAATGTTAAAAGCGCCATTTTTATCGCGATCTAATTTGTGACCGCAGGAGGGACAAGCAAAAAGCTTGTTGCCTCCTAATTTTGTATGGATGTGACCGCACTTTGAGCAAGTTTTAGAAGTGTATTCTTCGGTTACGTCTACTACAACACAACCATGCTTGGCTGCTTGATGCTTCAACGTTTGCTTAAATTTATAATGACTCAGCGTAACCATCGCCCTAGCCGTTTTCGCGTTCAGGCGGCGCTTACCTTTTTTGACCATTTGCTGAGTCTCAAAGGTAGGTAAGAAAATTACTTTGTATTGATCGCACAAGTATTTTGCCGTTTTTTTGTGTAGCTCGCAAATTAAATTCTCGATCTTAATCCTGAGCTGAGCGGCGGCTTTTCTCAACCTGTAACGAAGTCGTTTAAAAGACTTTCCTTTGCTCTGTCCGATGCGACTGATTACTTTGTCTAGATGTCTGGCTAGGCGGTAGATGCGACCGATGTCGTATTTACCTATTTCTAATATTTCTTGCCCGTCAAACCCAGTCATAAAGGTTCTGACGCCGGGGTCGAGCGCTACCGCTAGGTTGGAATCGGTAGTAGACTTCGTTTTGCTGACCGCATAGCTGATGAACCACTGACCGTTAATCAAGCTTAAATTTGGCTCATGCTCCATTGTTTCAGCAATTGGCTCAGAAGCCTTAAAACTAAGGTGTTTGGTTGCTTGAGGGTAGAAAGTGTTTGACTTCCAATTATCTGTTTGGAATCTGATGGTTTGAGACCTGTCGCGAAATGTTCTGAACTTGGCAGCACCTCTAGATTTTTTGGCAGCTTTATGTGCTTCAAAGGCTTGAAACACAGCCAATTGCCTGGGATTGTAAGGTTGCTGCTTCACCCAATCGGGTGCGCTATCCATAATCTGCTTTCGCAAGTCATATTTGCCAATTTTCTGAGTTTTGAGAATAGCAATTGCTTGGTTGTAACACCAGCGACTAGCCGATATCCACGCTCTCCAAATTGCTGCTAATTTCGTTTCCGGGTAGACTCGGATCTTCTTTGATAGTAGCTTTGTATTTTCGGAGTCCGTAGAGCCGACAACTGAAGACGTGGATGATGGCAAGGATATCTTCAACCATTTCTGTTTCTGGAGATAAGTCTGTTCTGCTGAGAACCACGAGTTGGCAATCGTTTTGTTCGCATATCCATTTGATAAGGTCACAACCAAACCGGCACAGTCGGTCTTGGTGGCAGACCACAATTTGGCTGATAGCTCCTGACATGACTTGTCCCAGAAGGGTAAGAAGACTTTTTCTTTTGAAGTTGAGTCCTCCTCCAATATCTTTGAAAACTTGCCCTTGCGGGTAGATTTCTTGGAGATAGTTGACTTGTCGGTTGAGGTCTGGTTTTTGTTTGGCGCTGCTGACCCGGCAGTAAAGTGCGGTAATTCTGCGGTCGATTCCGTCGGTGAGTACGGAGTCAATGTCGTAGCGCCGCTGATTGGTAGGGGTTCTAAGGGTTTTGATTCTTCCTGCTTCGTCCCAGTTTCTAAGGGTTTTTTCAGAAACTGAGAGTAGCTTGCAGGCTTCTCTGGGTGTGACATAACGAGTCATGGTACTTATGCGCTTTTGTGTTATACTACCATGTTTTGTCGCACTCTTCCGGGAAATAGTAGGAAATGACTTACTTTGTTACAACAGTCAAAAAGTGGGAAACATCCAGAAACTGTTAAAAATTCAAGGCTTCTACCAAGGCGCGATCGACGGCAAATTTGCAGCCAGCACCAAAGCCTCTCTCCTCTCATTTCAGAAATCAAAAGGTCTTGATGCAGATGGTATTGCAGGGCTGAAAACTTGGGCCGCTTTAATGAGAAAATCTCCGGATTTAGCTGTCCCCTCTCCCACACCAGCACCTACTCCAGCCCCACCACCGACACCGCCGAAACCCACTCCCGCCCCATCAATCGTGCGACTAACTGAAGTTTTTTCATCTTATCAAGGCAAGGCCACCCAAGATACAGCCTTAATTTGGCTGCAAACTCAAGTTTCCACCTCTGTTTTAGGAGAATTTGCTCAAAAGTGGCGGACGACTGCCGTACCCCCAGAGACGAATTTACGGCTGATAGATGTCTGTAAATTTTATCGCGGTTTAGCGAGTCAAGACCAGGCTTTAGAGTGGCTGCAAACACAAGTTTCTCCGACTGTTATTGCCGAGTTTGCACAAAAGTGGCGATCGCAATCTGTGGCCCCAAGTTCTACAATTCGGTTAATAGATGTCTGTAAATTTTATCGGGCTGCACCTAACCAAAATCAGGCCTTAGATTGGCTACAAGGCCAAATTTCAGCGGCAATTTTATTGGAGTTTTTTCGCAAGTGGCAGACTGTTAACCGCGATGGCAAGTAACAGAAATTCAGACTAATGATGCCGAACAGCCGGACACGGATACATGGATTAATGTTTTTTACTTGCTCCTACTGAATAATGACCATCTTTGACGCCTAGAGAATTATCTGATAGAGTGATACGCAATATCAACGCTTTTTAATTTCAGCCAAAATCCAAGGTCGTGCCGAGTTTGTCTGCTTTGCCGAAAATAGCGCCTGCACTCCAATTACCCGCGATCGAACTTTTAAAACTAAGCGGGTAGCCTGTCACAACTACATCTATGGAAATTCCCTTTAATATCACCCTGTTGATGGTCATGACCGTCACCTGTGGCATCAGCGCTCAAGTTCTGGCCGCTTACTTAAAAGTTCCGGCGATCGTGTTTTTGCTGCTGTTCGGCATTCTAGCAGGGCCAGACTGTTTGGGTTTGCTGCATCCCCATCTACTTGGCAGTGGCTTGGAAGTTATGGTCTCGCTTTCAGTAGCGTTAATTCTATTTGAAGGCGGGTTGAATTTGGAATTGCGAGATTTGGGTAGGGTTTCGGGCAGCATCCGCAATTTAGTTACTTTCGGTACTTTAATTACGCTCATCGGCGGCGGAATGGCCGCACACTGGCTGGGAGAATTTCCGTGGCCGATCGCATTTCTGTATGCTTCTCTAGTAGTCGTCACCGGCCCGACGGTAATCGGCCCTTTGCTCAAACAAGTATCTGTTGACAAACAAGTCGCCGCCTTGCTAGAAGCCGAAGGGGTTTTAATCGATCCAGTTGGGGCAATTTTGGCAGTATTGGTGCTGAATATTATTTTGAACGGCAATACGGACTTGTTGGTTTTGTTCCGAGATTTAATCGTGAGGCTGGGAGTTGGTGCTGTCGTCGGAGTGGCCGGAGGTTGGCTACTGGGATTTATTCTCAAGCGATCGAACTTTCTGTCAGAAGACTTGAAAAATTTAGTAGTTTTAGCAGGTTTGTGGGGATTGTTCGGCTTAGCAGAAGAACTCCGCAGCGAATCGGGATTGATGGCCACTGTACTCTCCGGCATCGTTCTCAGAGCAGCTTCAGTACCTGAGGAAAGGCTGCTGAGGAGGTTCAAAGGTCAACTTACCGTCCTGGCTATATCCGTGCTGTTTATACTGCTGGCAGCCGATTTATCACTCGCTAGTGTGGTTGCGCTTGGTTGGGGAAGTTTGTTTACAGTTTTGGCTTTAATGTGGATAGTGAGACCGATTAATGTTTGGCTGTGCACGCTAAATAGCGGGCTGAATTGGCGACAGAAATTATTTGCTTGCTGGGTAGCGCCGAGGGGAATTGTCTCAGCTTCGATCGCATCTTTATTTGCCATTTTGCTCACCCAACGAGGAATCAACGGCGGCGATTCAATTAAAGCCTTAGTTTTTCTGACAATTATCATGACTGTTTTCGTCCAGGGACTAACGGCCGGACGAATGGCTCAACTATTAGGCGTCACGTCGAAATCAGCCACCGGTGCTGCAATTGTCGGGTCAAATCCTTTAAGCCGATTGATTGCTCGCTTGTTTCTGGAACACGGCGAATCTGTGGCAATTATCGACACCAATCCAGAGGCTTGCGAACTAGCAGAAAGGGAGGGTTTGCGAGTGTTTTTGAGTAGTGCTCTCGATCACAGTGTTTTAGAAGCAGCGGGACTGGATTCGATGGGAACTTTCTTGGCAATGACTAACAACGGTGAAGTAAACTTAGTGTTAGCTCAACGGGCGGCCGAGGAGTTTGCACCGCCGAGGGTTTTGGCAATGTTTCCTAAAGATCCGCAAGCGAATACTGCTGCAAATAATACTAAAATTAATCAAGCTTTTGTCTCCGATTTGTCGCTGAAGGACTGGAACGAATATCTCAACGATAAAGAAGTAAAACTGGGAGAAACAGAGTTAAAAAGTTTGGAATTAGAGTTTCAATCGGCGCACTTGCAAGCTTTGGTTCGAGCCGGGGAATTGGTGCCGCTGCTTTTGGAAAGACAAGGATATTTGCAGGTGATGTCGGCGACAGAAACTTGGCAAGCGGGCGATCGAATTATTTATTTGCTGCACGATCCTACACCGAAATTGTTAAAAAGATTATCCGGTTCGTCTCAGTCTCGCTTAACTTTAGAAAAGCATCCGGTAGTGGAGGAAGTGCCAATTCCTGCTCCCGTTTTAGAGCAGATTTTGGAAGAATCTAAAATCGAGAAGAAAGCAGAAGTTTTGGTACCGCCAATTTCGCGGTAGGCATTAATCCGAATGATTTAACCGCAGAGGACACTCCAAAACGCAGAGGGAGACAAGAGAGAGATGAATAATTCCGATGCTAATTCAGGAATTGATTCAATTGACAACTACCTTGTGATTGCGAGGGCTCGGATTGAAAATGTAACCGTATCCTCGAACAGTTTGAATAAAATTCGGCACGGCGGCATCGACTTTCGCCATTTTCGTGCGAATATGACCAATATGCACGTCCACTACTCGCTCTGCTGATGCATAATTATTGCATTGCCAGCCCCAAACTTTTTCAATTAGCTGTCGGCGACTGCAAGCTTTACCGGAATGAATTGCCAAATAATACAAAATATCAAATTCTAAGGGTGTTAGAGCCAATATTTGATCCTTCAATCTCACCTCTCTACTTGCTAAATCGATCTCTAGTTGACCGAAGACAAGACAGCGCGGAGTCACGGTTCTCACCCGTCGTAACAAGACTTCAACTCTCACTTCCAGTTCTTTAAGACTAAACGGTTTGCAAATAAAATCATCAGCACCTGCTTTCATGATTTTAATTTTATCTTCTTCGCTGGTGCGACTGCTAAGAATCGCGACTAAGACATTTGTCCTTTTCTGCATTTCTTGGCAAAGTTTGTAGCCAGTAGTATCGGGTAAGTTCCAATCCAAAATCACGAGAACTGGGTTGAATTCCTCAAAGATTTCGAGAGCAGTTTTACCATCTGTGGCAAATTTTACTTGATATGTCTGGTTCAGAAAGCGGTAGACGAGATTGCGGACGGAGGGGTCATCTTCTACGACCAGAATTTTGTAATTTTGAGCGGCAGATATTGTCATAAATTTTGACTCTCTTGTTAATTATAAGTTAAAGGCGAAGGGAAACAGGAAACGCGATCGTACACAATTACTGGATTTGAGCAGTTTTAGCGAGTCAGGCTGCATGGGATTTTAGGGTTTGGGTTGAGGGGGGTGGCGCTGTCCTTGGCGTTGTTGTTCGATCGCTCTAATTTGTCGCAAGCAATCGCTCCAGTCTCTCAAAGGTTTGGCTTCGGAACTAGCGAGAGCATCTAGCAGTTCCAGCACAGCCGCTTGGTTGTGAGAAGTCCCAGCAGCTTTGCGCGCTTGGGCGATCGCGTCATACCACAACCCCGCCTCCGCATACAGATCGATCCGCTGTTGGGGAGTTTGGGCGGCTGCAAGCTGAGTCTGCAACGACGCAGCAGGCTGGACCACTTGGATTTCTGCCGTTGCCACCACATTGCTCGAAGGAACCTTCGGATCGTAGACCAACACCACTTGCCATTGATAGGATTGCCCGATCGACAGTGGGGGCAGATTTGAGGGCAAAGCAACGGACATTATTCCTGGCTGACTCTTCATGTCGGTTTTGTAGAGTAGTTGTCCCGTGCGAGTAAACAGCCGAAATTGCAGCGGACGAGGAGTGCGATCGGGTACAAACCAGGTAAATGTCGGATGCCCAGAAATCGTCTCTCCCACATGGCTAAACGGCACCAAGACACTCAATCCCGCCGATGAATTTTCGCAACTGCCCCCGCGAGTCGTATTCGTCCCCGTCTCTTTCGGCGCAGAAGGCTTTTTAGGAGGAGTATATTTTGCCAGCGCTAGAGGAGCCAAAGAGAGCAAAATACTCAGGATTAAACTCGTAATGCCGGCAGAGTAAACGGTTCGACGCTTCAACTCGTGAGTCAACATTTGAATTCTCCCTGTAACTATCTTCTAGATTAATCAGCAATACACAAACACGATAGAGGACTGCCCGCAAACAAGGCCTGCGGGAAGGTGCAAAGTTAAACAGTTGACAGTTGACAGATCAAGTGCGAGGTTATGAACCAGCAATCAACCTGAATTCGGTCTTAAGTGAACCGTATTGCAACATATACCAGATCGATCGCGACAAGCAGATTAGAGCGATCGTCCTTACTCTGCCTCCCCAATCAACGTGAATGCAGCCCAATTTCGCGGATTAGAATGAGTTTTCATCGTGGCTAACATTGCTTGCCGCAATGCCTGTGCTTTATTCGGGTTTTTCTGAAGATTTTGATAAAATGCCTGCATTAATTCGGATGTAGACGCATCGGGAACCGCCCATAAAGAAACAATTACACTCGGCACTCCTGCCGAAATCAACGATCGCGACAAGCCAATCACGCCATCCCCGGTAATTTTGCCTTCTCCAGTGTTGCAAGCACTTAAAACCACTAAACTTGCTTGCAGTTTCATGTCGAAAATTTCCTCTGCGGTCAACAAGCCGTCATCAGTGCCAGAAGGAGCAAGGGCGATCGCACTTGCCAATCCATTTACATCATCCAGCAATCCATGCGTTGCCAAGTGAATAATCGATGCTTGAGGCATTTTTTGGACGATCGCAGCTTTTGTTCCTTGTGTACCGATGATAGCTTGGGTATTGAGTAGAGGGGCGATCGCTTTAGCTTCAGCTTCAGCCCCAGGTAGAGGAGACAATTGCTGTTTGGGACCTCCCAGATAGGCAGACGCGATCGGCATCGTGGGATTGCCCAATACTAGAGCATTACCGCGATCGTTGGCTGGCTTCTGTGCTAACTTCTGCCGTTGCTGTCGAGTCAAATCCAAAACTTGAATCGAAGGGGCTGTGAGAATCGTATGTTTTTGGATTAAGTAAGTCTTGTTGGCATCTTGCAGTGCGGGGAAAGGCACTTGGAATAGGAGACCTTGGGGAATGAAAATGACGTGGGCATTAGGGTCTTTGGGTAGGAGGTTGGCAATGGGGTCAATCAGCAGTTGATGCAGGGTGGGTAAGTCCATTGGGCAATCGGTCAAGCCCGTGCTGCTGCGACTGCGGATACCCAAGGATTCTTGTGTGCAAATGACTGGGTTGGCGAGGGAGACTTTGTGTTTTTGCCAGAGGGGTTTGAGGTCAACCTCGCGGAAGGTAATTTCACCCGTGGGTTGAATCACCCAAATGTAGAGAGCGGATTCTCGCGATTCGCTTTTTCCTTGAATCTGGAAGCCGTCATAGATGATTGAATACTGCACCAAAGTGGCGTTCTGTGCTTTGGCGATTTGGCGGATTTGCTCCTGGTTCACAGAAGTGTTAATCGCCGGATTGGTAGAGCCTGACGATAAGCGTTCTGTCAGCAGATCGACAAAGGCACGGGCGCGTCCCCGTTCGGCAATTTCTAACGCCGCGATCGGGTTATTCTGAGCCACCCGCACTTGTTGTAAAGTCCGATAAGTCTTAGCTTGTCCTTCAAAGATGGAGACTTTATTCGCATCGTTGGAACCGAGCATTTGACGCATCGATTCCCAAACTTGAATCCCATTGACGAGCATTTTTTCAGCTTCTGTTGGGTTGCCAGCCTTTAAGAACGCTGCTCCGAGGTTGTTGAGCGCACTACCCTCCTCTTTGGGGTTTTTAATTTCGCGGGCGATCGCTAAACTGAGCTTTGTATATTCAATGGCTTTGGCATAGTTGCCCAGAAAGTAGTAATAGACTCCCAAATTGACCAGTGCCGCACCTTCAATTTGGCGGTCTTTAATTTCGCGGGCGATGGCTAACTGTTGCTGTGAATACTC
>JAAUPI010000350.1 GCA_012035135.1 Microcoleus sp. CSU_2_2
CCAAATCCTATATTGCCCGCAATACCGTCTCCGACTCGGAACAAAGTGTTGCTGCCGGATTGGACAACATCGATCGCAGCAATGCCACTGAAGGAAATGATGTCTCCCCCTGTTCCGGTCAGGAATTGGTTAACTGTATCGCGACCTTTACTGCTGTTATAAAAAATGGTATCTGTAGCACCATCAAAACCTAAATTAATGGTGTCATTTCCAGCATCACCAATCAGGGTATCAAGACCCATTCCTCCGAATAAAATGTCATCGCCATTACCACCATTGAGGTTGTCACTACCAGCACCGCCGAACAAGGTATCGCTGCCATTGTTTCCGGTAATCGTATCGCTGTCAGCGCCGCCGTAGATCGCATCATTCCCATTGTCGCCGGAGATCTTATTTGCGCCAGACTCTCCAAACAACAAATCGTTGCCGTTGTTCCCGGCAATAGTATCATTGCCAGCACCACCATAAATGACATCATCTTGATTACCACCGAAGATGCGATCGCTTCCTCCCAAACCGTTGATGAAATCGATTTGATTAGAACCGTTCAAAGTTTCTCCCACTTCAGTGCCAACAATTCCACCCGTATTGTTGGGTGCGATCGCGTAGTTTGTGGTACTGCCGCTGATCTCATTGGTAACAACTAATAAGGGCAAACCAGTAGGACTGTCGGCGGCGGAAATGAAGGTCAAGCCTTCAGGTCCCAAGTCCCCGGCTGCTGGTAGTTGTACGTTTTGGCTGAAATCGCGGTTGTTGAGGTATTGGACAAATTCTGGGCTAGCAGGATTGGTGATATCGTAAACCATCACCCCACCGATACGTTCCAAACCGATGAAGCCGTAAGTGCGATCGCCCACTGTACCAACTACTATGCCTTCTGGTTCCGGACCTTTGTTGTCGCTGCGATTATCAAAAGTATTGTTGTCGTTGCTAGCGTTAAAATTAGCCGGAAATAGCTGGGCAGTCATTTGCTCGAAGTCGTCGCCGCTATCGTAAACTAAGTTACCTTGGCTATCCCAAACCGAAAATGAGCGAGCACCGTAAGCATAAAGCTTGTCGTAGTCGCCATCGCCATCGGTATCACCATCGATACCAGACACGCTCAAACGTCCAAGGTTTGCGTCCAGCTTTAAAGTTGCAGCATTGGGAAAAACTGTTGGATCGAGTGTTAAATTCCTGACACTCCTGTTTTCACCCCGATCGTCCCCTTCATTTGCCGTGACATAATAAGTCTGACCATTGCTGCTAAAAGTGGCGATCGCATCGGGCATATACATCCCGGAGACAGGCCAAGTATTGATATTGATGGCATTATTATCGCGATCGCTCGCATCCAGTCCGTTCCCCGCTAGGCTGTGGTCTTTCAAGCCCAATGGTTGCAGTTCGGTAACTGTTGCGGTGGGAATATCTATGACAGCAACGCTATTATTTTCTTGCAATGTCACGTAAGCCGTCTGCCCATCGGCAGCAACCGCAATATATTCTGGCTCAAAATCCTGTGCCGCCGTCTTACCCGCAAAAATGCGAACACCCTCTGTCCGCAGTTGAGCCTCCGATCCGTTAAAACTTGTGAAGCCTGCTGTAGTGACATTAGCTTGAGTGAGATTGCTAACCCCACCCGACAAGTCAATGATACTGACCGAACCTTCAGGATCGACAGTAGCAGATTCACCTTCATTGGCAACTAGCACTTTGCTGCCATCAGGACTGAAGGTTAACATATCCGGCAAGGCTCCTACTTGGACATCTTTTAAGTAAGTGCCATTGGCATCATAGAATACAACTTTGCCAGGGTTAGTTTTATCGACAGCTTCAACAGCAACTGCGATCGTGCCATTTTTGACAGCAACGCTATTAGCGACAGCGCCGAACGAACCGACAGCAATCTGACTAATTTGTACGGGACTTGTAGGATCGCTCAGATCGAGAATATCAATGGTAGCGGCTTGTGCATTGACTACAAATAGTCGCTTGGATGCGGGATCGTAAGCTGAAATTTCCGCAGCACCTCGATCGAATACTCCAGTGGTATATTTCCCAATTTCTGTGAGTTTAATTGTGTTTACCATATCGCAGTTAAATTGTCGTACAAAATGTGAAATTATTTCAAAGTAGGGGCCGTGCCCCCGTGCCGGCCCTCTTGAGTCCCAAATGCACATTCGATCGTTGGTAGAGGGGGTAGGCACGGGGGCACTACCCCTACAAAATCCTCGTTTTTTAGGAGATGTCTTTTAGGCAAACAGGAAGTCCGCAGCGGTGAGGTTTGTGACACCAGTAACGGTAATGCTATTGCCAGCGCCAAACGCTGTAGAGGTGACAATCGAATTTCCACCACCGACACTAATGGATAAATTGCTAAAGCCAGTGTTAAAGGCGATCAGATCGATCTTGTCAGCTCCATTTCTGAAGTTATTTACTGTATCGACTCCAAATCCGCTAGAGAAGAGCAATGTATCGGCTCCAGCTCCACCATTGAATATGTCATTACCAGCTCGACCAATTAGCGTATCCTCTCCGTCTCCACCATTGAGAGTATCGTTGTTAGCACCGCCATCGAGGTAATCATTTCCGGCTTGACCGTTCAAGATATCATTGCCTTGGTTGCCAAATATCTTATCGTTGCCACCCGATCCGTTCAGGGTGTTAGCTCCTGCTGTTCCGACATAAAGTCCGATCGCATTAGTTGCTGTTGCGCCAGTGAAATCGGCATTGGTCAAATCGACATTGGTAAGGTTTGCATTAGATAGGTTGGCATTGGTGAAGTTGGCACCGACTGCTGAACCATCCACAAAGTTGACACCCGTTAGGTTTGCCCCGCTTAAATCTGCGCCATTGAGTTGAGTGGAAATCAGGCTTGCCCCGGTCATATTTGCATTGTCCAATTGGACATTGTTCAGTTCGGCACTTGTGAGATCTGCCGATGTGAGCGTAGCTCCAACCAGGAGGGTTTGGGCAGTACCATCTTGAGCGAATTTCAGATTAGCTTGGCTCAAGTTTGCACCTGTGAAGTTGGTGCCACTAATCGTCACATTTTCCAGGAAAGCCTGACTGAGATTAGCACCTGTGAGAGTGGCATTATTTAGGGAGCCGAGTCCTATGTCAATGCCACTCATATTTGCCCCAATTGCTGTCGCATTGGTCAAATTGCCACCGGTCAATTTAGCACCCGAAAGATTCGTTTGGTAAGAAGTGCCATTGGGTGAGACAAAGGTATTAAGATTCGCGCCCACCAATTGCAGATCTTCTGCGATCGAGTTCTCCATAATGGCACCCCGCAGATCCGCTCCGTCTAAGTCGGTATCTGGCAGAATAGCACCAGTTAAATCGGTCGGTTCGGCAGAACCATTTGAATTGACATAGGCACTAAAATTAGAGCCTGTCATGTTGACATCCTCTGCCCGGAAGCCAGCCATCTTGGCACCTCGGAAACTTAGACCCGCTGCTTGAGCTTGTTGAGT